>NZ_JNXD01000005.1:0-348252 GCF_000725785.1 Streptomyces flavovariabilis | reverse complement strand
CGGTTACATTCCGAACCCGGAAGCTAAGCCTTACAGCGCCGATGGTACTGCAGGGGGGACCCTGTGGGAGAGTAGGACGCCGCCGAACAATTATTGAAAGGGTTGGACCCGGAACTTCTGTTCCGGGTCCAACCCTTTTTTGTTGCGCGTCACTTGGAGTTCACGTTGCGCAACCACCATGCACAGCATGGGTACTGCTGCAATGCTCAGGGCCGCCGGTGTCGGACTCGGTGACGAGGTCGTCGTGCCGGCCTTCGGGAACGTCGAGGTCGCCGAAGCCGTGGCCACGGCCGGGGCCCTGCCGGTGTTCGCCGACATAGATCCCGCCACCTACTGCCTCGACGCCGCTGCCGTGGAAGCGACGGTCACCTCGCGGACCGCGGCCGTGGTCGTCGTCCACCGCTTCGGCCGGCTCGCCGACCTCGCGCAACTGCACGCCCTCGGGCAGCGGCACGGACTGCTGGTGCTCGAGCAAGGGGAATCCGAGGCGCCGTACGACGAGATAGCCCAGCGCAGGGAGCGGGCGGCCTATCTCGACGCGAAGTTGAGGGGTGTACGGACGCCGGACGACGGCGACGGGCACACCTATCAGCAGTACGTCGTGCGAGTTCCGGGCAATGGGCGACCCGATCGGGATGCCTTCGCGCGGGCCGTGCGGGCCAAGGGAGTCGAGTGCCGGGTGCCGGTGAAGACGCCCGTGCACCGGCTGCCCGAATTCCGGCGGTGTGTTTCGCTGCCGGAGACCGAGCGGGCCTCCGACGAGACTCTCGCGCTGCCCGTGGATGCGTCGCTGACCAAGCGGGACATGCATCGGATCGTGTCCGCCTGCAATGCCCTCGGAGGGCTTCTTCAGCCCGCCTTCTGACGTGTTTGGGAGCACGGGCCTGTTCGGGGTATGATCTATTCCGTTGCCGCGGGGGAGACCTCGCAACGCAACAGGCCCCTATAGCTCAGTCGGTAGAGCGTCTCCATGGTAAGGAGAAGGTCAACGGTTCGATTCCGTTTGGGGGCTCAAGAAGGAAAGGCCCCACCCTCACGGGTGGGGCCTTTTGCGTTCCTCTAGTCCTTGCGAAGGCCCGGGACGCGCATGGCCAGGATCGCCATGTCGTCCGAAGGGGCGTCCGACGCGAAGCGTTCCACCGCGCGCATGATGCGGGCCGCCACAGCGCCGGCCGTGAGGCCCGTGCAGGTCGTGAGGACATCGGCGAGGCCGTCGTCGCCGAGCATGCGGGCGCCCTCCCGGCGTTCGGTGACGCCGTCCGTGACGCACAGGAGGACATCGCCCGGGTCGAGGGTGACGGTCTGCTCGTAGAGCTCCAGGTCCTCGATGACGCCGAGGAGCGGCTGGGGCTCCGCGGCCGGTTCGACCGTGCCGTCCTGGCGCAGGCGCAACGGGAGCGGGTGGCCGGCACACACCACCTTCAGTTCCGCGCTGCCGTCCTCCTGCGGGCGCATCTCGCCGTAGAGGAGGGTGAGGAAGCGGCTGCGGGCGCCTTCGTCGAGGATGGCGGAGTTCAGGCGCTCCAGCACCATCGGGCCGCTGAGGCCCTCGCGGGCCAGCAGGCGCAGGGCGTGGCGGGCCAGGCCGGTGACCGCTGCCGCGTTCGGGCCCGTGCCGCAGACGTCGCCGATGGCGAAACCGTAGGCGCCGTCGCGGATGGGGAAGACGTCGTAGAAGTCGCCGCCGACCTCGTTGCCCTCGCCCGCGGCACGGTAGATGACCTCGACCTCGACGCCGTCGATCGTGGGGAGTTCCGGGGGGAGGAGGCTGCGCTGGAGGGCCTGGCTGATCGCCGTGCGCTCCGAGTAGAGGCGGGCGTTGTCCAGGGCCAGGGCGGCCCGTCGGGAGAGGTCCTCGGCGAGTTCCAGGATCTCCTGGCGGAAGTGTTCGTCGGTCGGCTTGCCGAGGGTCAGCATGCCGATGACGCGGTTGCGGGCCACCAGCGGGAGGACGACGGTCTCGCCGCCGACGGCGGAGGCGGTGGCGAGGGTGGGGCCGATGCCGGGGGTGACGCGGGTCGTGCTGCCGCTGAGGCCGAGGCTGCGCATGGAACTGCGCAGGGCCGCCTGGTGGGCCAGTTCGCCGGGGGCCGTCCAGACGCGGGCCCCGGGGGTGGGGACCGGGTCGGGCGGGGCGATCTTCGACAGCAGGGACTTGATGCCGTCGATGAGCTCCTCGTCCTCATGCAGGACGTACGACAGGTAGGGCTCCGAGGCCTGGTGGGCGATGGTGTAGACGGCGCACCAGGTGGCGAGGGTGGGGACCGTCATCTGGGCCATCAGGGCCAGGGTCTGGTCGCGGTCCAGGGTGCCTGCGAGCAGGTCGGAGGCCTCGACCAGGAAGTTCAGGGAGCCGCGGCGCAGGCGTTCCAGTTCGCCGAGGCGGGCCGATTCGACGGCGAGTGCGATGCGGTCGGCGGCGAACTGGAGGCGCAAGGCCTCCTCGTTGGAGTATCTGCCGGGCGCCTCGGCGGCGACGCCGAGGGAGCCGGTGAGGCGGCCCTCCACCTTCAACGGGACCGTGACGACCGAGCGCATGCCCGTGCCGTTCAGCAGCGGTACCGCGCCGGGGACCGCCGTCAGATCGTCGTGGACGGCCGGCATGCGGGCCGAACCGTAGCGGCCGGGGCCCGCCTCGACGGGGACGCGTGCGAAGCGCTGGCGGGCCGAGGGCAGGCCTGTGGAGGCACGGACCTCCAGCTCCGTCTCGTCGTCGGTGGCCAGCAGGAGGAACGCCGAGTCGCCGTCGAGCATGTCGCGGGCGCGCTCCACCGTGCGCTGGAGGAGGCCGTCGAGGTCGTCCGGGGCGGGGTAGCCGATGAACACCTCGAAGGGGTCGGTGTTCTGGCCCTCGGAGCGGGTGGAGGCGTCGGAGGCGGGGCCGCGCAGGGGGGTCTGCAGAACTGCCCGTTCGTGGTCCCGTACCAGGAGGCACACGGTTGACGGTTCGCCGCCGGTGTCGCGGACGCGCAGGTGGGAGGCGTAGACGGGGGTGACGCGGCCGGTGGAGGCGCGGATGCCGTAGCTGCCTTCCCAGCGGGAGAGACGGAGGGCATCCGCGATGCCGGTGCTGGTGCCGGGGGTGTGCGGCCAGGCCGCGAGGTCGGTCAGGGGCTTGCCGGTGACCTGCTCGGCCGGGTAGCCGAAGAGTTCCTCGGCGTCCTCGTTCCAGGCGGTGATGTGGCCGGTGCGGTCGATCTGGATGACGGCCACGCGTACCCGGCCGTCGGTGAGGGGGAGCAGGTGGGACGGGAGTGCCGGTCCGGCAGCGCGGGTGCCCACCGCGCGTGCGGGCAGGTCCAGTTGGAACCAGACGGTCTTGTGGGTGGGGATGTACTCGACGCCCCAGCGGCCGGCGAGGGCCGCGCACAGCTGGAGGCCGCGGCCGCCCTCGCGGTCGGGGCTTCCCATGTTGATGGCCGTGGCCTGCAGGGGGATCTCGCGTTCGGGGTAGCGGTCGGCCACCTCGATGCGTACCCCCTCGTCGCTGCGCAGACAGAGCACGTCGGCGGAGGTGCCGGCGTGGACCACGGCGTTGGTCACCAGTTCGCTGGTGAGAACGACGGCGTCGTCGACGATGTCGGCGAAGCCCCAGCCCTGGAGGGTGTCGCGGACGAAGGAGCGGGCGCTCGCGACCGAGCGCCCCACGGGCTCGAAACTGGCGGCCGCGCGCGCGGTGATCACAGAACTCCTCGACCGGTTCTCGACGTGCTGGGCTGCGTGGCCGGCCGGCTCCCGCCGCTGTTGCGGCAGGGCGCCCGTCGGCCGGGGGTCCGGGGGCTGTCCCCCCGGGATCAGTCCGGTGGTCATGTGTGTGCGGCCGCCCCTCCGATGCCCGCTCGTCTTCGTGCCACCGCCCAGGCCGGACGGACCGGCGCGGCTGGACAGCCGGATGCAAGGTTACTTACCTTCGCGGTCCAATCGGATGCCGGTCTGCAGTGTTTCCGTCCGGAGGGTGTGCGGACGATGTGCGAAGCTGCCGAACTGTTATGGCCTGGTTCGGCCGGGGTGAAACACTGGGCAAGCTTCTTGTGAAGGGGCGGGCAGGCTGTGTGCCCGAAGCCGACCTTGGGCAGCAGCCCCTTGTCAGCGGCCTGGTATGCAGGGCAGAGAATACGCAGTAGTAACTGGTACGCCGAGCGTGGTACCCGAGCACAGCAGTGACGGTCGACCCCTGCGGGAGGGACACAGTGGAGTCTGGCGCAGCGACGCGTGGCAAGAAAACGCGCGCGAAAGGCGGACAGTCCCCGATCAACCAGGGCAAGGTGCGCGGTGGCACGACCGAGGTGGACACGGCGGCCCTGAACCGGCTGATGGCGGCCCTGGTGTCGATGCGGGACGGGAATTTCCGCAAGCGGCTCACGGTGTCCGGGGACGGCGTGATGGCCGAGATCGCGGCGGTCTTCAACGAGGTGGCCGACCGCAATCTGCATCTGACGGGTGAGCTGTCGCGGGTGCGGAGGATGGTGGGCCGCGAGGGCAAGCTCACCGAGCGGCTGGAGACGGGTGCCTGTGAGGGCTCCTGGGCGACGGCGATCGACAACTCGAATGCCCTGGTGGACGACCTGGTGCGGCCGGTTTCCGAGGTCGGCCGGGTGCTGTCCGCGGTGGCGGAGGGTGATCTGTCGCCGCGGATGGAGCTGCGGACGCAGGTGCCGGACGGCAACAGCCAGCCGTTGCGGGGCGAGTTCCTGAAGGTCGGGCGGACCGTCAACAACCTGGTCGACCAGCTGTCGACGTTCACCGACGAGGTCACGCGTGTGGCCAGTGAGGTGGGCACCGAGGGCAAGCTGGGCGGGCAGGCCCGGGTGCGGGGCATGTCGGGTTCGTGGCGCGATCTGACGGACTCGGTCAACACGATGGCGTACCGGCTGACGGCCCAGGTGAGGGACATCGCGCTGGTGACGACGGCGGTCGCCAAGGGTGATCTGTCCCGCAAGGTCACGGTGCAGGTGGCCGGCGAGATGCTGGAGCTGAAGAACACCGTCAACACGATGGTGGACCAGCTGTCCGCGTTCTCCTCCGAGGTGACCCGGGTGGCCCGTGAGGTGGGCACCGAAGGCGCGCTGGGCGGTCAGGCGCAGGTGCCCGGGGTCGACGGCGTGTGGAAGGAACTCACCGATTCGGTGAACACCATGGCCGGGAACCTCACGGCCCAGGTGCGCGGGATCGCGGAGGTGACGACCGCGGTCGCCAACGGTGACCTGTCGCGGAAGGTGACGGTTCCGGCGCGGGGCGAGGTCGCGCAACTCGCTGAGACGATCAACCAGATGACCGAGACGCTGCGGATCTTCGCGGACGAGGTCACGCGGGTGGCCAACGAGGTCGGGGCCGAGGGACGTCTGGGCGGTCAGGCGAACGTGCCGGGTGCGGCGGGGACGTGGAAGGACCTCACCGATTCGGTGAACACGGTCTTCCGGAACCTGACCACTCAAGTGAGGGACATCGCCGCGGTGACGACGGCGGTGGCCAATGGTGATCTGTCGCAGAAGGTCACGGTGGACGTGGCCGGCGAGATGCTGGAGCTGAAGAACACCGTCAACACGATGGTGGACCAGCTGTCAGCCTTTGGTGCCGAAGTGACCCGTGTGGCGCGGGAGATCGGTGTCGAGGGTGAGCTGGGCGGCCAGGCACAGGTGCCGGGCGCGGCGGGGACGTGGAAGGACCTGACGGACTCCGTCAACACGGCGTTCCGGAACCTCACCGGACAGGTGAGGAACATCGCCCAGGTGACGACGGCGGTGGCCAACGGCGACCTCTCGCAGAAGGTCACCGTCGACGTCTCCGGCGAGATGCTGAAGCTGAAGAACACCGTGAACACGATGGTGGACCAGCTGTCGAGCTTCGCCGACCAGGTGACGCGGATGGCCCGGGACGTGGGCACGGAGGGCCGCCTCGGCGGTCAGGCGCGCGTCGACGGTGTGTCGGGCACGTGGAAGGAGCTCACCGACTCCGTCAACTCGATGGCCGGGAACCTCACTTCCCAGGTGCGCAACATCGCGCAGGTGACGACGGCCGTGGCCCGGGGCGACCTGTCGCAGAAGATCGACGTGGACGCGCGCGGGGAGATCCTCGAGCTGAAGAACACCATCAACACGATGGTCGACCAGCTCTCGGCCTTCGCCGACCAGGTGACCCGGGTCGCGCGTGAGGTGGGCACGGACGGCCGGCTGGGCGGTCAGGCACAGGTGCCCGGCGTGGCCGGTGTGTGGCGTGACCTGACGGACTCCGTGAACGGCATGGCGTCCAACCTGACCGGCCAGGTGCGCAATATCGCCCAGGTGGCCACGGCCGTGGCCCGGGGTGACCTGTCCCAGAAGATCACCGTGGACGCGCGCGGGGAGATCCTGGAGCTGAAGAACACCCTGAACACGATGGTGGACCAGCTGTCGTCCTTCGCCGAGGAGGTCACACGTGTGGCCCGTGAGGTGGGGACCGAGGGCATCCTGGGCGGCCAGGCCGAGGTGCAAGGTGTCTCCGGCACCTGGAAGGACCTCACGCAGTCCGTGAACGGCATGGCCAACAACCTGACCATCCAGGTGCGCAACATCGCCGAGGTCACGACGGCGGTGGCCCGGGGTGATCTGTCGAAGAAGATCACCGTCGATGCCAAGGGCGAGATCCTCGAACTGGTCACGACCGTCAACACGATGGTGGACCAGCTGTCGTCCTTCGCCGAGCAGGTGACCCGCGTGGCCCGTGAGGTGGGCACCGAGGGCATCCTGGGCGGCCAGGCGCACGTGCCGGGTGTCACGGGCATCTGGAAGGACCTGAGCGACAACGTCAACCTGATGGCGAAGAACCTCACCACTCAGGTGCGGAACATCTCCCAGGTCTCGGCGGCGGTCGCCAACGGTGACCTGACGCGGCAGGTCACCATCGAGGCGCGCGGAGAGGTCGCGCAGCTCGCCGACACCATCAACACGATGGTCAAGACGCTGAGTTCGTTCGCCGAGCAGGTCACCAAGGTGGCCCGTGAGGTGGGCACGGACGGCATCCTGGGCGGGCAGGCGCACGTACCCGGTGTGGCCGGCACGTGGAAGGACCTCACCGAGTCCGTGAACCAGATGGCGTCCAACCTGACCGGTCAGGTGCGCAACATCGCCATGGTGACCACGGCCATCGCCAAGGGTGACCTGACGAAGAAGATCGACATCGATGCGCGCGGCGAGATCCTGGAGCTGAAGACGACCATCAACACGATGGTCGACCAGCTGTCGTCCTTCGCGGAGGAGGTCACCCGGGTCGCCCGCGAGGTGGGCACGGAAGGGCAGCTCGGCGGCCAGGCACGCGTGCGTGACGTCGACGGCACCTGGCGGGACCTGACCGAGTCGGTGAACGAGATGGCCGGGAACCTGACCCGGCAGGTGCGTGCCATCGCGCGCGTGGCGACCGCGGTGACCCGCGGCGATCTGAACCTGAAGATCGACGTGGACGCGTCCGGGGAGATCCAGGAGCTCCAGGACTACATCAACAAGATGATCGCCAACCTGCGCGACACCACGATCGCCAACAAGGAGCAGGACTGGCTCAAGGGCAACCTGGCCCGGATCTCCGCGCTGATGCAGGGACGCCGCGACCTGGAGGACGTGGCCTCGCTGATCATGAGCGAGCTCACCCCGGTGGTCTCCGCGCAGCACGGCGCGTTCTTCGTGGCGATGCCGCTGGTCGACGGCGAGGACATGAACGCCGCTGACGACGACCAGTACGAGCTGCGCATGCTCGGCTCGTACGGCTACTCGATGGGCTCCATGCCGACGTCGTTCCAGCCGGGCGAGGCACTGGTCGGGACGGCCGCCGAGGAGAAGCGCACGATCCTGGTGGAGAACGCGCCGAGCGGCTATCTGAGGATCTCCTCGGGGCTCGGTGAGGCGCCGCCCGCGCAGGTGATCGTGCTGCCGGTGCTGTTCGAGGGCAGTGTGCTCGGGGTGATCGAGCTGGCGTCGTTCACGCCGTTCACGCAGATCCAGAAGGACTTCCTCAACCAGATCGCGGAGATGATCGCGACGAGCGTCAACACCATCTCCGTCAACACCAAGACCGAGTTGCTGCTGGCGCAGTCGCAGGAGCTGACCGAGCAGCTGCGTGAGCGGTCGGCGGAGTTGGAGCAGCGGCAGAAGGCCCTCCAGGCGTCCAACGCCGAACTGGAGGAGAAGGCCGAGCTGCTGGCCCAGCAGAACCGCGACATCGAGGTGAAGAACACCGAGATCGAGGAGGCGCGGCAGGTCCTGGAGGAGCGCGCCGAGCAGCTCGCGGTGTCGATGCGCTACAAGAGCGAGTTCCTGGCGAACATGTCGCACGAGCTGCGTACGCCGCTCAACTCGCTGTTGATCCTCGCGAAGCTGCTGGCCGACAACGCCGAGGGGAACCTCTCCCCGAAGCAGGTCGAGTTCGCCGAGACGATCCACGGGGCCGGTTCCGACCTGCTCCAGCTCATCAACGACATCCTCGACCTGTCGAAGGTCGAGGCGGGCAAGATGGACGTCTCCCCGACGCGGATCGCGCTCGTCCAGCTCGTGGACTACGTGGAGGCCACCTTCCGCCCGCTGACCGCGGAGAAGGGCCTGGATCTGTCGGTGCGGGTCTCGCCGGAGCTGCCCGCGACGCTGCACACCGACGAGCAGCGGCTGCTCCAGGTGCTGCGCAACCTGCTGTCGAACGCGGTGAAGTTCACCGACTCCGGGTCGGTGGAGCTGGTCATCAGGCCGGCACGGGACGACGTGCCGCAGAAGATCCGGGAGCAGTTGCTGGAGACCGGGTCGCTGACCGATCCGGACGCCGAGCTGATCGCGTTCTCCGTGACCGACACCGGGATCGGCATCGCGTCCAGCAAGATGCGGGTGATCTTCGAGGCGTTCAAGCAGGCCGACGGCACCACCAGCCGCAAGTACGGCGGTACGGGCCTCGGGCTGTCCATCTCGCGCGAGATCGCTCAGCTGCTCGGCGGTGAGATTTACGCGCAGAGCGAGCCGGGCCGTGGCTCGACGTTCACGCTGTATCTGCCGCTGCACCCCAGTGAACTGCCGCCGCAGGGCTACCAGCAGCAGCTGCCCGCCCTGGAGGCCGGCGACCTGGTGGCGTCGACGTCCGGCCCGTCCGAGCTGTCGGACGTGGAGGCCGAGCCGCCGGCCGAGGTGTCGTCGTACCGCGAGGCGCAGAACGGGCCGGCCGCCCTGTTCCGGCGGCGCCGCAGGATGCCCGAGCTGCCGCCGCGCTCCGCGCAGCTGGAGCGGTGGACCCCGTCCGAGCAGGAGCCGGCGCCGAGGCCGAACCGCGGCATCCGGTTCGGCGGCCAGAAGGTCCTGATCGTCGACGACGACATCCGTAACGTCTTCGCCCTGACCAGCGTCCTGGAGCAGCACGGCCTGTCCGTGCTGTACGCGGAGAACGGCCGTGAGGGCATCGAGGTCCTGGAACAGCACGACGACGTGGCGGTCGTGCTGATGGACATCATGATGCCCGAGATGGACGGTTATGCGACGACCACGGCGATCCGCAGGATGCCGCAGTTCGCCGGGCTGCCGATCATCGCGCTGACCGCGAAGGCGATGAAGGGCGACCGCGAGAAGGCGATCGAGTCGGGTGCTTCGGACTACGTGACGAAGCCGGTCGACCCCGATCACCTGCTGGCGGTGATGGATCAGTGGATGCGAGGGGAATGAGGGGAACGTCGGGCAGTTGCGCGACCATGACGGGAAGGTTCGGTGTTCACGCGCTGTCGCCGACTCGGTGTGCGCATAGTCGTGTAGAAGTACAAGATCTGGGGAACCTTCTGGTCTCCCGCTGCGTTTCTGCTACGTGCACAGTGACATCACGGTGACTGGGTGTGGTGACGGGCGGGGTGCGGCTACGATGACCGGCACAAGGACGGGCGACGCAAGGGAGTCGCCCCCTGGGGCGGCACCCACCGGTGCTGCCGCAGGTCCTGCGGACAGGGGAGGCCCCACGCCGGGGCGAGGAGGGCGGGCCATGGTGCAGAAGGCCAAGATCCTCCTGGTCGATGACCGGCCGGAGAATCTGCTGGCGCTGGAGGCGATCCTCTCTGCGCTCGATCAGACGCTGGTGCGGGCATCGTCCGGGGAGGAAGCGCTCAAAGCGCTGCTCACGGACGACTTCGCGGTCATCCTGCTGGACGTCCAGATGCCTGGCATGGACGGCTTCGAGACGGCCGCGCACATCAAGCGCCGCGAGCGGACCCGGGACATCCCGATCATCTTCCTCACGGCGATCAACCACGGGCCGCACCACACCTTCCGGGGCTACGCGGCGGGCGCGGTGGACTACATCTCCAAGCCGTTCGACCCGTGGGTGCTGCGCGCGAAGGTCTCCGTTTTCGTCGAGCTGTACATGAAGAACTGCCAGCTGCGGGAGCAGGCGTCGCTGCTGCGGCTCCAGTTGGAGGGCAACGGCAAGGACGCGGGCGGCGAGACCAAGGAGTCGGCCGGCCTGCTCGCGGAGCTCTCCGCGCGGCTCGCGGCCGTCGAGGAGCAGGCCGAAGCGCTGACCAAGCAGCTCAACGACGAGTCGACGGACGCGGCCGCGGTGGCCACGGCGGCTCATCTGGAGCGCAAGCTCACGGGGTTGCGGCGGGCGCTGGACGCGCTGGAGCCGGGCACCGGGAGCGCCTCCTCGGTGTCCTCACAGAACTGACGCGTGCGCAGGCCGGATTGGTCCGCCCGTGACCGCGCGTCAGTTTGGTGCCTCTCCCGGAGCGACACGAACGGGTGAAGCCGTAGACACACGTGTCCCTTGTCGTCTCCCCCGGTAACCTCACACCCATGGCCTCACGTCCCTCCGCAGCCAAGAAGCCGCCGCCCGCGAAGAAGGCGGCCTCGAAGGCTCCGGCGAAGAAGGCCGCCGCCAAGAAGGCTCCCGCGAAAAAGGTGCCCGCCAGGAAGGCCGCGGCCAAGAAGGTCGCGCCCAGACCGGCCCCCAGCCCCACCGGCGGCATCTACCGGCTCGTGCGCGCCGTGTGGCTCGGTGTGGCGCACGCCGTCGGCGCCGTGTTCCGCGGCCTAGGGCAGGGTGCCAAGAACCTCGACCCGGCCCACCGCAAGGACGGCGTCGCCCTGCTGCTGCTCGGCATCGCGCTGATCGTCGCCGCGGGTACCTGGGCCGATCTCAAGGGCCCCGTGGGCGATCTCGTCGAGATTTTGGTGACCGGCGCCTTCGGCCGGCTCGACCTGCTCGTGCCGATACTCCTCGCCGTCATCGCCGTGCGGTTCATCCGCCACCCGGAGAAGCCCGAGGCCAACGGACGCATCGTCATCGGCCTGTCCGCGCTCGTCATCGGCGTCCTCGGCCAGGTCCACATCGCGTGCGGCTCGCCCGCGCGCGGCGACGGCATGCAGGCCATAAGGGACGCCGGCGGTCTCATCGGCTGGGCCATGGCGACCCCGCTGTCGTACGCCATGGGTGACGTGCTCGCCGTGCCGCTGCTGGTGCTGCTGACCGTGTTCGGGCTGCTGGTCGTCACCGCCACCCCGGTCAACGCCATTCCGCAGCGGCTGCGGCTGCTCGGGGTGCGTCTCGGGATCGTCCGCGACCCGGCCGAGGACGAGTTCGGATTCGACGAGGACGACGAGCGCTACGAGGAACAGTGGCGCGAGGCGCTGCCCGCGCGCCCGCGCGGCCGGCGTGCGCCGGCGCCCGCGGCGTACGACCCGGACGGTGCCGAGCAGGAGGCCCTCACGCGGCGCCGGGGCCGTCCCCGCCGCTCGGCGGTGCCGCAGCCCGACATGGACCGGCCCAGGGACGCCGTGGACGTCGCCGCGGCGGCCGCCGCCGCGCTCGACGGTGCCGTGCTGCACGGTATGCCGCCCTCGCCGATCGTCGCCGACCTCACCCAGGGCGTGCGGGTGGGGGACCAGGAGGCGACCACGCCGACGCCCGTCCCGGCCGCACGCCCCCAGCAGGAGAAGCTCAAGCAGGACAAGCCCGAACAGGAAGAGCCCGAGCCGCAGAAGCCGAAGGCGGGCGTCCGCGACCTCACCAAGTCCCCGCCCGCCAAGCCTCGCGACCTGCCCCCGCGCGCCGAGCAGCTCCAGCTCTCCGGCGACATCACGTACTCCCTGCCGTCCCTCGACCTGCTGGAGCGTGGCGGCCCGGGCAAGGCCCGCAGCGCCGCCAACGACCTCATCGTCGAGTCACTGACCACTGTCTTCACCGAGTTCAAGGTGGACGCCAGTGTCACCGGCTTCACCCGCGGGCCGACGGTCACGCGCTACGAGGTCGAGCTCGGCCCCGCCGTGAAGGTCGAGCGGATCACCGCGCTGACCAAGAACATCGCCTACGCCGTCGCCTCCCCGGACGTGCGGATCATCAGCCCGATCCCCGGCAAGTCCGCGGTCGGCATCGAGATCCCCAACACCGACCGGGAGATGGTCAACCTCGGAGACGTCCTGAGGCTGGCGGAGTCCGCCGAGGACGACGACCCGATGCTGGTGGCGTTCGGCAAGGACGTCGAAGGCGGCTACGTCATGCACTCGCTGGCGAAGATGCCGCACATGCTGGTCGCGGGGGCCACCGGCTCCGGCAAGTCGTCCTGCATCAACTGCCTGATCACCTCGATCATGATGCGGGCGACCCCCGAGGACGTGCGGATGATTCTCGTCGACCCCAAGCGGGTCGAGCTGACCGCCTACGAGGGCATCCCGCACCTGATCACCCCGATCATCACCAATCCCAAGCGGGCCGCCGAGGCGCTCCAGTGGGTAGTGCGCGAGATGGACCTGCGCTACGACGACCTGGCGGCCTACGGCTACCGGCACATCGACGACTTCAACCGGGCCGTGCGCGAGGGCAAGGCCAAGCCGCCCGAGGGCAGCGAGCGCGAGCTCCAGCCGTATCCGTACCTGCTGGTCATCGTCGACGAGCTCGCCGACCTGATGATGGTGGCGCCGCGGGACGTCGAGGACGCGATCGTGCGCATCACGCAGCTCGCGCGCGCGGCCGGCATCCACCTGGTGCTCGCCACGCAGCGGCCGTCGGTGGACGTCGTCACCGGTCTGATCAAGGCGAACGTGCCGTCGCGGCTGGCGTTCGCCACGTCCTCGCTGGCCGACTCACGGGTCATCCTCGACCAGCCCGGCGCCGAGAAGCTCATCGGCAAGGGCGACGGGCTGTTCCTGCCGATGGGGGCCAACAAGCCCACCCGTATGCAGGGCGCCTTCGTCACCGAGGAGGAGATCGCGGGCGTCGTCCAGCACTGCAAGGACCAGATGACGCCGGTCTTCCGGGACGACGTCGTCGTGGGCACCAAGCAGAAGAAGGAGATCGACGAGGACATCGGCGACGACCTCGACCTGCTGTGCCAGGCGGCCGAACTGGTCGTCTCCACGCAGTTCGGGTCGACGTCCATGCTCCAGCGCAAGCTGCGCGTCGGCTTCGCCAAGGCCGGCCGGCTGATGGACCTGATGGAGTCCCGGAACATCGTCGGACCGAGCGAGGGTTCGAAGGCACGTGACGTTCTTGTGAAGCCTGATGAGCTGGATGGCGTGCTCGCCCTGATCCGGGGGGAGTCTGAAGGGTAGGGAAACGGGACACGGTGATCGCCACGCGGGGCGTTACGGCAATCGGGTGGCCGGATCGTGACACACCCGTAAGGGATCATCGAGCAACCGTTTCCCTTCGGCGTACGTCAAGTTGAGGGAAACGACAAGCAGTGAGCCCACCATCGGAATGTCGGGCCATTCCGATGGCGTACAAAGTGACACCGCCCGGTTGCCCCACCCTTTTGGTACCCCCCTAGACTGAACTTCCAGCACAGGCGGCTACACGCTCGAAAGGCGCCCCCGTGTCCATCGGCAACTCCCCTGAAGACGAGCGTCCGTTCGAAAACGAGCACGTCGAAGCAGACCGCGAGGAAGCCCGCCCCTCCATCGGCCATGTCCTGCAGCAGGCTCGTATCGCCGCCGGGCTGACCGTCGACGACGTCAGTAGCGCCACCCGGGTCCGCATGAACATCGTGCACGCGATCGAGGCGGACGACTTCTCCCCCTGCGGTGGGGACGTCTACGCCCGTGGGCACATCAGGACCCTGGCCAAGGCCGTCAACCTCGATCCCGCGCCGCTGCTCGCCCAGTACGGAGACGAGCACGGCGGACGTCCGGCACCGACCCCGGCAGCCCCTCTCTTCGAGGCGGAACGTATCCGTCCGGAGCGGCGGGGGCCCAACTGGACCGCGGCGATGGTCGCCGCGATCGTCGCCGTGATCGGCTTCGTCGGGTTCACCATGTTCCAGGGCGGGGACGACGGCGGCAACGAGGCGAACGTGGCCGAGGGCTCCACGCCCGGCGACTCCGCCTCCCCGACCACCAAGACCAAGAAGCCCGCCGACCCCAAGCCCGAGGCGTCCGACAGCGCCATCGCGGCCGCGCCGCAGGACAAGGTGACGGTCCAGGTGGCCGCCGCCGACGGGCGCAGCTGGATCGCCGCCAAGGACCACAACGGGCGGATGATCTTCGACGGTGTCCTCAAGCAGGGTGACTCCAAGACCTTCCAGGACAGCTCGAAGGTCCACCTCGTCCTCGGAGACGCCGGCGCGATCGACCTCTTCGTCAACGGCAAGAAGATCGAGGAGAACTTCCAGCCGGGCTCCGTCGAGCGCCTGACCTACACCAAGGGCGACCCCGAAGCCGGGTGATCAGACCGAAAGGTCCAGTTGATACGGGGTTGGCCGGGAAACGGCCAACCCCGTCGACGTGGGGTGTCAGCGGGACGAAGTAGTCTTGAGCCCATGCCTGAACGCCGTACCGTCGCACTCGTCACCCTTGGCTGCGCCCGTAACGAGGTGGACTCGGAGGAGCTCGCAGGCCGTTTGGAGGCGGACGGCTGGCAGCTCGTGGAGGAAGCCGAGAACGCGGACGTCGCTGTCGTGAACACCTGCGGCTTCGTCGAAGCCGCCAAGAAGGACTCCGTCGACGCCCTCCTCGAAGCCAACGACCTCAAGGGGCACGGCAGAACCCAGGCCGTCGTGGCCGTGGGCTGCATGGCCGAGCGGTACGGCAAGGAACTCGCCGAAGCCCTCCCCGAGGCCGACGGCGTGCTCGGCTTCGACGACTACTCGGACATCTCGGACCGCCTGCAGACCATTCTCAACGGCGGCATCCACGCCTCGCACACCCCGCGCGACCGGCGCAAGCTGCTGCCGATCAGCCCCGCGGAGCGCCAGGAGTCGGCCACCGGGGTCGCACTGCCCGGGCACGCCCCGGCCGACCTTCCGGAGGGACTGGCTCCGGCCTCCGGCCCCCGCGCGCCCCTGCGCCGCCGTCTGGACGGCTCCCCGGTCGCCTCCGTAAAGCTCGCCTCCGGCTGCGACCGGCGCTGCTCCTTCTGCGCCATCCCCTCCTTCCGCGGCTCCTTCATCTCCCGCCGCCCCAGCGACGTGCTGAACGAGACGCGGTGGCTGGCCGAGCAGGGCGTGAAGGAGATCATGCTGGTCTCCGAGAACAACACCTCCTACGGCAAGGACCTGGGCGACATCCGTCTGCTGGAGTCGCTGCTGCCCGAGCTCGCCGAGGTCGACGGCATCGAGCGCGTCCGCGTCAGCTACCTGCAGCCCGCCGAGATGCGGCCCGGCCTCATCGACGTGCTGACCTCGACCCCGAAGGTCGCGCCCTACTTCGACCTGTCCTTCCAGCACTCCGCGCCCGGCGTGCTGCGCGCGATGCGCCGCTTCGGCGACACCGACCGGTTCCTGGAGCTGCTCGACACCATCCGCAGCAAGGCACCCGAGGCCGGAGTGCGCTCCAACTTCATCGTCGGCTTCCCCGGCGAGAGCGAGGCCGACCTCGCCGAGCTGGAGCGGTTCCTGAACGGCGCGCGGCTGGACGCCATCGGCGTCTTCGGCTACTCCGACGAGGAGGGCACCGAGGCGGCGACCTACGACGACAAGCTCGACGAGGACGTCGTCGCCGAGCGGCTGGCCCACATCTCGCGACTGGCCGAGGAACTCGTCTCGCAGCGGGCGGAGGACCGCGTCGGCCAGACCGTGCGGGTCCTCGTCGAGTCCGTCGACGAGGACGGTGTGTACGGCCGTGCCGAGCACCAGGCGCCCGAGACGGACGGCCAGGTGCTGCTCACGAGCGGCGCGGGTCTGAGGACCGGCCGTATGGTCGAGGCGAAGGTGGTCGGTACGGAGGGTGTCGACCTGGTGGCCGAGCCGCTGCAGGGCTCGCTCACGTCGCCTGCGTGGAGTGAGGAGGCGGGCAGATGACCGGTGTCCCGGCATCCGCGGCGGGAGGCTCCTCCGGCGCGAGAAGGGCAGCGGCCGGAGCGGGCACTCCGGCGTCCGCGGCCCCAGTGGCCCCAGTGGCCCCGGGGGAGGTGGCCGGGCGGGTGGCCGCGCGGTCTTCCGATGGCGGGGCGCCCGGTGCGGAACCCGGTGCTTCGTCCGGGGTGGATCACGGCCGGGCTGCCGGGGCGGCACCCGGTGCGGGTGGGACTGTCCACGGCGAGGGCGTCGACGATGACGCCCAGGGCGACGGGAAGACCCCGCGCGGCGGGAAGATCGCTGCCGCGGCCGTCAACCAGGCCAGTGTCTGGAACATCGCCAACCTCCTGACCATGCTCCGGCTGGTCCTCGTACCGGCCTTCGTCGCGCTGATGCTCGCCGACGGCGGCTACGACCCGGTGTGGCGGTCCCTCGCCTGGGCCGCCTTCGCCGTCGCCATGATCACGGACCTGTTCGACGGTCACCTGGCGCGCACGTACAACCTGGTCACGGACTTCGGGAAGATCGCCGACCCCATCGCCGACAAGGCGATCATGGGGGCGGCGCTGGTCTGTCTGTCCTCGCTCGGCGATCTGCCCTGGTGGGTGACCGGCATCATCCTCGGCAGGGAACTCGGGATCACCCTGCTGCGTTTCCTGGTCATCCGGTACGGCGTCATCCCCGCCAGCCGCGGAGGCAAGCTGAAGACCCTCACCCAGGGCGTGGCCGTCGGCATGTATGTGCTGGTGCTGACGGGGTGGCTGGCCACCCTGAGGTGGTGGGTGATGGCCGCGGCGGTCGTGCTGACCGTGGTGACCGGGCTCGACTATGTGAAACAGGCCATTGTGCTGCGCAGGCAGGGAATCGCCGAGCGCAAGGCCGCGTTGGAGGAGAAGGAAGCGTGAGTTCCAGGGCCACCGACGTGGTGCGACTACTCACGGTGAAGGGCAGGACGCTCGCTGTCGCGGAGTCGCTGACCGGTGGTCTCGTTGCGGCGGAGATCACATCCGTCCCCGGGGCGTCCAAGGTCTTCCGGGGCTCCGTGACCGCCTACGCCACCGACCTGAAGCATGACCTGCTCGGTGTCGACGCCACCCTGCTGGCGGCGCGCGGAGCGGTGGATCCGCAGGTCGCGACCCAGATGGCGGCCGGCGTTCGCAAGGCGCTCGGCGCCGACTGGGGCATCGCGACCACCGGTGTCGCGGGTCCCGAGCCGCAGGACGGGCAGGCTGTCGGCACGGTTTTCGTCGCCGTGGACGGACCCGCCGGAGCCGGTTCCGGTTCTGCCGGCGGCGGAAAAGTGGAGGCTCTGCGGTTGAACGGCGGACGCGAGGAAATTCGTAGAGAGAGTGTACGGAGCGTACTCGCGCTGCTCCTGAAGGAGCTTGCGGGCGAACAGACCGGGAATGAGCGGGCACAGGATACGGAACGGAACGGGGGGTTTTGATGTTTGCAGCCCTGAGTGAACACGACATCGCTCCCCGCACGGCCGCGGCGCAAGGCGGTACGGTGGGGCGTAATGGATGCGGCTACGCGGTCCGAGGAGGGAGCCACCGATGATTCTGCTCCGTCGCCTGCTGGGTGACGTGCTGCGTCGGCAGCGCCAGCGCCAGGGCCGTACTCTGCGCGAAGTCTCCTCGTCCGCCCGAGTCTCACTCGGCTATCTCTCCGAGGTGGAGCGGGGGCAGAAGGAGGCTTCCTCCGAGCTGCTCTCCGCCATCTGCGACGCGCTGGACGTACGGATGTCCGAGCTCATGCGGGAAGTGAGCGACGAGCTCGCCCTCGCCGAGCTGGCCCAGTCTGCTGCGGCCACCCCCAGCGAGCCTGTACCCACGCCGGTTCGCTCGATGCTGGGTTCCGTATCGGTGGCCGGTGTGCCACCGGAACGGGTGACCATCAAGGCGCCTGCCGAAGCGGTGGACGTCGTCGCCGCGTGAGGTTCTTCGCTCACACGGCATGATCGAGGCCCCGGCCGGGCCTTTCCGGAAGATCCGGAGGGGTGCCGCCCGGGGTTTTCGCTTGCTGGGGGCAGGCTGACGCCATCATGTCGCCTCATGCCCCCCGTGTCTGATTTATGTGCGTTTGCCGGTGTGGCGTGCGGCGGTCATCGTTGAGGGGATGGCGGGGGGCAGTCCTCGGAGGTGCGGATGTACGTCGTGAAGAGCTCGTTGTCGGACGCGAACCTGAAGACCGTGTCCGAGGCGCTGCAAGGTGCCCTTGTCGATCTGGTGGACCTCGCCCTCGTGGCGAAGCAGATCCACTGGAACGTGGTGGGGCCGCGCTTCCGTTCCGTGCATCTTCAGCTCGACGAGGTCGTCGACACCGCGCGGAAGTACTCCGACACCGTGGCCGAGCGCGCCGCGGCCCTCGGGATCTCTCCTGACGGGCGTGCCGCGACGGTGGCCGTCGGCAGCGGGATCGGGGTGACCCCCGAAGGGTGGGTCGACGACGCGGCCGCCGTGGGCACGCTCGTCGAAGCGCTGGGCGCGGTGATCGCGCGGATGCGGCAACGCATCGAGACGACCGGTGAGCCGGATCCGGTGAGCCAGGACATCTTCATCGGGATCACGGCCGACCTGGAGAAGCATCACTGGATGTTCCAGGCCGAGAACGGGTGACGTGACGGGAGAGGGCGCGGGAGCGAGTGACGGGCCGGGCGCGGGTTTCGCGATCGCTCGGCGCGCGGGTCTGCGTGGCGTGGGCCGGGTGCGCGGGCGCGGCCTGAGCGGTGTGCGCGATGCGCCCGTGTGCCTGTGGTGCGCCCTGTCCGCCGGCCCGGGTGGCCGAATAGCGTCGGGCTGGAGGTGGCGGCCATGGCGGGGATAGCGCGCCGGGGGAGTCGGCGCTGGGGGATCCGCGGGGCCGCCCTCGGGCTGGGGGTGCTGTGGTGGTGGGCCGTGCTGCGGCTGGCGGCCGTGCCTGAGGCGGGGGTGCTGGAGGCGGCGGTCGCGGCCGGGGGATGGGGGCTGAGCGTGCTGCCCGTGCACTGCGTGCCCAAGCGGCGGGCGCGCGGGGTTGTGGGGGCCGGGCGGTGGCGGAGGGTTCTGAGGGCCTGGGGCGGGGGTGGGGGTGCGGCGCGGGTGAAGTCGGGGGGAGTGTAGGGGGCTGTTCTGGCTCTAGGGGTTGCTGCGTGAGGGGTGGTGGCCCGGGGCGTGCCGTGATCGGGGCGGTGGTTCGCGGCTTGGGCGGGAGCGGTGGCCCGGGGGGCGTGGTGATCGGTGGTGGGCCTGCGGGGGTCGACGGGCGGGGGCTTGTCCGGGCGGGTGCGAGTACTGGTCGGTGTCCTGGGCCGGTGAGGCTGGGCCCTGATGGGCAGGGGTGGGTCACCACGGCATCGCCACACCCCCGTTCGGACGGAGGATCTGACCTGTTGTGAAGGCTGAGGCGTCGGATGCCAGGTGGAGGATCGCGTGGGCGATGTCCTCGGGCTCGCCCACGCGGCCCAGGGGTGACATCCGGGCCATGACGGACTCCGTGTGCGCCTGCGACCCGCTGTCCTCGCGGTCGGTCATCGGCGTACGGATCCAGCCCGGGGCGACCGCGTTGACGCGGATGCCGTGCCGGCCGACCTCCGTCGCGAGTGTCTTCGTCAGCTGGACCACCGCCGCCTTGGCCGCGCCGTAACAGAGCAGTCCGGGGCCGCCCGTGTCCACGGCGCCCGAGGCCATGGTGACGATGCTGCCCCGGGTGCCGCCGGCGATCATCAGGCGGGCCGCCTCCTGGCAGGCGTACAGCACTCCCTTGAAGTTGACGTTCAGTACCCGGTCGAGGTCCTCGTCCCGGGTCTCCAGCACAGGACTGCGGTGCATGATCCCGGCGACCGCGGCCAGGGCGTCCAGGCGTTCACAGGAGGTGAGGGCCCGCCTCAGCAGGGCGCGGTCGGTGACGTCGAGGGCGTGGGTGTGGGCTGTGCCGCCGCCGCCCTTGATCAGGGCCGCCGTCTCGTGCAGGCCCTCGGCGTCCTGGTCCGCGCAGTGCACGGTCGCGCCCGCCTCGGCGAGCAGAAGTGCCGAGGCGCGGCCGATGCCGCTCGCGGCGCCGGTGACGAACGCGGTGCGGCCGGTGAGGTCGTACGCCGTGACGGGCATACAGGGACCGTACGAGCGTTTCTGACGGGTCGTCAATTGGTCTGGCTGCGGCGGGTCGGGGCGGGGGCAGGGCCGGGCTGGCAGGTGGGGCACCAGTAGGTGGGGCGTTCGCGGGAGCCGTCTCCCTGGTCGGCGACGCGGATCGAGGTGCGGCAGCGCAGGCAGGGCCGAGGAGCGCGGCCGTAGACGAAGAGGTCCTGGCCGCGCCGGCCCGTGGTGCTGCGGATGGGGCGGTCGCGGTTGGCCTCGAGCAGCTTCTTGGCGAGCGCGGGCAGCTTCGCGGCGCGGTCGGCGGGCAGGTCCCCGGCCGGGAGCCAGGGGGTGACGCCCAGGAGGAAGCAGAGCTCGCTCTTGTAGACATTGCCGATGCCGGCGAGGTTGCGCTGGTCGAGCAGGGCCTCGCCCAGTTCGCGGGCGGGGTCCTGGAGGACATTGGCGAGGGCCCGGTCGGGGTCCCAGTCGGGGCCGAGGAGGTCGGGGCCGACATGGCCGACCGCGCGCTGCTCGTCGGTGGTGCGCAGGAGTTCCAGGACGGGGAGGCGGTAGCCGACGGCCGTGCGGTCGGTGGTGCCGAGGATCGCGCGGATCTGGTGGCCGGGGCCACCGCTCCAGCGCTGGCCGTTTCCGTACACCTTCCAGGAGCCGTCCATCCGCAGATGGGAGTGGAGGGTCAGGCCGCCCTCGATGCGGGTGAGGAGGTGCTTGCCGCGTGCGGTGACGTCCAGGACAGCGCGGCCCGTGAGGTCGGCCGTGGCGAAGCGGGGCACCCTGAGGTCGCTGCGGGTCAGCACCTCGCCCGCGAGGGCGTCGTGCAACCGCCTCGCGGCCTGCCAGACCGTGTCGCCTTCGGGCATGGGTCAAGGGTGGCACGGCGGACGCCTGCTCGGACGGAGCGGCTGTGGGCGGGTGGCCGGCTCAGGCGCGCAGACGGAGTCCTCGGGGCGTCGCGATGAAGCCCGCTCCTTCCAGGAGGGTGCCGATGGGGGACGTCAGGGCCTGGGCGCCGTTGACGCGCTCCACCGTGACCGTGCCGAGCGAGCCCGCGCGGGCCGCCGCGGCGAGGGCCTCCGCGGCGCTGCGCAGGCGTGGGTCGTCGGAGGGGGCGCCCTCCTGGTCGGAGGCCCAAGCCAGCAGGGTCTTGCCGCCGCGCTCCATGTAGAGCGTCAGCTCACCGTCGACGAGCACCACCAAGGAGCCCGCTTTGCGGCCCGGCTTGTGTCCGGCGCCCGCCGGGGGCTCGGGCCAGGCCAGGGCGGCGCCGTACGCGTTCGCCGGGTCGGCGGCGGCGAGGACGACGGCCCGGGAAACGCCGTCAGAGCGGGTACGGCGGTCTGAAGGCCCTCGGTCGTACGCCGCGCGCCCGCCGTTCTGCCAGGGCGGGGCGGCCTGCGGGGCGTAGTCCCGGGGCGAGCCCCACTCGCCCGGGGACGGCCGGGGGGCGTCGTAGGAGGTGCCCAGGTCGGGGAAGCCGTAGGGGCCGGGGGCGTCGGTGTGGTCGTGGGAGGGGGCGGAGTCGTCCGGTCCGGCGAACTCGTGAGCGGGGAACGGGTCGGGTTCGAAGCCGGGAGGCGGGCCGGGCAGGTCCGCGCCGCGGTCGCGGGCGCTGGACACCGCGCGCAGACGGTCCACCGCACCGTCCATCGCGAACTGTGCGGCGCCGAGGCCCTCCACGACGTAACCCCGGCGGGCCTGGCCGCTCTCCTCGAAGACGGACAGGACCCGGTAGGTCGCCGAGAAGCCGCCCTCGACGCCCTCCGCCGCGACCGCGCCCCTGGTGACCACGCCGTGCCGGTCGAGGAGGGTGCGGGCGAGGGCGTGGGCACGCACGGTGGGGTCGGCTTCGTGGGCCGGGAGCAGGGACCAGCGGCCCGCGACCGTCGGCGGGCCGGAGCGGGACGCGGTGCGGGCCGCGGCCGTCAGGGAGCCGTAGCGGCCGCGCGGGACCGCGCGCTTGGCCCGGTGGGCCGTGGAGCCTGCGGTGCGGCCCGAGCCGAGCAGGGAGCGCATGGGGGTGAGCGTGTCGTTCGTCAGGCGGCCGGACCAGGCCAGGTCCCACAGGGCGTCGGCCAGGTGCGGGTCGGTGGCCTCGGGGTGGGTGGTGGCGCGGACCTGGTCGGCGATCTGGCGGAAGAACAGGCCGTAGCCGCCGGAGAGGGTGTCCAGGACGGACTGGTGCAGGGCGGTCAGCTCCAAGGGGTGCGGGGGCGGCAGGAGCAGGGGGGCCGCGTCCGCCAGGTAGAGGGAGACCCAGCCGTCCTTGCCGGGGAGGGAACCCGCCCCGGCCCAGATCACCTCACCGGCGGCGGTGAGCTCGTCCAGCATCGCCGGGGTGTAGTTCGCGACCCGGGAGGGCAGGACCAGTTTCTCCAGGGCGGACGCCGGTACGGACGCGCCCTGGACCTGCTCGATGGCGCGGACCAGCCCGTCGACGCCGCGCAGGGAGTGCCCCTTGCCGATGTGCTGCCACTGGGGGAGGAACTGGGCGAGCGCGGCCGGTGGCACCGGCTCCAGTTCGTGCCGCAGGGCGGCCAGGGAACGGCGGCGCAGCCGGCGCAGCACGGCAGCGTCGCACCACTCCTGGCCGATCCCGGCCGGGTGGAACTCGCCCTGGACGACCCGGCCCGCCGCCGTGAGCCGCTGGAGGGCGCCTTCGGTGACGGCGACGCCCAGGCCGAAGCGGGCCGCTGCCGTGGCAGAGGTGAACGGTCCGTGGGTGCGGGCGTGGCGCGCCAGGAGGTCGCCCAGCGGATCCTTGACGGGCTCCGTGAAGGCCTCCGGGACGCCGACCGGCAGGGCTGTGCCCAGCGCGTCGCGCAGGCGGCCCGCGTCCTCGATCGCCGCCCAGTGGTCCCTGCCCGCGATCCGGACCCGGATGGCGCGGCGGGTACCGGCGAGCTCCTGTGCCCACTGCGGTTCGGCGCCCCGCTCGGCCAGCTCCGCCTCCGTGAGCGGGCCCAGGAGGCGCAGGAGGTCCGCGACGCCCTCGGCGTCCTTGACACGGCGGTCCTCGGTGAGCCATTGGAGCTCCCGCTCCAGCTCGGTCAGCACCTCAGCGTCGAGCAGCTCGCGCAGCTCCGCCTGGCCCAGCAGCTCGGCCAGCAGCCGGGAGTCCAGCGACAGGGCGGCGGCGCGGCGCTCGGCGAGCGGGGAGTCACCCTCGTACAGGAACTGGGCGACGTAGCCGAAGAGGAGGGAGCGCGCGAAGGGGGACGGCTCGGGAGTGGTGACCTCGACCAGGCGGACCTTGCGGGCCTCCAGGTCGCCCATCAGCTCGACGAGCCCGGGGACGTCGAAGACGTCCTGGAGGCACTCGCGGACCGCCTCCAGGACGATCGGGAACGAGCCGAACTCGCTGGCCACCTGCAGCAGCTGGGAAGCGCGCTGGCGCTGCTGCCACAGCGGGGTGCGCTGGCCCGGGTTGCGGCGCGGCAGCAGCAGCGCGCGGGCGGCGCACTCACGGAAACGGGAGGCGAACAGGGCGGAACTGCCGACCTGATCGGTGACCACCTGGTCGACCTCGCCCTTGTCGAAGACGACGTCCGCCGCACCCACGGGGGCCTGCTCGGCGTCGTACTCCCGGCCCGTCTTCACCGGCTCCTGGTCCAGCAGGTCCAGGCTCATCAGGTCGGCGTCCGGCAGCCGCAGCACGATGCCGTCGTCGGCGTGCATGACCTGCGCGTCCATGCCGTACCGCTCGGACAGCTTCGCGCCGAGCGCGAGCGCCCACGGGGCGTGCACCTGGGCGCCGAAGGGGGAGTGCACGACCACGCGCCAGTCGCCGAGCTCGTCGCGGAAGCGCTCCACGACGATCGTCCGGTCGTCCGGGATGTGGCCGCAGGCCTCGCGCTGCTCGTCCAGGTACGACAGCACGTTCTCAGCGGCCCACGCGTCGAGGCCGGCGGCGAGGAGGCGGAGACGGGCGTCGTCCTTGGGCAGCGACCCGACCTCGCGCAGGAAGGCGCCCACCGCCCGGCCCAGTTCCAGCGGGCGCCCCAGCTGGTCGCCCTTCCAGAAGGGCAGCCGGCCCGGCACACCCGGGGCCGGGGAGACCAGGACGCGGTCGCGGGTGATGTCCTCGATGCGCCAGGAACTGGTGCCGAGCGTGAACACGTCGCCGACGCGGGACTCGTAGACCATCTCCTCGTCGAGCTCGCCGACCCGGCCGCCGCCCTTCTTGGGGTCGGCGCCCGCGAGGAAGACGCCGAAGAGGCCACGGTCGGGGATCGTGCCGCCGGAGGTGACGGCGAGGCGCTGTGCGCCGGGGCGGCCGGTGATCTCGCCGGTGACGCGGTCCCACACCACGCGCGGGCGCAGCTCCGCGAACGCGTCGGACGGGTAGCGGCCGGCCAGCATGTCGAGGACCGCCGTGAAGGCCGACTCGGGCAGTGAGGCGAACGGGGCGGCCCGGCGGACGGCGGCGAGAAGGTCGTCGAACTGCCACGTGTCCAGGGCCGTCATGGCGACCACCTGCTGTGCCAGGACGTCCAGGGGATTGGCGGGGACCTTCAGAGACTCGATGGAGCCGGTGCGCATGCGCTCGGTGACCACCGCCGCCTGGACCAGGTCGCCCCGGTACTTCGGGAAGACCACACCGGTGGAGACCGCGCCCACCTGGTGCCCCGCCCGGCCGACGCGCTGCAGGCCGGAGGCGACGGAGGGCGGCGACTCCACCTGCACGACCAGGTCCACCGCGCCCATGTCGATACCCAGTTCGAGACTGGACGTCGCCACCACCGCGGGCAGGCGCCCCGCCTTGAGGTCCTCCTCGACCAGGGCGCGCTGCTCCTTGGAGACCGAGCCGTGGTGGGCGCGGGCGATGACCTGGGGGGCGCCCTGGGCTGCCCCCGAGCCGCCCATGAGCTCGGCGGGGGAGTGGTGCTCGTCGAGCGTCTCGCCCGTGGCCCGCTCGTACGCGATCTCGTTCAGCCGGTTGCAGAGGCGCTCCGCGAGGCGGCGGGAGTTCGCGAAGACGATCGTCGAGCGGTGGGACTGGACGAGGTCGGCGATCCGCTCTTCCACATGCGGCCAGATGGACGGGCGCTCGGCGCCCTCCTGGCCGTCCGCCACCGGGGAGCCGCCCAGCTCGCCCAGATCCTCGACCGGGACCACCACGGACAGGTCGAACTCCTTGCCCGACTCCGGCTGGACGATCTCCACCTTGCGGCGCGGCGAGAGGTAACGGGCCACCTCGTCCACCGGGCGGACCGTCGCGGACAGACCGATGCGGCGGGCGGGCTTCGGGAGGAGGTCGTCCAGCCGCTCCAGGGAGAGCGCCAGATGGGCGCCGCGCTTGGTGCCGGCGACCGCGTGCACCTCGTCGAGGATCACCGTCTCCACGCCGGCCAGCGCGTCGCGTGTGGCCGACGTCAGCATCAGGAACAGGGATTCCGGGGTCGTGATCAGAATGTCCGGCGGGCGGGTCGACAGGGCGCGGCGCTCGGCGGCGGGGGTGTCGCCCGAGCGGATGCCCACCTTGACCTCGGGCTCGGGCATGCCGAGGCGCACGGACTCCTGGCGGATGCCGGTCAGCGGGCTGCGCAGGTTGCGCTCGACGTCCACCGCCAGGGCCTTCAGGGGCGAGACGTACAGCACGCGGCAGCGCTTCTTGGGGTCGGCGGGGGGAGGCGACGAGGCCAGCTGGTCCAGAGCGGCCAGGAAGGCCGCGAGGGTCTTGCCGGAGCCGGTGGGGGCGACGACCAGCACGTCCGAGCCCTCGTGGATGGCCTGCCACGCACCGGCCTGGGCCGAGGTGGGCGCGGAGAAGGCACCCGTGAACCAGGCGCGGGTCGCGGGGGAGAAGCCGTCCAGGGCTCGGTGCGCATTGCTGGGCATGCGTCCATCGTGCACCTCGGCACTGACAACGGGGCCACGCCGCCTCGTGGCCTGCCGCTCGCCGCGGGTGCCGGCCGGGGCGCATCGCGTCGCCCGCGCCGCGGACAATGGTCGTATGAACGAGCGCGCACGGCACTGGCAGTACGACGAGCTGCCCGGGGTCGACCTGCTGCGAGCCAGGTATGTGCACAAGACGTTCGTGCGGCACACGCACGAGAACTTCGTGATCGCCGCCATCGCCGACGGGGTGGAGGTCTTCCACCACGGCGGGGGCGACCAGTACGCGGGAGCCGGGGCTCTCGCACTGGTGAATCCCGACACGCCGCACACCGGGCGGGCCGGGGTGCCCGAAGGGTGGCGGTACGGGGCCGTGTACCCCCCGGTCGACGTGGTTCAGGAGATCGCGGCCGAGACGACTTCACTGCGCGGGACGCCGGGGTTCGTCAGCCCGGTGGTGGACGATCCCTACGCCGTGGGTCTGGTGCACCAGGTGCTGCGGGCCGCCGACGAGGGCAACGCGCTGGCCGCTGACACGCTGCTGCGGGTCGCCGTGACCAGACTGCTGCGGTTGAACGGCGGGCCCCTGCCACGGCGCCAGGTACGGACGGCGGGAGCCCGGATCGCGGCACGCGCGCGTGGTGTGCTGGAAGAGCGGATGGCACGTCCGCCGACCCTGGAGCACCTGGCGGCCGACCTCGGGACCAGCCCGTTCGCCCTGCTGCGGGCCTTCCGGGACGCCTACGGGATGCCGCCGCACGCATGGCTCACGGACGCGCGGGTTAGGCGGGCGCGGCGGTTGCTGGACGCGGGGACGGCGCCCTCCGAGGTCGCCCTGGCCGTCGGGTTCACCGACCAGCCGCATCTCAACCGGCACTTCAGCCGGATGGTCGGCGTGCCACCGGGGGCCTACCAGCGGGAGCGCAAGAACGTACAAGATCTGCGCTAGCCGCTGGTCGTAGCGTGCGGGTCGTGGCAGATCAAACAACTCTCGAAGATGCGGACATCGGTGGGAAGGCGAACCGGGCCGTCGTACGCGACGCCCTGGGTGTCGGGGTGGCCGTCGGGCTGTCCGGGTTCGCCTTCGGAGTGACATCGGCAGGCAGCGGACTTACGCTGCTCCAGACGTGCGCACTCAGTCTCCTGGTGTTCACCGGTGCGTCCCAGTTCGCCCTGGTGGGGGCCCTCGCGGCCGGGGGCAGCCCGGTCACCGCCGCCGCCGGGGCCTTCTTGCTGGGCGTGCGGAACGCCTTCTACGGCTTGCGTCTGTCGCAGCTGCTGGCCCTCCCGCGCGCGGTGCGGCCGTTCGCCGCCCAGTGGGTGATCGACGAGACGGCCGCCGTCGCGCTCGCCCAGCCCACACGGCGCGCCGCACGGCTCGGTTTCGTCGTGACCGGGCTGAGCCTGTACCTCCTGTGGAACCTCACCACGCTGCTCGGTGCCCTGGGCGCAGAAGCGATCGGAGACACCGAGGCGTGGGGCCTGGACGCCGCCGGCCCCGCGGTGTTCCTGGCGCTGCTCGCGCCGATGCTGAAGACCGGCACCGAACGGGCCGCCGCCGCGCTCGCCGTGCTGCTCGGGCTCGGACTGCTGCCCGTCCTGCCCGCCGGGGTGCCGGTGCTGCTGGCCGCGCTGGCGGCGCCGGCCGTGCTGTGGGCGGACGGCCGGCGCAGGGGACAGGGGGACGCGCGGTGAACGTGTGGATCGCGATCGGTGTGACCGTCCTCGGGTGCTACGCCGTCAAGCTGGCCGGGCTCCTGGTGCCCGAAGGGGTTCTGGAGCGGCCTGTCGTCAAACGCCTCGCCGCGCTGCTGCCCGTCGCGCTGCTCGCCGCCCTCACCGCCCAGCAGACCTTCGCCGACGGGCAGACGCCGGTGCTGGACGCGCGAGCCGCCGGACTCGCCGCCGCGGCCCTCGCGCTGGTGCTGCGCGCCCCGTTCCTGCTCGTCGTCGCCGCGGCCGTGGGGGTGACCGCGGGGGTACGGGCCATGGGGGCGGGATGATCAGTCGATGGCACGGCCGTACGCGCTGAGCACGCGCAGGGCCTCGATCGTCACGAGCGGGCGCGCCTCCAGGGCGGGGGCCGGGGCCCAGCGGCGCCACCGGACGGGCCAGCCGCCGTCCTCCTGCTGCTGGGCCGCGAGATGGTCCAGGGACCGGGCCATCTCCTCGTCCGTGAACCACGCGCGCGCGAGCGAGCGCGGTGTCCGCGCGTAGTCGTACGGGAAGTGGTGCTCCCCAGGGGCATAACCGGGGGACACCGGATACGCGTCCAGGTCGCCGGGGTCCAACACCGCGAGACGGTGTTCGCGGACCAGGCGGCCGAGACGGTCGGCGGCCGCCTCCGCGCGCCGGCGGTCGGGGGCGGCATCCAGGAAGGCCACGGCGGCCTCGATCTCGTACGGGTGCGACGTCTCCAGGCACTCGACCGCCTGCCAGCAGAAGTCCGTGGCCCGGAACAGCCAGGCGTGCCACACCTCGTTGCGGTGCAGCAGCCCCACCACCGGCCCGGTGGCCAGGAGATCGCTGGGCGGATCGTCCACCACCGTCACGAAGGGGGCCGTCGGGTAGCCGCGCTGGCTGGGGTGGATCGCCGGGAGGGCGCCGTCCGCCGTGGAGACCGACGTCAGGTAGCGGCAGATGCGTTCCACGCGCTGGCCGGCGCAGCGTCCGACCGCGTCCAGGACCCGCAGGGCGTGCGCGGTGTGCAGCGGCTGGCTGACCGGGCCGCGCAGGTCGGGCTCCAGCGCGTGGCCGTACCCGCCGTCCTCGTTGCGGTAGGCGTCCAGGGCGGTCTCCACCGGGTCGGCGGCGGCGCCCCGGAAGTGATGGGCGAAGCGGTGCTGCTCGAGCACGCGCGCGGTGAGCCGGACGAAACGCTCCGCGCGCGTGACGGGGCTGTGCGGCGGGGGCGTCGGGGGGACTTCGGTAGCTCCTGATGCGGCCATGGGTCAGACCGTAGGGCGCGAGACGGCGCCGGCAGGCGGTCACGGCTCAGGCCCACCCCCAGGGGCGGGATACTGAAGTCATGCGGTTGACGGTCTTCTGGCAGCGAATGGCGGAGCACTTCGGTCCTGGCTACGCCGAAACCTTCGCACGCGACCACGTGATGTCCGAGCTCGGCGGGCGCACGGTGCACGAGGCGCTCGCGGCCGGCTGGGGCGCCAAAGAGGTCTGGCAGGTCGTCTGCTCGGTGATGGACGTGCCCCGGGAGAGGCACTGACCGTCGCCGACGAGCCCCGGACACCGCCGGCGGGCAGGGTTCGCCGGCCTCGGAGACCACTCGCCGCATCGGCCGGCCGGTCCCGGACGTCGCCGGCCGGTCACGAAGATCGCAGGCGGGTACACGGCTGTCGGTGGTGTGGGCGAGACTTGGACCGTGGCACCCACTGACGAGACCGGGCAGGCAGCTCAGCAGTCATCGGCTTCCGGTACGACGCCGCCCGCCCGGGCCCCGGTCGGCGGGGCCGGGGCGAACGGCCGCATGCCGCGCTGGCTGCCCCGCGCCATGGTGCTCGCGCTCACCCTCGTCGCCGTGTTCCAGCTGGGCAGCTGGGCCTTCCACCAGCTCACCAACCTGCTGATCAACATCCTCATCGCGTTCTTCCTGGCGCTCGCCATAGAGCCCGCGGTCAGCTGGATGGCCTCGCGCGGCATGCGCAGAGGGCTCGCCACGTTCGTCGTCTTCATCGGCGTGGTGATCGTGTCGGCCGGCTTCGTCACCCTGCTCGGTTCCGTCCTCGCGGACCAGATCATCAAGCTGATCGAGGGCTTCCCCGATTACCTCGACTCCGTCATCAACTGGATCAACACGCACTTCAGGACCGACCTGAAGCGCGTCGACATCCAGGAGGGCGTGCTCCGCTCCGACTGGCTGCGCAACTACGTCCAGAACAGCGCCACCGGCGTCCTGGACGTGTCCGCCCAGGTCATCGGGGGCCTCTTCCAGCTGCTCACGATCGCCCTGTTCTCGTTCTACTTCGCCGCCGACGGCCCGCGACTGCGCCGCGCGATCTGCTCGGTCCTGCCGCCCGCCCGCCAGGCCGAGGTGCTGCGCGCGTGGGAGATCGCCGTCAACAAGACCGGCGGCTACATCTACTCCCGCGGCCTGATGGCGCTGATCTCCGGCGTGGCGCACTTCGTCCTGCTGCAGGTCCTGGACGTGCCCTACGCGCCCGTGCTCGCCGTGTGGGTGGGCCTGGTGTCGCAGTTCATCCCCACCATCGGCACCTATCTCGCGGGCGCCCTGCCCATGCTGATCGCGTTCACGGTGGACCCCTGGTACGCGCTGTGGGTGCTGGTCTTCGTCGTCATCTACCAGCAGTTCGAGAACTACGTGCTGCAACCCGAGCTGACCTCCAAGACCGTCGACATCCACCCCGCCGTCGCCTTCGGCTCGGTCATCGCCGGCACCGCCCTCCTCGGCGCCGTCGGCGCGCTGATCGCCATCCCCGCGATCGCCACGCTCCAGGCCTTCCTGGGGGCCTATGTGAAGCGCTACGACGTCACGGACGACCCCCGGGTGCACGGCCACCGCCGGCGCGGAGAAGAGCCGGGCCTGCTCACGCGCGCGAGAGGGGTGTGGACGCGGCGGCCGGGGGCGGAGCGGCCCGGACACGGGGGCTCCGGGGAGAGCTCCTCCTGAGCGGCCCGAGCCGCCCGGCTCCTACGGCATCGCGGCCTTCAGGAGGCTCGCCCGCTCGTCGGGCGGGATGAGCCCGTCCGGCAGCGTCCGGTCGTCCAGCAGACCGCGCACCAGTTCGGCATGCTCGGAGAACACGGCTCGGCACCGTGCGCGTTCCGGGTGGTCGCGATCGCTGCCCAAGAACCGGATCGCCTGCTCACTGCCTCCGTCGACGGAATGCGAGAGCTCCGCGACGACGAGCAGGACCTCGACCAGCTCGGTCCGCACCGGCACCGCCGGATCGGCGGCGAGGCGGAGCAGGAACGGCAGAGCCGCCGGCACGGCCGGGCCCAACGTGAAGACACCGTCCATCAGGACGTTGCAGAGCACCCGCTCAGCCTCGGAAGCCGCGTCCGGATCGAGCAGACTGCCCAGGAGGGCCGGGACCCCGGCGGAGCACCCGGGGAAGTCTGCCCAGGTGACGTCGTCGCAGCCGCGGAGCGCGGGGTGGCCCCGGCCGGACCGCAGTGCCTGGGGGAATTCCTGAAGGAACCGTGCGACGGCGGCTTCCTTGCCCGCCGCGGTGATCCGGCACACCGGCCTCTCCCCCTTGAGTTAGCGCCTTGCCGTGCAGGGCGCACGGTACTCCGGCACGCGCACACCTCGGCACGGAGCATGGTGCGGGTGCCCGCGTGGTGCGCTTGACACGAAAATCGAACATCCATTCTTATGGAAGCACCGGCGAGGCTCAACGAAGGGCATTTCGACGTACTTTGGGTAGAGAAGTGCCCGAGTTATCCACAGGCCGGACGTGCGTCGGGGCGCATTGTCAGTGGCAGGCGTTAGCGTCTTTGACGTGAAGCGATCGACTCAAGCAAATCGGGTGGAACCCATGGCAGGAACCGACCGCGAGAAGGCCCTGGATGCCGCTCTCGCACAGATTGAACGGCAGTTCGGCAAGGGCGCGGTCATGCGCATGGGTGACCGGGTCAACGAGCCCATCGAGGTCATTCCGACCGGGTCCACCGCCCTCGACGTGGCCCTCGGCGTGGGCGGCCTGCCGCGCGGCCGCGTCGTCGAGGTCTACGGACCGGAGTCCTCCGGTAAGACCACCCTGACCCTGCACGCGGTGGCGAACGCGCAGAAGGCCGGCGGCCAGGTCGCCTTCGTGGACGCGGAGCACGCACTCGACCCCGAGTACGCGAAGAAGCTCGGCGTCGACATCGACAACCTCATCCTCTCCCAGCCGGACAACGGCGAGCAGGCCCTGGAGATCGTGGACATGCTGGTCCGCTCCGGCGCCCTCGACCTCATCGTCATCGACTCCGTCGCCGCGCTCGTCCCGCGTGCGGAGATCGAGGGCGAGATGGGCGACAGCCACGTCGGTCTGCAGGCCCGACTGATGAGCCAGGCCCTGCGGAAGATCACCAGCGCGCTCAACCAGTCCAAGACCACCGCGATCTTCATCAACCAGCTCCGCGAGAAGATCGGCGTGATGTTCGGCTCCCCGGAGACCACGACCGGTGGCCGGGCGCTGAAGTTCTACGCCTCGGTGCGTATCGACATCCGCCGCATCGAGACCCTGAAGGACGGCACGGACGCGGTCGGCAACCGCACCCGCTGCAAGGTCGTCAAGAACAAGGTCGCGCCGCCCTTCAAGCAGGCCGAGTTCGACATCCTCTACGGCCACGGCATCAGCCGTGAGGGCGGCCTGATCGACATGGGCGTGGAGCACGGCTTCGTCCGCAAGGCCGGCGCCTGGTACACGTACGAGGGCGACCAGCTCGGCCAGGGCAAGGAGAACGCGCGCAACTTCCTGAAGGACAACCCCGACCTGGCCAACGAGATCGAGAAGAAGATCAAGGAGAAGCTGGGCGTCGGTGTGCGTCCCGAGGAGCCGGCCGCCGAGCCGGGCACGGATGCCGCGGTCTCGGCACCGGCCGACGCGGCACCCGCTGTCCCCGCCCCTGCCCCGGCGCCGGCCAAGACCGCCAAGTCCAAGGCCGCCGCAGCCAAGAGCTGACCCGTGACACGGCGAACCGACTGGGCGGAGTACGAGTACGACGCCTCCGGTGCCCCACGGGGGAGGGGCGCCGGAGGCGACGCGGGATCAGCCGTGGCCGGGGGAGCCGGCCCCGAGGACACACCGCACGGGGGCGACCGGCTGTACGGGGGCGGGGACGACACCGGGCCGCGCGAAGGCGGCTCACCCAGAGGCGGCTCGCGTGACGGCGGGCCGCGCGGCAGGCGTGGTCGTCGTCGGCGTGGTTTCGGCGAGGCGGCGGCTGATGCCGAGGACGGAGGTGTCCTCTCCTCGTCGAGGGCCGAGCAGGAGGCACCTCCGGGGGACCCGGTCGAGCAGGCTCGGGCGATCTGCCTGCGCCTGCTCACCGGGACCCCACGGACCCGTAAGCAACTCGCCGATGCCCTGCGCAGGCGGCAGATCCCGGACGATGCCGCCGAGGAGGTGCTGTCGCGGTTCGAAGAGGTGGGCCTCATCAACGACGGGGCCTTCGCAGACGCATGGGTCGAGTCCCGGCACCACGGCAGAGGGCTGGCCCGGCGGGCGCTCGCCCGGGAGCTGCGGACCAAGGGCGTGGAGTCCACAGTGATCGACGAGGCCGTCTCCCAGCTCGACTCCGAGCAGGAGGAGGCGACCGCGCGTGAGCTCGTCGCCCGCAAGCTCCGCTCCACCCGTGGCCTCGACCGCGACAAACGCCTCCGCCGCCTCGCGGGCATGCTCGCTCGCAAGGGCTACCCCGAGGGCATGGCCCTGCGGGTCGTCCGGCAGGCCCTGGAGGAGGAGGGTGAGGACACGGAGTTTCTCGGCGACGACGGGTTCTGAGCGGGCCGTACCGGTGACGCGGGTCTGAAACGGGGTCCGGGGGAGGGCCCCGAGTGGGGGCTCGAGACCGGTTCTCGCTGCCGATGCGAGAACCGCCGGAACCGGCTCAGGCGACTCCACAGATGGTTACACCACCGGCAGCCCGGCTCCCCGCCAAGCCTGGAACCCCCCGACCAGATCCGTGGCCCGGTGCAGTCCCAGCTGGTGCAAGGACTGGACCGCCAGACTCGATGCGTAGCCCTCGTTGCAGATCACGACGATGCGCAGGGCGTGGCTCGTGGCCTCGGGGAGGCGGTGTCTGCCCTGGGGGTCGAGGCGCCATTCCAGTTCGTTGCGCTCGACGACGTGGGCGCCGGGGATGAGACCGTCCCGTTCGCGCAGGGCGGCGTAGCGGATGTCGACCAGGAGCGCGTCGCCGGCCCGGGCGGCCTCGTACGCCTCCCGCGGTTCGATCCGCTCGTAGCCCGCCCTGACCCGCTCCAGCAACTCGTCGATGCCGAGGGGAGGTTGGGGGCCGCGGCCCGTCGGCCCGGGTGCGGTGCTCACTGCCAGTCCTCCGGACGCTCGACCTGCTCGAGGCGCAGGATCGGACCGCTGCGGCTGTAGCGGCGGATCTGTGGCAGCGGCGGGTAGTAGGCGTGGACGGAGATCGCGTGCCGGTCGGGGGACTCGTTGAGCACCTCGTGGACGTGGTGCCGGCCGAAGGCGCGACCCTGACCGGCCCGCAGCCGGCGTTCCCGGTCCACGTCGTCGGTGAGCTCCAGGGTCTTCCAGCCGTCGGTGGGCAGCCGCGCGGCGAGCGAGTTCTCCTTGAGTTCGCCCGACGCGGTCAGAAAGGCGCCGACCGAATCGGCGTGGTCGTGCCAGCCGGTGCCCGTGCCGGGCGGCCAGCCGATCAGCCAGGCCTCGCTGCCGCCGGGCCCGTCGAGCCGCACCCACGTACGGCCCTCAGGGTCGAGCGGCAAGGAGTCGATCAGCTCGCTGTCGGCGGCCGTGCGCCGGACGAAGTCGTAGAGGTCGGCCTGCGTGGGAGCCGAACCGGCGGACGAGACAGAAGGGGTCGCGGAAGGGGATACAGACACGGGTGCCGTCCTGAGGGTCCTGATGAGGTGTTCGCGAAGGAGGCGCGGCAGCAGACGCAGACAGAGCGCGGCGCGCACAGGGAGGAGGAGTGCGAAGTCAGCAGGACGGGCGACACACGCAGCCCGCAAAGCGGAGGAGGTCCATATGGACCCTCCGCCACAGGCGCACACAGGTGTCGGTCACGCAGGGGAGTACACCATGGCCGCCTGGACAGGTCAACTCACTGTCACCATGCGGACGCATCGTGACAGTGAGCACATCACCCCGGGCCCGACGTCAGCGCGAGCCGGCCGAAGCACCGGCCTCTGCCTGCGCTTTCACCGGTCCGCCCACCACGGCCTCCGCCGCCGCGTACAGATCGGCCGGGCGTACTCCGCTCAGCGCCGTGACGAGGTGCCCGTCGGGGCGCACCAGGAGCACCGTGTGCGCGGCCGCTCCCGGATACCTCTCGGCGACGAGCAGCTCGGCGGGGTGCGGCAGTGCCGTGACCGCCGCCGCGAGCTGCGGCATGATGCCCGCGCTGACCCAGTGCTTGCGCTCCCAGACGCCCGTGCCCGGCGCGATCAGCACCACGAGCAGCGCGCCGCGGCCGAGCCGGTCCCGCAGCCGTACGAAGGTGCCGTCCTCCGCGGTGACCCGTACGTCGGTGACCGGTGCTCCGAGCGGTGTGTCGACCGGGGTCTGTCCTTCGAGGTGTCGGGGTGCGAGCGGCGAATCGGCGTACGCCCCCGGGGCGCCGAGCTGGCCGTGCCCCAAGTGACCCTCCGTGAGCAGAGCGTCGTGGCCCCGGGACGAGCCGGGGACGACGGCGCGCAGCCCCCCACCGCCGCGCAGCAGCGGCAGCGCCTGGTCGGCGGCGCGGAGCCGGGCGGCGACAACCGCCCGGCGTTCCGTCTGGTAGCTGTCGAGAAGCGCCTCATGAGGCCCGTGGTGCCAGGCCAGGGCCAGTTTCCAAGCGAGGTTGTCGGCGTCCCGCAGGCCCTCGTCCAGCCCGTGCGTACCCAGCGCGCCGAGCAGGTGGGCCGCGTCCCCGGCGAGGAACACGCGGTCGGCGCGCCAGCGTCGGGCCAGCCGGTGGTGGACGGTGTGGACACCGGTGTCCAGCAGCTCGTACGGCGGTGTCGTGCCGCCCGCCCAGCCGGCCAGCGTCTCCCGGATACGGGTGAGCAGCAGTTCGGGTGTGACCAGGTCCTTGCCGGGCGGCAGGAGCCAATCCAGGCGCCAGACGCCGTCCGGCAGCGGTCGCGCGGTGACTTCGCCGGCCGAGGGGCCGGACATGCGCCAGGGCGGCATGCGGTGCAGCAACGCCTCGTCGTCCCAGGGCAGTTCCGTACGGAGCGCGGCGACGGCGTGACGTTCCACCGCCGTACGGCCGGGGAAGCGGATGTCCTGGATCTTGCGCACGGTCGAGCGGGGACCGTCGCAGCCGACCAGATAACTGCCGCGCCACCATGTGCCCTTGGGGCCGCGGGTGTGGGCCGTGACGCCCGAGGACTCCTGTTCGACACCGTCGAGCCGGCTCTCCACCGCGACTTTGACGAGCCGTTCGTCCGCGAGGGCCGCGCGCAGGGCCCCGGTCAGCACGTGCTGGGCGATGTGCAGCGGAGCGGGCTCGCTGCCATCGAAGACGATCTCGCGCATCACCTGCTTGCGCCGCATCGACCGCCATCCGGCCCAGTGCGCACCGGCGCGGGCGAGGGGCATGCCGGTCAGCCGTTCCACGAGGGCGGCGGTGTCCTCGCGCAGGACGACGGTGCGTGCCGCACGGGGTTCGTCCTTGCCCGGGCCCTCGTCGAGGACGACGCACGGCACCTCCTGACGCGCCAGCGCCAGGGCGAGCGTGAGCCCCACGGGCCCCGCTCCGACGATGATCACCGGGTCCACGGCGCGGCGCCCCCTGCCCGCGGTGGTGTCCTGAGAGACGTGGGTGAACAAAAAGTTGGAGCAGGGTGCACGATCACAGAACGTATGCAACCCATTGCCGGTGCTTGCGTCAAGTGACCAGGGGCAGTGGCGATCATGCCCTGCATCAAGGGTAGTGGGGCGTCCCGCTCGTCACTTGACTGGGTGTGAGGGCGATCGGAGTCAGCTGGCCCAGGAGCCCGCACGAGTGTGGCCCGCCGGATCCCCCGGCGGGCCACACAGGCACTAGTTCTCGGGCCGTCAGATGGAACCGCCGGCACCGGTGCCGTAGGTGCCGCCCACCTCGGCCGCGTTCACGTCGTCGACCTTATCGGCACCGAGAACAGCACCCGTGCTCCGCTTGCTGCGGCGCAGCCTGCGCTCCAGCCAGGAGGCGAAGGACGTAAGGATGAAGTTCAGGACGATGAAGATGACCGCCACCACGATGAAGCTGGGGATGACGTTCGCGTAGTTGGCTGCGAGGGTGCTGCGGGTGTTGAGCAGCTCGGTGAACCCGAGCATCACGCCGCCCAGCGCGGTGTCCTTCACGATGACGACCAACTGGCTGACGATGGCCGGCAGCATGGCGGTGACGGCCTGCGGCAGCAGGATGCTGCTCATCGTCTGCCCCTTGCGCAGGCCGATCGCCATCGCCGCTTCCGACTGCCCCTTGGGCAGGGAGAGGATGCCCGCGCGGACGATCTCGGCGAGGACCGACGCGTTGTACAGGACGAGGCCGGTGACGACCGCGTAGAGGGGCCGCTCGTCGCTGGGGATTCCCGTGGAGCGGACGTAGAACTCGTTGGCGAACAGCATCAGCAGCAGTACGGGGATCGCCCGGAAGAATTCGACCACCGCACCGGCCGGGATGCGCACCCAGCGGTGGTCGGACATGCGTGCGATGCCGAGGACGGCGCCCAGCGGAAGGGCGATGACCATGGAGAGGGCCGCAGCCTTCAGGGTGTCAGCCAGGCCCGGCAGCAGGTACGTCGTCCACGCTTCGGACGTGGTGAACGGCTTCCACAGGGACCACTCCAGCTGGCCCTTTTCGTCCATCGTCTGCCAGACCCACCACAGCAGCAGGGCGAGCAGGACGAAGAAGACCACAGAGAAGAGCACGTTGCGCCGCTTGGCCCGGGGGCCGGGGACGTCGTAGAGGACGGACGTCATCGCTTCACCGCCAGTCGCTTGCTCAGCCAGCCGAGGATCAGGCCGGTGGGCAGGGTCAGTACCACGAAACCGAAGGCGAAGATCGCGCCGATGAGCACCGTCTGTGCCTCGTTCTCGATCATTTCCTTCATCAGGAGGGCGGCCTCGGCCACGCCGATCGCGGCTGCCACTGTCGTGTTCTTGGTCAGCGCGATCAGCACATTGGCCAACGGCCCGATGACCGAGCGGAACGCCTGCGGCAACACGATGAGCCGCAGGATCTGGCTGAAGCTCAGCCCGATGGCACGGGCCGCCTCCGCCTGTCCGACAGGCACGGTGTTGATGCCGGAGCGGATCGCCTCGCAGACGAAGGCCGCGGTGTAGGCGACGAGGCCGAGGACCGCCAAGCGGAACGCCTTGGCTTCGAAGTCGTCGGGTGCGCCCATCGTCACGCCGAAGATGTTGGCGAGGCCGAGCGAGGTGAAGACGATGATGACGGTGAGTGGGATGTTCCGGACGATGTTCACATAGGCGGTGCCGAACCCGCGCATCAGCGGAACCGGGCTGACCCGCATGGCCGCCAGCAGGGTGCCCCAGATCAGGGATCCGACGGCCGAGAGGACGGTGAGCTGCACCGTGACCCAGAAGGCACCCAGCAGGGTCGGGTCGTCATAGTCAGATAGAAAGTCGAACACGATCTCCCGCGCTTCCGGGTGTGTGGCTTGGGCGGCGGACGTGCCGCGCCGCCGCCGGAGGAGCGAGAGGCGGCGGCGCGCCTGCGGATCCCCGCTGTGATGGCGGGGATCCTGCGTCGGCGGAGTCCCGCGTTACTGGACGATCTGGCCGATCTTCGGGGCCGGCTCGTTCTTGTAGTTCGCCGGCCCGAAGTTGTCCTTGACGGCCTTGTCCCAGGCGCCGTCGCTGACCATCTTCTCCAGCGCGTCGTTGATCTTGTTCACGGTCGCGGTGTCGCCCTTCTTCACACCGATGCCGTAGTTCTCGTTGCTCAGCTTGAGCCCGGTGAGCTTGAACTGCCCCTTGTACTGGTCCTGCGCCGCGAAGCCGGCGAGGATCGCGTCGTCCGTGGTCAGGGCGTCGAGCTGGTCGCTCTGCAGACCCGCGATGCATTCCGAGTAGCCACCGAGCTGCTGGAGCTGGGCCTTCGGTGCGATCTTGTCCTTGACGTTCTGAGCCGAGGTCGAACCGGTCACCGAGCACAGCTTCTTGCCGTTGAGGTCGGTGCCCTCCTTGATGTCCGAGTCCGCCTTCACCAGCAGGTCCTGGTGTGCCAGCAGGTACGGACCGGCGAAGTCGACCTTCTGCTTGCGCTCGTCGGTGATCGAGTACGTGGCCGCGATCATCTTCACGTCACCGCGGGCCAACGCGTTCTCACGGTCGGCGCTCTTGGTCTCGACCCACTCGATCTGGTCGGGCTTGTAGCCCAGTTCCTTGGCCACGTACGTCGCCACGTCCACGTCGAAGCCGGAGAAGGAACCGTCGGGCTCCTTCAGGCCGAGACCCGGCTGGTCGTACTTGATGCCAATCTTGATCTTGTCGCCGCCGCCGGAGCCCGAATCGCCTGAATCGCTGTCGCCACCGCAAGCGGTTGCCGTGAGGGCGATGACGAGGGCCGTGGCGGACGCCGCGGTGACCTTGCGGAGCTTCATGGTGAACATCCTTTGCCGTGAAGAGAAAAGCCGTCGTTGCGGGTGACGCGGAGCGTCGCGGGCGCGACCCGCGCCGTCAGTGGTGCAGGATCTTCGACAGGAAGTCCTTGGCACGATCGCTGCGCGGATTGCTGAAGAACTGGTCGGGCGCAGCCTCCTCGACGATTCGGCCGTCCGCCATGAACACCACGCGGTTTGCGGCCGATCGTGCGAAACCCATCTCATGGGTGACGACGATCATCGTCATGCCGTCGCGGGCGAGCTGCTGCATGACCTCCAGCACCTCGTTGATCATTTCGGGGTCGAGCGCGGAGGTCGGCTCGTCGAAGAGCATCACCTTCGGCTCCATGGCCAGCGCCCGTGCGATGGCGACGCGCTGCTGCTGGCCGCCGGAGAGCTGCGCCGGGTACTTCTCGGCCTGCGCGGCCACGCCGACCCGGTCGAGCAGGGCCCGGGCCCGCTCCTCGGCCGCCTTCTTGTCCTTCTTGCGGACCTTGATCTGGCCGAGCATCACGTTCTCGAGCACGGTCTTGTGCGCGAAGAGGTTGAAGGACTGGAAGACCATTCCGACATCGGCGCGCAGCTTCGCGAGCGCCTTGCCCTCGGCGGGCAGCGGCTTGCCGTCGATCGTGATCGTGCCGGAGTCGGTCGTCTCCAGGCGGTTGATGGTGCGGCACAGGGTGGACTTGCCGGACCCGGAGGGCCCGATGACCACGACGACTTCACCGCGGGCGATCGTCAGGTCGATGTCCTGGAGTACGTGCAACGCGCCGAAGTGCTTGTTGACGCTCTTCAGGACGACCAGTTCTCCGGTCGCGGCCACATCTTCCTTGGCCACCGATACTTCGGTCATCGCTCTCAGGCTCCGTCCTCCTCGGTTTCGGAGGACAGTAGTAACCCTCTACGACCTGCGTCATTACATCTGAGGGGAATCTGAGCATCACGATCCGATAGCAATCGGACACGTGTCGTAGCACTTGGGAGCAGCGCTCATATCGGGCGGGTAACGGAAGCTCTCCGCAACCGGAACCCTCTTGACGCCGTCCTCATCCATCAGCGTGACTGCACAAGGTGCACGCGCGCGCGTGCACGCGTTTTTGTACACGTCTAGATCGTACGGCCAGTGAACCGAAGGGGGCCCGGGTGAGACTGCTGCTCGTCGAGGACGACAACCACGTCGCCGCCGCCCTCTCGGCGGTTCTGGCACGGCACGGCTTCGATGTCACGCATGCGCGCAGCGGTGAGGAGGCCCTCCAGGCACTCGTTCCCGAGGGCGACTGCTTCGGTGTCGTCCTCCTCGACCTCGGCCTGCCCGACCAGGACGGATACGAGGTCTGCGGCAAGATCCGCAAACGCACCAGCACTCCGGTGATCATGGTCACCGCCCGCTCCGACGTGCGCTCCCGCATCCACGGCCTCAACCTCGGCGCCGACGATTACGTGGTGAAGCCCTACGACACGGGGGAGCTCCTCGCCCGCATCCATGCCGTGAGCCGGCGCACCTCGCACGAGGACACGTCCAGCGGCATCGAGACCGAGCTGCGACTCGGCCCCGTGCACATCGAGCTGCCCACGCGCCGGGTCAGCGTGGACGGGGCGGTGGTCCAGCTGACCCGCAAGGAGTTCGACCTGCTGGCCCTGCTCGCGCAGCGGCCCGGCGTGGTCTTCCGCCGGGAGCAGATCATCAGCGAGGTGTGGCGGACCAGCTGGGAAGGGACCGGCCGCACCCTGGAGGTGCACGTCGCGTCCCTGCGCGCCAAGCTGCGGATGCCGGCCCTCATCGAGACCGTACGCGGAGTCGGCTACCGGCTCGTCGCGCCCGCCGGATAGCGGGGCCGGGTGCGCACTCGTCTGCTCCCGCTGCTCATCGTCCTGATGGCGGCCGTGCTCCTCGCGCTCGGCATCCCGCTCGCGGTCAGCCTCGCGGGAGCGCACCAGCAGAAGGTCGTGGTCGACCGGATCGACGACACGGCGCGCTTCGCGGCCCTCGCGCAGTTCGTCACCGATTCACCCGACGGGACCACCGGCGCGTTCGAGAACGAGCGGCTGGCCACCCTCAGCAGCGAGCTCCGCAGCTACTACGAGGTCTACGGCATCCGAGCCGGTGTCTTCTACCGCACCGGCAGGCCCATGGCCCACGCCCCGGAAGAGTGGTCCCTGCCCCAGGAGGGCGAGGTCAGGGACGCCTTCGACGAGGCGAAGCTCAGCCGCCGCAGTCACGATCCGAAGCAGGTGTGGCCCTGGCAGCGCCGCAACCTCGTGGTGGCCTCGCCGGTCATCCGGGACGGCGACGTCGTCGCGGTCGTCGTCACCGACTCGCCGACCGGGCAGATGCGCTCGCGTACGCTGCACGGCTGGCTGGTCATCGGCGCGGGTGAGTTCGCCGCGATGCTGCTGGCCGTCGGTGCCGCCCTGCGGCTGACCGGCTGGGTGCTCAAACCCGTACGGGTCCTGGACGCCACCACCCACGACATCGCCACCGGGCGGCTCAAGTCCCGGGTCGCGGCTGCCGGCGGACCGCCGGAACTCCAGCGCCTGGCCCGCTCGTTCAACGAGATGGCCGACAACGTCGAGGACGTGCTGGAGCAGCAGCGCGCCTTCGTCGCCGACGCCTCGCACCAGCTGCGCAACCCCCTCGCGGCACTGCTGCTGCGCATCGAGCTGCTCTCCTTCGAACTGCCCGAGGGCAACAAGGAGATCGCCTCGGTCCAGGCCGAGGGCAAGCGTCTCGCACAGGTCCTGGACGACCTGCTCGATCTGGCGCTGGCCGAGCACACCGAGACGGATCTGAAGATCACCGACATCGGGGAGCTCGCCGCCGAACGCCTCGCGGCCTGGGCGCCGACCGCCGAGGCCAAGGGTGTACGCCTGGTGGGGGACTGCCCGCCGACGACGGCATGGGCCGACCCGGTCGCGCTGTCCAGCGCCCTGGACGCGGTCATCGACAACGCGGTGAAGTTCACGCCCGGGGACCAGACCGTCGCGGTGACCGTCGCCTCCTACGGCGACACCTCCACCGTCGTCGTCACCGACCATGGCCCCGGCCTCACCGACGAGGAGCTGGCCCGCGTCGGCGACCGCTTCTGGCGCAGCGGCCGGCATCAGAACATCAAGGGCTCGGGGCTGGGGCTGTCCATCTCGCGGGCGCTGCTCGCGGCGGGCGGCGGTTCGATCGCCTTCGACCGTCACGAGCCGCACGGGCTGAAGGTGACGGTGGCGGTGCCGAGGTCGGCGCCCACGGCATGACGGACGGCGGCGGCAGAGGGTCCGGGAGCGGCGGCATGACGGACGGCGGCAGCGGCGTGTCCGGGCGCTACGGTTTGACCGACTGGTAGTAGCGCTGGGCGCCGACGTGCAGTTGCAGCGGGTCGGTGTAGATCGCCGTGCGGACGTCGACCAGCTGGGCGGAGTGGACGGTCGCGCCGATGAGGTCCCGGCTGTCGAGCACCGTACGGGTCAGCCACTCGGTGAGCCGGGGATCCATGTCGCTGCGCGTGAGCAGCACGTTGGACACCGCCAGGGTCGGCACCGGATGGCCGCGCTGGATGGCGGGGTAGGCCGACTCCGGCATCTTGGTGGCGCGGTAGTAGCGCGTGGCACCGCCCTGGTCGTGCAGTTTGGCCACGAGCGTGGCGTCGATGGGCACGAAGCGGAAGGCCGATGCCGATTTCTTGGCCAGGCGGCTGAGACCGTCCGTGGGCAGCCCGCCCGACCAGAAGAACGCGTCGAGGCCGTGCCCCAGGCGCTTGGGCCCGGTGTCGATGCCGTCCGAGGAGGGCTTGATGTCCTTCTCCGGGTCGATGCCGGCCGCCTTGAGCACCCCATTGGCTATCAGCCGTACGCCGGAGTCGGGCAGCCCTATGGCCACGCGCTTGCCCCGCAGGTCTGCGACGGAGCGGATGTCCGAGTCGGGCGGTACGACGAGCTGGACGTAGTCGTCGTACAGGCGGGCGAGGCCGCGCAGCCGGTCGGCACCCGGGCCGTTGTCGAGTTCGTACGTCGCGGCCGCGTCGGCGGCGGCGATGGCGAAGTCGGCCTTGCCGGTCGCCACGTCGGCGACGTTCTCCTGCGAGCCGGCGCTGGTCAGCAGCCGCACCTTCAGGTCGGGCATGTCCTTGTCGATCTCGTTGCGCAGGAGCTCCCCGTACTCGTGGTAGACCCCCGCGCGGGTGCCCGTGCTGAACGTGATGGTCCCGCTCGGCGGCTCCTCGGCCCAGGGGCGCAGCCACCACAGCAGCAGGCCGAGGACCACGAGGGAGGCGGTGCCGCCCTGCAGGGCCCGGCGCCTGCCGATTCGGGGGAGCGTTCTGGACATGCGGGCGATCCTGCCAGCCGGAGTGCCCCCTGACCAGGGCAAGGGTCACAGGGCGAGGGCGGGGGAGTGTCAGTGGCCGCCGCTACAGTCGCCTCCATGAGCTCCTCGCCCGCTGACCTGGTCCGTGAATTCCACCGCGCCTTCGGCCTGGATTCCCGCAGTACGCCGACGGAGGTCTCCCCGGAACTCGCGGCCCACCGCGGCGAACTTCTCGCCGAGGAGGCCGCGGAGGTCGCCGAGGTGTCGGTGCGGGGCCCGCTCGACCGGCTCGCGCACGAACTGGCGGACGTGGTCTACGTCGCGTACGGCACCGCGCTCGTGCACGGCATCGACCTCGACGCGGTGCTCGCCGAGATCCACCGCTCCAACATGACGAAGGTCGGCCCCGACGGCTCGGTCTCCCGGCGGGAGGACGGCAAGGTCCTCAAGGGGGAGCACTACGAAGCGCCGGACGTGCCGGGGGTGCTGCGCAGGCAGGGGTGGGTGCCGGGCGGGGGCGCCTGACCCGGGGGTCACACTCCGGGCCATCCGCACCCGGGCCGCCCGGCCCACCCCTGCTCAGTCGGGCGACTGGTGCAGCGGCCGGCGGCCCCGGCCGCCCGGCCCACTTCTCCTCAGCCGCCGACCGACCCCTCTGCCAGGGCCGCCCGGCCCACCCCTCGTCAGTCGGCGACTGGTGCCCCGGCCTTGGCCGCCCGGGCCCCCCTCGTCAGTCGGCGACCGGCGCCTCCGCCTCGGCCGCCCGGGGTGCGGGCTCGGGGCGGCGGGGCTCGCGGCGCCGGGCCCACCAGGTCGCCACCGGCTCGGTGTAGCGCGCGGTGAGCGGGCCCAGAACGACCAGGATCAGCACGTAGGCCGTGGCCAGCGGGCCGAGGGACGGTTCGACACCGGCCGCGACCGCGAGGCCCGCGATGACGATCGAGAACTCGCCGCGGGCCACCAGCGCGCCGCCCGCCCGCCAGCGGCCCTTGACGGAGATCCCGGCCCGCCGGGCCGCCCAGTACCCGGTGGCGATCTTCGTCAGCGCGGTGACGACGGCCAGTCCGAGGGCGGGCAGCAGGACGGGCGGGATGCTCGACGGGTCGGTGTGCAGCCCGAAGAAGACGAAGAAGACCGCCGCGAACAGGTCGCGCAGAGGGCTCAGCAGCGTGTGCGCACCCTCCGCGACCTCCCCCGACAGTGCGATGCCCACCAGGAAGGCCCCCACCGCCGCCGACACCTGGAGCTGCTGCGCGACCCCCGCGACCAGGATCGTCAGGCCCAGCACGACCAGCAGCAGCTTCTCCGGGTCGTCGCTGGAGACGAACCGGGAGATGAGCCTGCCGTAGCGCAAGGCCAGGAACAGCACCAGACCGGCCGCGCCCAGCGCGATCGCCAGGGTCACGCTGCCGGCCATCAGCCCGACTCCCGCCACCAGCGCCGTGACGATGGGCAGATACACCGCCATCGCCAGGTCCTCGAGCACCAGCACGCTGAGGATCACCGGCGTCTCCCGGTTGCCGACCCGGCCCAGATCGCCCAGCACCTTCGCGATCACGCCGGACGACGAGATCCAGGTGACACCGGCCAGCACGACGGCGGCCACCGGACCCCAGCCGAGCAGCAGCGCCACGGCTGCTCCGGGCAGCGCGTTGAGGGCGCAGTCGACCAGACCGGACGGGTAGTGGGTCTTGAGGTTGGAGACCAGGTCGCTCGCCGTGTACTCAAGGCCCAGCATCAGCAGCAGCAGGATGACGCCGATCTCCGCGCCCGTGGCGACGAACTCCTCGCTCGCGCCCAGCGGCAGCAGACCGCCCTCGCCGAAGGCCAGGCCGGCCAGGAGGTACAGGGGTATCGGGGAGAGCCGGAACCGGGCGGCGAACCGGCCGAGCAGGCCGAGGCCGAGAATGATGGAACCGAACTCGATGAGCAGAACCGCGGAGTGCAACGGCTCACTCCCGCCCGAGTATGGCCGCGGCCGCGTCGACGCCCTCGCGGGTCCCGACGACGATCAGCGTGTCACCGCCGGCCAGCCGGAAGTTCGGCGCGGGCGACGGGATGGCCTCGGCCCGGCGCAGCACGGCCACCACCGACGCGCCCGTCTCCGTCCGCATCCGCATGTCCCCCAGCACCCGCCCGTTCCAGCGCGAGGTCGCGGCCACCTCGATCCGCTCGGCGACCAGCCCGAGGTCCGTGGTGTACAGCAGGCTCGGGCTGTGGTGGGACGGCTTCAGCGCGTCGATCAGCGATCCCGCCTCCGAGCTGGTCAGCTTCAGGGACTGGGCGCAGGAGTCGGGATCGTCGGACCGGTACACGTTCACCGTGCGGGTGCCGTCGCGGTGCGCCACCACCGACAGATGGCGGTGTTCCCGGGTCTCCAGGTCGTACTGGACCCCGATGCCCGGTAGTGGCGTCGCCCTCAGGCGCGGAGCTGACACGATGCTTCCCCTTGTTCATCTCGTTTGTCGTATTTTGTCGGCCTGGTGAGCGGTGTCGATCATCGGACGGCTCAAGTCCGCATGGTCCCATCCGGCCGTACGGTGACGACATGGGTGTCGTGACGGATATACGCAGTGGCCGGTCGCCGGAGAGGGTGGAGGGGGCGGTGCACCGCGCGAAGACGGGAAGGAGCGGGTCCGGAAGCGTGTCGTTGTTCTGGCGGATCTTCTCGCTCAACGCCGCCGGCCTGGTCGTGGCCACGGCGTTGCTGCTCGGCCCGGTCACCGTGTCCACCCCCGTCCTCGCGGGCGAGGCCCTCGTCCTGCTCGCCGGCCTGGTGCTGCTGCTCGCCGGCAACGCGCTCGTGCTGCGGTTCGGCCTGGTGCCCCTGCAGCGGCTGGACCGGGCCATGGCCACCGCGGACCTGCTGCGTCCGGGCTCCCGGCCGGTGGTCGCGGGACCGGCGGAGACGGCCGGGCTGATCACGACGTACAACACGATGCTCGACCGGCTGGAGGCCGAACGGGCCACGGGCGCCGCCCGGGCGCTGTCCGCACAGGAGGGCGAACGGCACCGGATCGCGCGGGAACTGCACGACGAGGTCGGGCAGACCCTGACCGCCGTCCTCCTCCAGCTCAAGCGCGTCGCCGACCGGGCGCCCGAGGACCTTCGCGAGGAGGTGGGCCAGGCGCAGGAGGCGACCCGGGCCGGCCTGGACGAGATCCGCCGGATCGCCCGCCGGCTGCGCCCCGGGGTCCTGGAGGAACTCGGCCTGGCGAGCGCGCTGCGTTCGCTCGCCGGCGAGTTCACGACCCACGGGCTGACCGTGCGCCATCACGTCAACGGCGACCTGCCCGCTCTGACCCAGGAAGCGGAACTCGTCGTCTACCGGGTCGCCCAGGAGGGCCTGACCAACACGGCCCGGCACGCCGCCGCCGACCGCGCCGAACTCCGCCTCCAGCCGGCCCCCGGCGGCGTCGAACTCCTCGTACGCGACAACGGCACGGGCCTGGGCGGCACCCCCGAGGGCGCCGGCATCACGGGCATGCGCGAACGCGCCCTGCTGATCGGTGCCGCCCTGGCGCTGGAACCGGCTCCGGGCGGTGGCACCGACGTACGGCTGCGCATACCGGTGGCCGTACGCGCACCAGTGACTGAAGGACCCCGCTGATGTCCCCACCGATCCGCGTCCTGCTCGCCGACGACCACACCCTCGTGCGCCGGGGAGTGCGGCTCATCCTGGACGGGGAGCCCGACCTCACGGTCGTGGCCGAGGCCGGGGACGGCGCCGAAGCCGTCGCCAAGGCCCGGGAAACCCCCGTCGACCTGGCTGTCCTGGACGTGGCCATGCCCCGGATGACCGGCCTCCAGGCCGCCCGGGAGCTCTCCCGCCGACTGCCCGGCCTGCACATCCTGATCCTGACGATGTACGACAACGAGGAGTACTTCTTCGAGGCGCTCAGGGCCGGGGCCAGCGGCTACGTCCTCAAGTCGGTCGCCGATCGCGACCTGGTCGAGGCCTGCCGGGCTGCGGTGCGTGAGGAGCCGTTCATCTACCCGGGTGCCGAACGCGCCCTCGTCCGCTCCTACCTGGAGCGGCTGCACCGGGGCGACGGCCTGCCGGAAAGGGCCATCACCGAACGCGAGGAGGAGATCCTCAAGCTGGTAGCCGAGGGTCACACCTCGAAGGAGATCGGCGAACTCCTGTTCATCAGCGCCAAGACCGTCGAACGCCACCGCGCCAACCTCCTGCAGAAGCTCGGCATGCGCGACCGCCTGGAGCTGACCCGGTACGCGATCCGGGCCGGACTCATCGAGCCCTGAGCCCGGTGCGGGGTTGTCCGCAGGCGGCCGAGACACTTTCGCCGACCGCCTACCCTTGTCCCATGAGCAGCATCGACCGGAGCCAGTCAGTGGGCGGCACGCGCACATACGAGGTACGCACCTACGGGTGCCAGATGAACGTCCACGACTCCGAGCGGTTGTCCGGACTGCTGGAGGACGCGGGCTACGTCCGCGCCCCCGAGGGCGCCGACGAGGCGGACGTCGTCGTCTTCAACACCTGCGCGGTGCGTGAGAACGCCGACAACAAGCTGTACGGCAACCTCGGCCACCTCGCCCCGAAGAAGGCGAGGTGGCCCGGCATGCAGATCGCGGTCGGCGGCTGCCTCGCGCAGAAGGACCGCGACACCATCGTGAAGAGGGCGCCCTGGGTGGACGTCGTCTTCGGCACCCACAACATCGGCAAGCTGCCCGTCCTGCTGGAGCGCGCCCGCGTGCAGGACGAGGCGCAGGTCGAGATCGCCGAGTCGCTCGAGGCGTTCCCCTCGACGCTGCCCACCCGCCGCGAGAGTGCCTACGCTGCCTGGGTCTCCATCTCCGTCGGCTGCAACAACACCTGCACCTTCTGCATCGTCCCGGCCCTGCGCGGCAAGGAGAAGGACCGCCGCCCCGGCGACATCCTCGCCGAGATCGAGGCCCTGGTCGCCGAAGGCGTCTCCGAGATCACTCTGCTCGGACAGAACGTCAACGCCTACGGCTCCGACATCGGCGACCGCGAGGCCTTCAGCAAGCTGCTGCGCGCCTGCGGGAGGATCGAGGGGCTGGAGCGCGTCCGCTTCACCTCCCCGCACCCGCGGGACTTCACCGACGACGTCATCGCCGCCATGGCCGAGACGCCGAACGTGATGCCGCAGCTGCACATGCCGCTCCAGTCCGGATCGGACCCGGTCCTGAAGGCGATGCGACGCTCCTACCGCCAGGAGCGCTTCCTGGGAATCATCGAGAAGGTCCGCGCCGCCATCCCGCACGCCGCGATCAGCACGGACATCATCGTGGGCTTCCCCGGCGAGACCGAGGAGGACTTCGAGCAGACGCTGCACGTGGTGCGCGAGGCCCGCTTCGCCCAGGCCTTCACCTTCCAGTACTCCAAGCGCCCCGGCACCCCGGCCGCCGAGATGGACGGCCAGATCCCCAAGAAGGTCGTCCAGGAGCGCTACGAGCGGCTCGTCGCCCTCCAGGAGGAGATCTCCTGGGAGGAGAACAAGAAGCAGGTCGGCCGCACCCTGGAGCTGATGGTCGCCGAGGGCGAGGGCCGCAAGGACGACACCACCCATCGCCTCTCCGGCCGCGCCCCCGACAACCGCCTCGTCCACTTCACCAAGCCGGACCAGGAGGTCCGCCCCGGCGACGTGGTCACGGTCGAGATCACCTACGCCGCCCCGCATCACCTCCTCGCCGAGGGCCCGGTGCTGGACGTGCGCCGCACGCGCGCGGGCGACGCCTGGGAGAAGCGGAACGCCACCGAGAAGGCCAAGTCCGTCGGCGTGATGCTGGGCCTGCCGAAGATCGGCGCTCCCGAGCCACTGCCGGCCGTGGCGAGCGGGTGCGGCTGCGACTGAACCGGGCCGCTGCCGCCCTGTGCCGTGGCAGCGGCTTCTGAGAGTTACCCTGCCGATCATGCTTGTCGCCGCCGCTGTCTGCCCCTGCCCGCCCCTTCTGGTACCCGACGTCGCCGCGGGCGCCGCTCCGGAACTGGACGCCGCCCGGGCCGCCTGCACGGACGCGCTGGGTGTGCTCGCCGCCGCCCGGCCCGGCCGGCTGGTGGTCGTCGGCCCGGTGGACGGCGCCGGGACCGAGACCTACCCGGAGGGAACAGCGGGGTCCTTCCGCGGTTTCGGCGTCGATCTGGACGTACGGCTGGGAGCGGCCGACGTCGCGGCCACGGAACCGCGGCTGCCGTACGCACTGGCGGTGGCCGCCTGGCTGCTGGAGCGGACCGGGTGGTCCGACGCACCGGTCGAGGGACTGGGAGTGGGGGAGTCGTACCCGCCCGAGCAGTGCGCGCGAACGGGGAGGGACATCGCCGACGGGGACGAGCGCGTGGCCCTGCTGGTGATGGGTGATGCCAGCGCGTGCCGGACGCTCAAGGCCCCGGGCTATCTGGACGAACGGGCGGCGCCCTTCGACGCGGAGGTCGCGCGGGCGCTCGGCGCGGCGGACGTGGCCGCACTCACCACGCTCGACACCGGGCTGGCGCACGAGCTGCAGGCGTCCGGCCGGGCCCCCTGGCAGGTCCTGGCGGGCGCGGCCGAGGGTGCGGGCCTCGGTGGATCGCTGCTGTACGAGGACGCGCCGTACGGCGTGGGATACGTCGTCGCCGCCTGGTCGTAACCCGGGCGGCGGGGCGCGTGACACGGTGGACGGCCGGGAGCCCTTGTGCCCCGCGGCCGTCCGCCGATGTGTCCTTCAGAGTGACGATGTCCGTGTCAGGAAGCAGGCGGTGGTGCGTCGTCCGGCGGCGTGGGGCCACCCGGATCCCGCGGCGGTACCGTGCGGCCGGCCTCCGGCGGCATGGTCCCCGTGGCCGGCGGCGGTGTGCCAGCCCCGTCCGGTCCGCTCTCGCCCTGGTGCGCGAGTCGTCCCATGGCCCCCTTGGCCCGCCCCGTGCCCGACTGGATCCTGTCGCTGTACTTGCCCTTGGTCCTCTTGTCGACGGCCTGCGCGGCCTTGTCGAGACCATGGTGGATCTTGCCCTCGTGCCGCTGTGCGAGGTCCGAGACCTTGCCCTTGGCCGGGCCCAGCTTGGCTTTCACGTTGTCCAGGAGACCCATGGCTCACCTTCCCTCGCGCGGGGCGGTCACGTACGGGCGCCCTCGCCGGCCTCGTTGTCGGCCGCCTTCTCGGTGGACTGCTGCTTGGGGATGTCGACGCCCTCGGACTCGACGCCCTCGGACTCGGTGACCTCGGCGGCGGCCTCGCCGGCCGGCTCCGCCGCTTCCTCGGCTCCCTCGATGCCCTTCGTCTCAGCGGCCTCGGCCGCCTGCGCCTCGGGCCCGGCCTTCGCCGTGTCGGTCTGAGCCTCGGCTGCAGGCGTCTCCGCCGTGGCCTTCGACCGCCGGAGAAGTCGTGCAAAAACGCCCATATCCACTCCATACGTTACTCGTGCGGGCGAAATCCCGCGTTGCCCGGTGCGTCAATTTGCGCGGCCCGGGCCACCGCCTCTGTGATCCGGCGGCAGGAACCTCGCAACGGGCAACGACCCCGCGGCCGTGGCGTCACGTAACTCGTTCGAGACCAGGGCGGGAGGTTTGCGAGACTGGGGCGGTGAGCAGTGCACCCCCCGCCCCCCGCGTCATCGCCGTTGTCGGACCAACTGCGGCCGGAAAGTCCGATCTGGGCGTCTTCCTGGCCCAACGCCTCGGCGGCGAGGTCGTCAACGCCGACTCCATGCAGCTCTACCGAGGGATGGACATCGGCACCGCCAAGCTGACGCCCGAAGAGCGTGACGGCGTCCCCCATCACCTGCTGGACATCTGGGACGTGACCGTCACGGCGTCCGTCGCCGAGTACCAGCGCCTGGCCCGGGAGCGGATCGAGGCCCTGCTCGCCGAGGGCCGCTGGCCGATCCTGGTCGGCGGCTCCGGACTCTATGTACGCGGCGCCGTCGACAACCTGGAGTTCCCCGGCACCGACCCCGAGGTCCGAGCCCGCCTGGAGGAGGAACTCACGCTGCGCGGCTCCGGCGCGCTGCACGCCCGCCTGGCCGCCGCCGACCCCGAGGCCGCTCGCGCGATCCTGCCGAGCAACGGCCGCCGGGTCGTCCGCGCCCTGGAGGTGATCGAGATCACCGGCAGGCCCTTCACGGCCAACCTCCCCGGCCACGACTCGGTCTACGACACCCTCCAGATCGGCGTCGACGTGGCCCGCCCCGAACTCGACGAGCGCATCGCGCGCCGGGTCGACCGGATGTGGGACGCCGGCCTGGTGGACGAGGTGCGCGCACTCCAGGCGCAGGGGTTGCGTGAAGGGCGTACGGCCTCGCGCGCGCTCGGCTACCAGCAGGTGCTCGCGGCGCTCGCCGGGGAGTGCACCCTCGAGGAAGCGCGGACCGAGACCGTCCGTGCCACCAAGCGCTTCGCGCGCCGCCAGGATTCATGGTTCAGGCGCGATCCGCGGGTGCACTGGTTGAGTGGGGCCGCGGCCGATCTCACGGAACTTCCGCAGCTCGCGCTGTCCTTGGTCGAACGACCGGTTACAGCCTGATCACGTCATGGCATCGGGACGCCCAGGCCGTCATCCGGTTCTTCGGCGGCGTGCCATCATCGAGCTTCGATCGACCGAGTTGAGTCCTAGTTGGGAGGGCGCGTGGCGATGGAGGCCGGCCCTCGCGACACCGCACGAAGCACCGATCACATCACCGCCGAGCGGGATGAGACGGGGCGCGAGGATGCGCCGGAGCAGGAGACGGACCACCTCAGCTCCGACGGTCCCGACGAGACACAGGGTGTGACGGACGACGGTCCCGAGCCCGACGAGATGTTCGCCGACGAGGTCGAGGTCGAGCTGCGCCCGCAGCGCCGGCTCCGCATCTGGCAACTGGCCCCCATCGTGAGCCTCGCGGCACTGGGCTCCCTGATGTTCGCGTTCCCGCTCGCCTTCGACTTCGGTGACAGCGGGGCCGTCATCGCCATGCTGGGCCTGCTGATCTGCTCGTGCGCGGCCGGCTGGGGCATGATGGCCGCCCGCCGGGTCGGCTACACCTGGCCGGGCCTGCCGGCCCGCGGCTCCGGCCGCAGACCCGACTGGCGGGTCGCCCTCGGGTACGCACTGGTGGTGGCCGTCGTGGTGGTCCTCGCCGTGTGGCGTGTGGCGCGGCTGCGCTGACCGCCGTAAGGGAGCGCGGGCACGCGGGGGCGCTGTCGTAGGCACCCCTTACGATCGAGGCATGAGCACGCGGATCGCCTTCCTCAAGGGTCACGGCACCGAGAACGACTTCGTGATCGTCCCGGACCCCGAGAACGCCATGGACCTGCCCCCGGCCGCCGTCGCAGCCCTGTGCGACCGGCGCGCGGGCATCGGTGGTGACGGGCTGCTGCACGTCGTGCGCTCCGCCGCGCACCCGGAGGCGAAGGGCATGGCGGCCGAGGCGGAGTGGTTCATGGACTACCGCAACGGCGACGGCTCGATCGCGGAGATGTGCGGCAACGGCGTGCGGGTGTTCGCGCGCTACCTCCAGCGCGCCGGTCACGTGACCGAGGGAGACCTCGCGATCGCCACGCGCGGGGGCGTGAAGACCGTGCACATCGCCAAGGACGGTGACGTGACCGTGGGCATGGGCAAGGCGGTGCTCCCCGACGGTGACGTCACGGTGAGCGTCGGTGAGCGCAGCTGGCCCGCGTGGAACGTCAACATGGGCAATCCGCACGCGGTCGCCTTCGTGGACGACCTGGCACACGCCGGTGACCTGTACTCCCCGCCCCCCTTCAGCCCGGCCGCCGCCTACCCGGACGGTGTGAACGTCGAGTTCGTGGTCGACCGTGCGCCCGGGCACGTCGCGATGCGCGTGCACGAGCGCGGCGCCGGTGAGACCCGCTCGTGCGGCACGGGCGCGTGCGCGGTCGCCGTGGCCGCCGCCCGCCGCGACGGCGCCGACCCGACGGCCACGGGCGCCCCCGCGACGTACACCGTGGACGTCCCCGGCGGCACCCTGGTGATCACCGAGCGGCCCGGCGGCGAGATCGAGATGACCGGCCCGGCCGTGATCGTGGCCGAGGGCGAGATCGACGCGGACTGGCTGGAATCCGCCACGCCCGTCTGAGCCGGAACCGGTCGTCCTGAAACACCCGCGTATCTTCGGCCGCCCGGCCCGAATCCACCGTTGGTTACCGGCCACTTGGCGGGAATCACACCATGCAGGACGCGGCGAGCAGGGGTACAAACCTCACATTCGTCCCTCGAATGGGTGATCAGTTTCACGCTCGGCGAGAGGCGGTCAGTCGGGCGTGGTGGGCTCGGTAGCATCAAGCACCGGCCCGGACGGGGGACCGAAGCCGCTCCCTGAGCCGTGTCCGCTCTGGGGCACCCCGTCCGCCGGTTGACGCAGCCGGAGGTGCCCATGAGTGCGGAGGCCACGAATTCCGTGACCCCAGGCCCGATGCCGGGCGCGGTGTCAGGACCGATGACGCCGACAGCCCCCCGCAGAAAGGCCCGCCCCCGGATCGACCTGCGCCGCCTCGGCCGCGCGGCCCTGCTCGGCCCCACCGCCCGAGGCCGGCTGCCCGACGCCATCAGCCACGTCGTCGAAGCCCACCGCGCCCACCACCCCGACGCGGACCTGGAACCCCTGCGCCACGCCTACGTCCTGGCCGAGTCATCACACCGCGGCCAGATGCGCAAGAGCGGCGAGCCGTACATCACGCACCCGCTCGCCGTGACCCTGATCCTCGCCGAACTCGGCGCCGAGACCACGACGTTGACCGCGTCACTGCTGCACGACACCGTCGAGGACACGGACGTGACGCTCGACCAGGTCCGCGACCAGTTCGGCGAGGAGGTCCGCTACCTCGTCGACGGCGTCACCAAACTCGAGAAGGTCGACTACGGCGCCGCCGCCGAACCCGAGACCTTCCGCAAGATGCTCGTCGCCACCGGCAACGACGTCCGCGTCATGTCGATCAAACTCGCCGACCGGCTGCACAACATGCGCACCCTCGGCGTCATGCGCCCCGAGAAACAGGAGCGCATCGCCAAGGTGACACGTGACGTGCTCATCCCGCTCGCCGAACGGCTCGGTGTCCAGGCGCTCAAGACCGAACTGGAAGACCTGGTCTTCGCGATCCTGCATCCCGAGGAGTACGCGCACACCAGGGAGCTGATCGTCCGCAACGCGGCCCGCGCGGACGACCCGCTCGCCGAGGTCGCCGACGAGGTGCGCGGTGTACTGCGCGAGGCGGACATCCAGGCCGAAGTCCTCATTCGGCCCCGCCACTTCGTCTCGGTGCACCGCGTCTCCCGCAAGCGCGGCCGGCTCCGCGGCTCCGACTTCGGCCGCGTCCTGGTCCTGGTGAACGAGGACGCCGACTGCTACGCCGTCCTGGGCGAACTGCACACCTGTATGAAGCCGGTGGTCTCGGAGTTCAAGGACTTCATCGCCGTACCGAAGTTCAACCTCTACCAGTCGCTGCACACGGCCGTGGCGCGCGAGGACGGCCAGGTCGTCGAGGTCCTCATCCGCACGCACCAGATGCACAAGGTCGCCGAGGCCGGGGTCGTCGCCCTCGGCAACCCGTACGCACCGGCCCCCGACGACCCGGCCGACGGCGAACGCATCGACCCCACTCGCCCCGGCTGGCTCTCCCGGCTCCTCGACTGGCAGGAGGCGGCACCCGACCCCGACCACTTCTGGTCGACCCTGCGCGAGGACCTCGCCCAGGACCGCGAGATCACCGTCTTCCGGCCCGACGGCGGCACACTCGGCCTGCCCGAGGGCGCGACCTGCGTGGACGCCGCGTACGCGCAGTACGGCGAGGACGCGCACGCCTGCATCGGCGCCAGGGTGAACGGTCGCCTGGCGACGCTGAGCACCGTCCTGAAGGACGGCGACACCGTCCAGCTGCTCATGGGCCAGGACCCGGCGTCGGAGCCCTCCCGGGAGTGGCTGGAGCACGCCCACACACCCGCGGCCCGGATCGCCATCCAGCGGTGGCTGACCGCCCATCCGGCGCAGGCTGAGTCCCAGCAGAGCGAGGCGCGGATCGCCGAGGACCGGCCGGCCCTCAGGCCCGCCGACGCACCCGACCCGGACACGCCCCCCGAGCAGTCCGCCGACCGCCCCGTCACCGGCCACGTCCTCGCCGACCTGCCCGGAGCGACCGTCCGGCTCGCCCGCTGCTGCACGCCCGTACCGCCCGACGAGATCACCGGCTTCGCCGTACGCGGGGGAGCGGTCACCGTGCACCGCGTGGAGTGCTCCGCCGTGGCGCGTATGAAGGACGGGGGGCGTACGGAGGTCGGCGTGAGCTGGGGAGAGGCCGCCGAGTGCCGGGTCACGCTGGTCGCCGAATCGTTCGTCCGCCCTCATCTGCTGGCCGACCTCACCGAGGCCATGGCCGCCGAGGGAGCCGAGATCGTCTCGGCTACCGTCGAGCCCCCGGCCCAGCAGCAGGTCCGGCACACGTACACCGTGCAGCTTCCGGACGCCGGCCACCTGCCCGCCCTGATGCGCGCGATGCGCAATGTGGCCGGGGTGTACGACGTCAGCCGGGCGCAGCCACAGCCGCAGGGAGGCTGAGCCTGTCCGGGGCCCCGAGGGCTCCGGGCCGTCCCGCGGCCGCGTCGGTCCGGCCGCGGGACGGCCCGGCGGACGGGAAGCGGCTGAGTCGGTCCGGCGGCCTCCGGGGGCGGCCGGGGGCGGCCGGGGCGGCACCCGGCGCAGGCCCCGGTCCCCGGTTCGGGTGGGACGGAAGCGCGCCGTCCCCGCCGCGCACGCGCGCGCTGATAGCCGTGGGGCATGCTCCTGACCCCCCACAGCCAGTCCACCACCCCCACCCGCCGTCGCCGCACCGCCGCCGCCCTGCTCGCCTCGGCGATCTCCGTTTGCCTCGTCGCCGCCGCCGCGCCCGTCGTCCCGCTCGGCATCGGCGACCGCCTCTTCCCGCACCTCGGCAACCCCGGCTACGACGTGGCGTCGTACGACCTCTCCTTCACCTATCCGGGCAACAACAGCGAACCGCTGCGGGCCGTCACCACCATCGACGCCTGGACGACCGCCGACCTGGACCGCGTCAACCTGGACTTCGCCCACGGCACGGTCCAGGCGGTCGAGGTCGACGGCGAGCCCGCGCAGTACCGCACCGCCGGCGAGGACCTGGTGATCACGCCCGAGGACTCGGTGTCGGACGGCAACTGGATGCGGATCACCGTGCGGCACACCAGTGACCCCGGGCCGGCCAAGGGCCGCGAGGGCGGCTGGGTGCGCACCGCGGACGGACTCGCCATGGCCAACCAGGCCGACGCCGCGCACCTGGTGTTCCCGTGCAACGACCACCCCTCCGACAAAGCCATGTTCACCATCCGGGTCACCGCGCCCGACGGTCACACGGCCGTCGCCAACGGCCTGCCCGCCCCAGTGGAGAAGTCCGGCGGGTCGACGACCTGGACCTACCGCACCAAGCACCCCATGGCCACCGAGCTGACCCAGGTCTCCATCGGCCGCTCCACGGTCCTGCACCGCACCGGCCCACACGGGCTGCCCGTACGGGACGTCGTCCCGACCGAGCACCGCAAGACCCTCGAACCCTGGCTGGCGAAGACCGCCGGCCAGATCGCCTGGATGGAGAGCAAGGTCGGCCGCTACCCCTTCGAGACGTACGGCCTGCTCGTGGCCGACGTCTCCACCGGCTTCCAACTGGAGACCCAGACACTCTCCCTCTTCGAGCGGGAACTGTTCACCGAACCCGTCTACCCCTCGTGGTACGTGGAGTCGATCATGGTCCACGAGCTGGCCCACCAGTGGTTCGGCAACAGCGTCAGCCCCCGCACCTGGTCCGACCTGTGGCTCAGCGAGGGGCACGCCACCTGGTACGAGGCGCTGTATGCCGAGGAGGAGGCCGGTAAACCGATCCGGGACCGGATGAAGGCCGCCTACGGCGCCTCCGACCGCTGGCGCGCCGCCGGCGGACCGCCCGCCGCGCCCAAGGCACCCGACCCCGGCCGCAAGACCGACCTTTTCCGGCCCAACGTCTACGACGGGGCCGCGCTCGTCCTGTACGCCCTGCGCCAGGAGATCGGCCGCCCGGCCTTCGAACGCCTGGAACGCGCCTGGGTCGGCCGCCACCAGGACAACACCGCCACGACGGCGGACTTCGTCCGGCTCGCCGCCGAGATCTCCCGGCGCGACCTGGACGGCTTCTTCCAGGGCTGGCTGTACGGCGAGAAGACCCCGCCGATGCCCGGGCACCCGGACTGGAAGCCACAGGCGCCCGCGAAGCCGCAGGCCCCGGCCGAGCAGGCCAGGCCGGCTCAGGCAGGCGCCCGGTAAACACGGTGACGAGACGCCCCGTACCGTGCGAACATCTTCAGGTCGGCGCGGTACGGGGTGCCGGGAATCTCCCGGACCGCCCATGCGTTGCAGACAATGAACGGCTTCCCATCTACGTAAGGATCCAATGACCTCCTCTTCTTCCTTTTCCCAGGACTCCAAGCGCTTCGCGCACAGCCACCCCGAGGGTTTTCGGGCCGATGCCCTGATGGAAGAGGACGTCGCCTGGAGCCACGAGATCGACGGAGAGCGGGACGGCGACCAGTTCGACCGCTCCGAGCGCGCGGCACTGCGCCGCGTGGCGGGCCTCTCCACCGAGCTCGAGGACGTCACCGAGGTCGAGTACCGCCAGCTCCGGCTGGAGCGGGTCGTCCTCGTCGGCGTGTGGACCTCGGGAACCGTGCAGGACGCGGACAACTCCCTCGCGGAGCTCGCCGCCCTCGCCGAGACGGCCGGTGCGCTGGTGCTCGACGGCGTCACCCAGCGCCGTGACAAGCCCGACGCGGCCACCTACATCGGCTCCGGCAAGGCCGAGGAACTGCGCGACCTCGTCCTCGAGACGGGCGCGGACACCGTCATCTGCGACGGTGAGCTCAGCCCGGGCCAGCTCATCCACCTCGAGGACGTCGTCAAGGTCAAGGTCATCGACCGGACGGCCCTGATCCTGGACATCTTCGCCCAGCACGCCAAGTCCCGAGAGGGCAAGGCACAGGTCGCTCTCGCGCAGATGCAGTACATGCTGCCGCGACTGCGCGGCTGGGGTCAGTCGCTGTCCCGGCAGATGGGCGGCGGCAAGGGCGGCGGCCTCGCCACCCGTGGCCCCGGTGAGACCAAGATCGAGACGGACCGGCGACGGATCCGCGAGAAGATGGCGAAGATGCGCCGGGAGATCGCGGAGATGAAGACCGGCCGCGAGATCAAACGCCAGGAGCGCAAGCGCCACAAGGTGCCGTCCGTGGCCATCGCGGGCTACACCAACGCCGGCAAGTCCTCGCTGCTCAACCGCCTCACGGGCGCGGGCGTGCTGGTCGAGAACGCCCTGTTCGCGACCCTCGACCCGACCGTGCGCCGGGCCGAGACCCCCAGCGGACGGCTGTACACGCTGGCCGACACGGTCGGCTTTGTGCGCCACCTGCCCCACCACCTGGTCGAGGCGTTCCGCTCCACGATGGAGGAGGTCGGCGAGTCCGACCTGATCGTGCACGTGGTGGACGGCTCGCACCCGGTCCCGGAGGAGCAGCTGGCCGCCGTACGCGAGGTGATCAGGGAGGTCGGAGCCACCGACGTGCCCGAGATCGTCGTGATCAACAAGGCCGACGCGGCCGACCCGCTCACCCTGCAGCGGCTGCTGCGCGTCGAGAAGCGCTCCATCGCCGTCTCGGCCCGCACCGGCCAGGGCATCGAGGAACTGCTCGCGCTCATCGACAACGAGCTGCCGCGCCCGTCGGTCGAGATCGAGGCGCTCGTGCCGTACACGCGCGGCAAGCTGGTCGCCCGTGCCCATGACGAGGGCGAGGTGATCTCCGAGGAGCACACCCCGGAGGGCACCCTGCTCAAGGTGCGGGTGCACGAGGAACTGGCGGCGGAGCTCACGCCGTTCGTTCCGGCGCCGGCGCTCTGACCCCGGCCTGAGCGCGCCTCGCGTCGAACGCGAGAAGGCCCGCCCCCTGTCGCCAGGGAGCGGGCCTTCAGCATGTGCGGGTCACTGACCGCCGTACGTTTTGCTCATGTTCTGGTAGAGCGCCTCGGCGTCGCGGCCCAGCTGCGGGCCGGCCAGCCAGGTGTTGTCGGCCGGGCCGATCGAGGTGTTGGAGACCAGCACCGACTTGCCGTTCAGGACCCGGAACCAGCCGCCACCGGACGAACCGCCGGTCATGTCGCAGCCGATGCGGTACATCGTCGGCAGAGACGCGCTGAGCGAGAACCGGCCGGGCACGTCGACGCACTTGAACATCTTCTCGCCGTTGTAGGGCGGCGCCGCCGGGTAGCCCCAGGCGCCCATCTTGGCGGCCTCGGCCGTGGACGGGGCGGAGAAGTCCACGTCCAGCGCGGCTCCGACCGTCTCCTCGAGGGACTTGGCGCCCTGCTCCGGCTTCACGTGCAGCACGGCATAGTCGTACGCGGCTCCGTCACCGCCGGTCTCGGAACCGCCCTGGATCCACTGGTTCGAGGTCGAGGCCCAGTTCGCCCACCAGTTGCCGTACGGGGCGACCTCGCTCGGGCTGGCGTCGGTCAGCTCCGCCTCGGATTTGCCGAGGTCGTTGTAGGCCGGGACGAAGACGATGTTGCGGTACCAGCCGCCGTTGCCGCCGGCGTGCACGCAGTGGCCCGCCGTCCACACCAGATTGGACTTGCCCGGGTGGTTGACGTCCTTGACGACCGTGCCGGAGCAGACGGCCGGGCCGTCGGGGGAGTCGAAGAAGACCTTGCCGACCGGTGCCGCGTTGCGGTGGTACGGAGTCTTCTCGGCCTGCGCACGGACAGGTGCCGGATCCGGATCGCTGACGCCCTGGCCGGCCGGCGCGTCCTTCGTCGTGACCTTCTTGTCGGCCTCCTCGGCGGACCGCATCCGCTCCGGCTTCCAGAGGCCCTCGATCACCGGGTTGACGAAGTCCTTGGCGTCACTGAGCCACTTGTCCTTGTCCCAGTCCTTCCAGCCGCCGTCCTTCCAGCGGTCGACGTCGATCCCGTGCTCCTTGAGCTTGCCCGCGAGATCGGCCGGGATCTTGACCTGGCCGCCGCCGCTGCCGTCCGCGGCGGCCTGCGAGGAGGTGGCGTCGGGCTTGTCGCTCGCCGAATCGGCCGAACCGCCGCAGGCGGTCGCGGTGAGCGCCAGGGCGGCGACGAGCCCGGCGGCGAGGACGGTGCGACGCCCGCGCCTCCGCGCGGGCGTACGTGTGGAACGCATGGTGCGATGACCCCCGTTGTGCGTACGAATGTGGTGCTGGTGCTGGTGTCGGCACATGCCGCGTGTGCAGGTCATGGGCGCGCGGGCGCCGGTGCCCCGGCGCGACACCCCACTATGCCCGTGCAGTTGAGGGCGTACCGGGATGGGGCGGTGAAGGTTTCCGCGGGGTGCACCACCCCACCGACGGCGTGGTTCAGCCGGCCGTCACCGACCGGCGAACTTCTTGCTCACCGAGTCGTACACGCCCTTGGCCACGCCGCCCAGGCGCGGTCCGGCCAGCCAGCCCGACGTCACCGGGCCGATCGAGGTGTTGGACACCAGCGCCGGCTTGCCGTCCGAGCCGGCCGCGACCCAGCCGCCGCCGGACGAACCGCCGGTCATGGTGCAGCCGATGCGGTACATCGTCGGATCCGACGCGGTGACCGAGAGCCGCCCGGGCCGGTCCTGGCACCGGTACAGCTTCTGCCCGTCGTAGGGCGGCGCGGCCGGGTAGCCGATCGCCGTGACGCTCTTCACCTGCGGCACCGCGGGCGCCTTGAAGTCGACCGGCAGCGCCGAACCGACCATCTCCTCCAGCGACTTGCCGCCGCTGCCCTTCTCCGGCGTCACATGGATGACCGCGAAGTCGTACGGCGCGCCGTCGCCGCCCGTCGAACCGCCCTGTTCGATCCACTGGTCCGAGGTCTGCGCCCAGTCGCCCCACCAGACACCGTAGGGAGCGACGTCCTCACGGGTGGCGTTCTCCAGCGCCGCCACCGGCTTGCCGTCGTCGTTGTACGAGGGCACGAACGCGATGTTGCGGTACCAGCCGCCCTTCTTGCCCGCGTGCACGCAGTGGCCGGCCGTCCACACCAGATTGGACTTGCCCGGGTGCGCCGGGTCCTTCACCACGGTCGCCGAACAGACGGCCGACCCCCCGGGGGAGTCGAAGAACACCTTCCCGGCGGTGGGGGCGTTGGCGTGGTACGACGGCGGCACCGCCTGCGCCTCGACCGGCTCGGGCGTCGGGTCGGTCACGCCCTGGTCACCGGAGAGGTCACTGTCGTCGACGCCCTGGTCGGGCTCCTCGGCCTCCCGCATGCGGTCCGGGTCCCAGAGCCCCTCGATGATCGGGTTGATGTACTCGTTGGCTTCGCGCAGCCAGTCGTCCCGGTCCCAGTTCTTCCAGGCGCCGTTCTTCCATTTGTCGATGTCGATTCCGTGCTCGCGGAGCCGGTCCCTGATGTCGTCCGGGATTTTGAGCTTGCCGTCGTCGGAGGCGGTGGCCGACGCGGAAGCCTCGCCGTCCGCCGTGGCATCGCCCGACTCGCAGGCGGTGGCGGTCAGTGCGAGCGCCGAGGCAAGGGCTATGACGGCCAGCACGGGGGAGTTCCTGCGGCGCGCCCTCCCTCCTCGGCTGGCATGGGACGACGGCCGTATGGATCGCATGATCTGACTCCCCCTGATGTGGAACGAACGTGGACGAACCGGCGCTTCGGCCCCGATTCCCGCTGTCACGCGGGACGTTCGGGACGAGCTCACGGTGTCCGGGAACGGCACCACACACTATGCGGTGGCTGTGGGGGCGGTCCGACGGGTCCGCAACAGTTCCGTTACGGAAAGGATCTTGAGGCAACCCGTAACCCGGTGAGTGGTCCGCGGTTGGTAGCGGTGGGGGGCCTGCTGTCCGTGCGCGGTCCTCTGTGCCCGTGATCAGTGGGAGGTCAGGGAAGTCGTGGCGAAATCACCCATGGGGGTTGTGCGTCAGAGGAGGCCGCTGTGGGGCGTACGCAGGTGAAATCCCTTCCCGGCGGAGCCGTCGACGACACCGCCCTCACCTCGCGTTCCGCGCACGAGGGGATCCTGCGCCGCCAGGCCGCGCGTGAATCCGCCGCCCGGACCTACGCCCGTGCCCTGCCGATCGTTCCGGTGCGGGCCCGCGGACTGACCATCGAGGGCGCGGACGGCCGCCGCTACCTGGACTGCCTCTCCGGCGCCGGCACGCTCGCCCTCGGCCACAACCACCCGGTCGTCCTGGAGGCCATCCGTAAGGTCCTCGACTCCGGCGCGCCCCTGAACGCCCTCGACCTGGCGACACCCGTGAAGGAAGCCTTCCTCACCGAGCTGTTTCGCACCTTGCCGCCAGGCCTGGCCCGGCGGGCACGCGTGCGGTTCTGCGGACCGGCCGGCAGCGAAGCCGTCGAGACCGCCTACGCGCTGGTACGCGCGGCGACCGGCCGGAGCGGTCTCCTGGCGTTCACCGGCGCCGGTCACGGAAGTACCGCCAGGGTCCTCGACGGCACCCTCGCGGACACCCGTGACAGGCGGGTCGTCCGCCTGCCCTACCCGCAGGACTACCGCTGTCCCTTCGGCGTCGGGGGCGAGCGCGGTGCCGACCTCGCCGCCCGCTGGACCGAGTCCCTCCTCGACGACCCCGCGTCCGGGCCACTGCCCGCCGGGATGATCGTCGAGCCCGTCCAGGGCGGGGGCGGGGCGATCCCCGCGCCGGACACCTGGCTGCGGCGCATGCGACAGCTCACCGCCGACCGGTCCATCCCGCTGATCGCCGACGAGATGCAGACCGGCGTGGGCCGGACCGGCGCCTTCTGGGCGGTGGAGCACAGCGGGGTGACCCCCGACGTGATGGTTCTCTCCCAGGCCATCGGTGGCAGCCTGCCGCTGGCCGTCGTGGTCTACCGCGACGACCTCGACACCTGGCAACCCGGCACCCCCGCCGACACCTTCCCCGGCAACCAACTCGCCCTGGCCGCCGGCACGGCGACCCTCGCCCACGTCCGCGAGAACGCCCTCGCCGAGCGCGCGGTGACCCTGGGGGAGCGCATCCTGGGCCAACTCCAGCAGCTCGCCTCTGAGCTCGCGTACGTGGGGGATGTGCGGGGGAGGGGACTGATGATCGGAGTCGAGCTGGTGAATCCGGAGGGGGAGGGGCACGCCGGCTTCCCGGGTGCTCCCGGAACTGCGGAGAGCGGCGTGGCGGCATCGATGACGCAGGGCAGCGGCCGCCAACCTCTCCCCGCGGCCCCGGACCTGGCTGCCGCGGTCCAGCAGGAGTGCCTGCGGCGCGGCCTCATCGTCGGACTCGGCGGCCGTCACGCGAGCGTCGTGCAACTGCTGCCGCCCCTGACCCTCACCGATGAACAAGCGACCGCCGTACTGGACCGCCTGGCCGACGCGGTCCGGGCAGCGGCCCGATGCCGTGGAGGTGGCACGGCAGCCGCACCGTGAACGCGGTGAGCTTCCCCGGCGTGGAGCCCGCGGAAGGCCTGCGCGCCAGGCCGCCTGGGCGCCGGACGTCTGCGCGCCAGACGCCTGCGCGAGGGACGCCTTCCCGCCCAACGCCCGCCCACCAGACGGCTGAGCGCCATGAGCTCCGCACGCCCACACGCCACGCCCTCGCGTCCCGCAGCCAAGCCGAGTGAAGCTGCTCGGCTCGCAGCCCCCATCCGCATGATCCGGAACCATCCCACGAGGTACCTGCCGTGAACGCCACCCCCCACCCCGACGACCACGCACCGACGCCGGGACCAGGCTCCGCAGGCGCCCGGACGTCGGGGACATCGCCGCGCCCGAGAGTCCCGCACCAGCGGCCGGCGGCGAAACCCACCCAGGGGCTGAGCGAAGGCCATGTCACCGACCCCCTGGAGCATCCCGACCCGGGCACCGTCGCCCAGGCCGCCGCCGTGGAGAACCTGCTCCGCTGCTGGGCGCGCGAGACCGGCCAGTCCGCCCCGGCCGACGGCGTGCTGCGCATCCCCCTTCCCGCCAGCGGCACGGCCCTGCTCGCACCGGTCCGCTACTGGTCTCCGACAGGCTGGCACCGCTTCGGCCCTCCCCGTCTGTCCGGTGCTCCCGACCACGCCTCACCGGCCGACGCCGTCACGATCGCCGCCCTGCTCACGAGAGAGACGTCCGCAGACGGCTCTGCCGGCAGCCGCGCTCACGACTCCCTCCCCACGGTCGCCCCCAGTTCCCCCGTCGCTCTCCGCGACGGCGTCGGGCTCGTCGCAGGTGTTGCCGACTCCCTCCGACGTGTCGCCGCCTTCGTCACCGACCGGCGGGAACGCCCGGCCGACGGCCCCGACCTCTTCCTGTCCGCGGAACAGGCACTCGTCCTCGGACACCCCCTGCACCCAACCCCTAAGAGCCGCGAGGGACTCTCCGAGACCGAAGCCCGTCTGTACTCGCCCGAGTCGCGCGGCTCCTTCCCTCTGCACTGGATGGCTGTCGCTCCCTCCGTCCTCGCCACCGACTCCTCCTGGACCGAACGTGGCCGCCCTGTCGCCGCGCCCCGGCTCACCGCCCGCCTCGCCGGGACCGCGCCGGCGTTCCCGGACGGATACGCCCTGCTGCCCCTGCACCCCTGGCAGGCGCACGAGGTCCGGCACCGCCCGGAGACCGCCGCCCTGCTGGACACCGGACTGCTCCGTGACCTAGGCACCCACGGCCCTCACTGGCACCCCACCTCCTCCGTACGAACCGTCTACCGAACCCATGCCCCCGCGATGCTGAAGCTCTCGCTGGGCGTGCGCATCACCAACTCCCGCCGCCAGAACCTCCGCAAGGAACTTCACCGAGGTGTCGAGGTCCACCGCCTGCTCCGCAGCGGCCTCGCACAGCAGTGGCAGTCCGTGCACCCGGGTTTCGACATCGTTCGGGACCCGGCCTGGCTCGCCGTCGACACGGCCGACGGCGCCCCGATGCCCGGACTGGACGTGGTGATCCGCCACAACCCGTTCAGCCCCTCGGACGACGTCTCCTGCGTCGCCGGCCTCGTCTCGCAGCGCCCGTGCTCCCCGGCCCCGCCCGAGGACGCTTCGGGAGGCCTGGAGAAGCACGGCCCGGCCCTGCGGTCCCGGCTGGCCGAGGTCGTCACGCGGCTCGCCCGCCGCACCGGCCGCCCCCGCGGAGCCGTCGCCGCCGAGTGGTTCCTGCGCTACCTAGCGCACGTGGTGCGTCCTGTCCTCTGGCTGGACGGTGAGGCCGGCGTCGCCCTGGAAGCGCACCAGCAGAACACCCTGCTTCTGCTGGATGCCGACGGCTGGCCCACAGGCGGCCGGTACCGCGACAACCAGGGCTACTACTTCCGCGAGTCCCGGCGCGCGGACCTCGACGCCCGCTTGCCCGGCATCGGAGAGCGCAGCGACACGTTCGTCTGCGACGAGGTCACCGACGAGCGGCTCGTGTACTACCTGGTGGTCAACAACGTGCTCGGCCTCATCGGTGCGTTCGGCTCCCAGGGGCTGGCCGACGAGCGGTTGCTGCTCGCCGCCTTCCGCCGCTTCCTCGGGAACGTCGCCTCCGGACCGGCCCGGCTGCGCACCTCGCTCCCCGACCGGCTGCTCGACTCACCTGTCCTGCGCTGCAAGGCCAACCTGCTGACCCGGCTGCACGGTCTCGACGAACTCGTCGGCCCGGTCGACACCCAGTCCGTCTACGTCACCATCGCCAACCCCCTGCACCCCTGACCGCCCTGATCGGCCCTGACCACAACTGACCTCCTTCATCCCTGGGGACATGCCCCACCCCCCTCTTCGAGAGGAGCGTTCGGTGCCTCCCTCCGACCCGATCGCCAAGACCGGTATCGCCGCCCCTGGCATGGCCGACGCGGCCTCCGGCACCGGGTCCCCTACCGACTCCGACGCCGGACCGGGCACCGACTGCGACGCCGACTCCGCTGCCTGCGCCGATGCCGAGTCCGGCGCCTGCGACGGAGACTTCCCGAGGGACTTCGCCGGTGCCGACACGTTCGGCCGCGTCGACTCCCGCCTCGGAACGGCCGATGCAGATCCCGGCGCGCTGACCGGCAAGCACCTCGGAGAGGGCGGGCACAACGACGACACCATGGACCTGCGGCTCCCGGACGAGCTCATCGCGCTCGCCGCGGTTGACGCGCTCGACGGTGACGGAGCCCGGAAGGGGGACCAGGACACGGCGCTGCCCTCCCTCTCCCACACGGCGACGGATGGGCCGCCCGGGCTCTCCGTCGTCCTGCGCCATGACGACCTCCTCGACCGCGTCGCCGAATGGGGCCCGGCCGACACGCCGGCAGGCGTGTTCCACCTCGTCCCCGCGCGCCTCGAACGCGACCTTCCGCTCATCTGCCGCTGGATGAACGACCCCGCCGCCGCGGCGTTCTGGGAGCTGTCAGGACCGCAGGACGTGACGGAGGACCACCTGCGGGCCCAACTCGCCGGCGACGGACGCAGCGTGCCGTGCATCGGCGTACTGGACGGAGCACCGATGAGCTACTGGGAGATCTACCGGGCCGATCTCGACCCGCTGGCCCGGCACTACCCCGCCCGACCGCATGACACGGGGATCCATCTCCTGGTCGGTGGGGTCGCCGATCGGGGGCGTGGCCTCGGCGGTCTGCTGCTCCGGGCCGTGGCCGACCTCGCTCTCGCACAGCGGCCCTCCTGCGCACGCGTCATCGCGGAACCCGACATTCGCAACACCCCCTCCGTCGCCGCTTTCCTGACCGCCGGCTTCCGGTTCTCCGCCGAGGTCGACCTGCCCGCCAAGCGGGCCGCCCTCATGGTCCGAGACCGGTCCCTCCGGCACCTGTTGTAGCGCTGTGTCACGGCGCCATCACTCAATGAACGCGGCCCGTGCCGCCGCAGTTCCCACCCGCGCGCGAATACTTTCGAGCAGCTCGGCACGGCCCCACTCACACAGCAGGCACTCACGCAGCCGGTCGATACGCCGCCACCCCACCCCCCCCGAGGAGCCCACGGCCTTGATCCCAGCCCCCGCCCCCGCCTTGATCACCCGTTTGTCAGTGCAGGGTCGTAGGGTGGTCGCGCTATGACGAAGCCCTCACTCCCCGAACTCCTGCATGCCGCCGTCACTGCCGTCGGCGGTACGGAGCGCCCTGGTCAGGTGGCCATGGCCGAAGCCGTCGAGGAAGCGATCGACGACGGCTCCCACCTGCTGGTCCAGGCCGGCACCGGCACCGGCAAGTCGCTGGGTTACCTCGTGCCCGCGCTGGCGCACGGGGAGCGGGTGGTCGTCGCGACCGCCACCCTGGCCCTGCAGCGACAGCTGGTGGAACGCGACCTGCCGAGAACGGTCGAGTCGCTGCACCCCCTGCTGCGCCGCCGCCCGGAGTTCGCGATGCTCAAGGGCCGGTCGAACTACTTGTGCCTGCACCGACTGCACGAGGGCGTCCCGCAGGACGAGGAGGAGGGCCTCTTCGACCAGTTCGAGGCCGCCGCACCCACCAGCAAGCTGGGCCAGGACCTGCTGCGGGTGCGCGACTGGGCCGACGAGACCGAGACCGGAGACCGCGACGACCTCACACCCGGCATCTCGGACCGGGCCTGGGCGCAGGTGTCGGTGTCGTCGAGGGAGTGCCTGGGCGCCTCGAAGTGCGCGTACGGCGCGGAGTGCTTCGCCGAGATGTCCCGTGAGCGGGCCAAGCTCGCCGAGGTCGTCGTCACCAACCACGCGCTGCTCGCGATCGACGCCATCGAGGGCGCCCCGGTTCTCCCGCAGCACGAGGTGCTGATCGTCGACGAGGCGCACGAGCTGGTCTCCCGGGTCACCGGAGTCGCCACCGGCGAACTCACTCCCGGCCAGGTCAACCGCGCGGTGCGCCGTGCCGCGAAGCTCGTCAACGAGAAGGCCGCCGACCAGCTCCAGACCGCCGCCGAGGGTTTCGAACGGCTGATGGAGCTGGCGCTGCCGGGCCGTCTGGAGGATATTCCCGAAGACCTCGGGTACGCCCTCATGGCCCTGCGCGACGCGTGCCGCACGGTCATCTCCGCCATCGGCGCGACCCGCGACAAGTCCGTCCAGGACGAGGACGCCGTCCGCAAGCAGGCCCTCGCCTCCGTGGAGAACGTGCACGACGTGGCGGAGCGCATCACGAACGGCTCCGAGTGGGACGTGGTCTGGTACGAGCGCCACGACCGCTTCGGCGCCTCCCTGCGCGTCGCCCCCATGTCAGTCTCCGGACTGCTGCGGGAGAAACTCTTCGCGGACCGATCCGTGGTCCTGACGTCCGCGACGCTGAAGCTGGGCGGCGACTTCAACGGCGTAGGCGCTTCCCTGGGCCTGGCCCCCGAGGGCACCGAAGGCGACGACGTCCCGAAGTGGAAGGGCATCGACGTCGGCTCGCCCTTCGACTACCGCAAGCAGGGCATCCTCTACGTCGCCAAGCACCTGGCGCGTCCGGCGCGGGACGGCGATCGCGCGGACATGCTCGACGAACTCACGGAGCTGATCCAGGCGGCGGGCGGCCGCACCCTCGGCCTCTTCTCCTCGATGCGGGGCGCCCAGCTGGCCGCCGAAGGACTGCGTTCCCGTATCCCCGAGTTCCCGATCCTCCTGCAGGGCGAGGAGACGCTCGGCGAGCTCATCAAGAACTTCGCGGCCGACCCGAAGACCTGCCTCTTCGGCACTCTGTCGCTCTGGCAGGGCGTGGATGTCCCGGGACCCAGCTGCCAGCTGGTCGTCATGGACAAGATCCCGTTCCCGCGCCCGGACGACCCCCTGATGAGCGCCCGGCAGAAGGCTGTCGAGGAGGCAGGCGGCAACGGCTTCATGGCGGTCGCCGCCACCCACGCCGCCCTCCTGATGGCCCAGGGCGCCGGCCGTCTCGTCCGGGCGTCGGGCGACCGCGGGGTGGTCGCCGTCCTGGATCAGCGTCTGACGACGGCCCGGTACGGGGGCTACCTGAAGGCGTCACTGCCCGACTTCTGGTTCACGACGGACCGTAACCAGGTACGGAAGTCGCTGGCGTCGATCGACGCGGCTGCCAAGCAGTCGGCAGACGAATGAGCTGCGGGGGTTGGCCTGCGGCAGCTGAGTCACCGGCCAACCCCATCTGCATGGGCCTTCGGGGGCTCACTCGGGGACGGCAACCACCCCAGGACAGCGCAGGGCCCCGGAACCGGCGCAGGGGTCCCGGGGCCCGGTCAGAGGGCAGGCCCTATGGGCCCACCCGACAGGTTGCGCGCTGTCAGACGCGCCGCAGTACGGCCACCACCTTGCCGAGGATGGTGGCGTCGTCACCGGGGATCGGCTCGTAGGCCGCGTTGTGCGGCAGGAGCCAGACATGGCCGTCCTCGCGCTTGAAGCGCTTGACGGTGGCTTCGCCGTCGAGCATCGCGGCCACGATGTCGCCGTTCTCGGCGACCGGCTGACGCCGCACCGTGACCCAGTCGCCGTCGCAGATCGCCGCCTCGATCATCGAGTCACCGACGACCTTCAGGACGAACAGCTCACCGTCGCCGACGAGCTGGCGGGGGAGAGGAAAGACGTCCTCGACGGACTCCTCCGCGAGGATCGGGCCACCGGCGGCGATCCGGCCGACCAGCGGCACGTACGACGCGGCCGGCTTGCCCGCCGTGTCCGTGGGCTGCACCGAGGCTGCCTGGTCGGAACCGCGCACCTCATACGCCCGCGGGCGGTGCGGGTCACGGCGCAGGAAACCCTTGCGCTCCAGGGCCATCAGCTGGTGTGCGACGGAGGAGGTGCTGGAAAGGCCGACGGCCTGACCGATCTCCCGCATCGACGGCGGGTAGCCCCGCCGCTGCACGGAGTCCCTGATGACCTCGATCACGCGGCGCTGGCGATCGGTGAGTCCGGAGCTGTCCGCCCGGATGCCGGGAGGTCGGCCCGGCAGGGAGCGCTTGTGCCCCTCAGGGTTCGTGGCTTCGTTCATCGCATGCACCGGCTCCAGTCGGCCCTGGGAGCGGTCCTGGGCAGTAATGGCGGCACTGTCTGCGGTGGTGGTCACGTCGGCCCCTCTCGATGGTCTCCCTGCTGGACAACGGTAGTTGCTTTCGAAAGGTTGCGCCAAACACACGTTCGAGTGAAAAATCGCGAATCACCGGACGCGATCATGTGTCCGGGTGTATTGGCGGCCGCGCCACCTGGCGGGCAAAAGGGCCCATTGCTGTACTCTTCACCGCCGGGGTGATCGCCTCGTGGACTGGTGTCCCCAGTCTGCCATCCGGCATTCCCCTGCCCCGGGGCCAGCTCTCATCTGTGCGGGAGTCCCACGTCCCCTCCTCGCGGCGCCCACGGTATCTCCGCATGTGCCGCGGCGATACGGCTGTGCGGGAACGGATGCCGCCGTGTCCCGGACGAAGCCGTCGCAGCAGCGTCTCCAGAGGGGTGCGAGGCCGGTGCGGAATGGTCTGCCGCACGGCACCTGCGCCTACGCGCGCGACACGCGGGAACGGCGTGGATGTATGAGCCAATCCCCACATCTAGTGGTTGGATTGCGGCAGCAGCCCAGAAGTTGTGGTCCCCCGGGTCTCGAGGCCCATGGTCATCGCCTATGCTTGGGGCTGCTTCGTGGGGCGCAAGAGGTCCGGCGAGGCTATTGAGTCTGCTGTGAGGAGGGTTGGGAGTTCATGCACTGCCCTTTCTGCAGGCACCCCGACAGCCGTGTCGTCGACAGTCGCACGACCGACGACGGCACATCGATCCGCAGGCGCCGCCAGTGCCCTGACTGCTCCCGTCGTTTCACGACCGTGGAGACGTGCTCGCTCATGGTGGTGAAGCGGTCCGGAGTCACCGAACCCTTCAGCCGTACGAAGATCATCAATGGTGTGCGCAAGGCGTGCCAGGGGCGGCCCGTCACCGAGGACGCGCTCGCCCAGCTCGGCCAGCGGGTCGAGGAGGCGGTGCGGGCCACCGGAAGCGCCGAGCTGACCACCCACGACGTGGGGCTGGCCATACTCGGCCCGTTGCAGGAGCTCGATCTCGTCGCCTATCTGCGATTCGCCTCCGTCTACCGGGCGTTCGACTCGCTCGACGACTTCGAGGCGGCCATCGAGGAACTCAGGGCACAGACGGGACACCCCGAAGCGGACGACGGAGGCCGCGCGGACGCGGCTGCGGGGAGCCAGGAAGACGACCGCGGGCCCCAGGGGACGGAACAGATCCCCGAGCCCGCAGGCGCCGCCGACTGACCGGCGGGCCGGACCCGGAAGGCAGCTCCGGGGCCCGGCCGGGCGGCGGCGATGAGAAGACCTGTTGCGGGCGGTGTGAGTGCGCGCCCGTAACACCAGACAGAACACCGTGCCACGGGAACAACGGGGCACTTCAGGGCGTTTTCGCCCGTACAGGGAGGCGGCATGACAGAGACGGCGAGCGGTCCGGCACGGAGTTCCCGCGCCAAGAGCCCCAAGGCGAGCAAGGGCCTGCGTATCGAGCGCATCCACACCACCCCTGGGGTCCACCCCTACGACGAGGTGGCCTGGGAGCGCCGTGACGTCGTCATGACCAACTGGCGCGACGGCTCGGTCAACTTCGAGCAGCGTGGCGTCGAGTTCCCCGACTTCTGGTCGGTGAACGCGGTCAACATCGTCACCAGCAAGTACTTCCGCGGTGCCGTGGGCACCCCGCAGCGCGAGACCAGCCTGAAGCAGCTGATCGACCGCATCGTGAAGACGTACCGGAAGGCCGGGGAGGACCACAAGTACTTCGCCTCGCCCGCTGACGCCGAGATCTTCGAGCACGAGCTGGCGTACGCCCTCCTGCACCAGATCTTCAGCTTCAACAGCCCTGTCTGGTTCAACGTCGGCACCAAGCAGCCCCAGCAGGTCTCGGCCTGCTTCATCCTGTCCGTCGACGACTCCATGGAGTCGATCCTCGACTGGTACAAGGAAGAGGGCATGATCTTCAAGGGCGGCTCCGGGGCCGGCCTGAACCTCTCCCGGATCCGTTCCTCCAAGGAACTGCTGTCCTCCGGCGGCAACGCCTCCGGCCCGGTCTCCTTCATGCGCGGCGCCGACGCCTCCGCAGGAACGATCAAGTCCGGTGGCGCCACCCGCCGCGCCGCCAAGATGGTCGTCCTCGATGTGGACCACCCGGACATCGAGGACTTCATCGAGACCAAGGTCAAGGAAGAGGAGAAGATCCGCGTCCTGCGCGACGCGGGCTTCGACATGGACCTGGGCGGCGACGACATCGCGTCCGTCCAGTACCAGAACGCCAACAACTCGGTCCGCGTGAACGACGAGTTCATGACGGCCGTCGAGCAGGGCGGCCAGTTCGGCCTGCGCGGCCGGATGACCGGTGAGGTCATCGAGGAGGTCGACGCCAAGTCGCTCTTCCGCAAGATCGCCGAGGCCGCCTGGGCCTGCGCCGACCCCGGCATCCAGTACGACGACACCATCAACACCTGGCACACCTGCCCCGAGTCCGGCCGGATCACCGCGTCGAACCCGTGCAGCGAGTACATGCACCTGGACAACACGTCCTGCAACCTGGCCTCGCTGAACCTGATGAAGTTCCTGAAGGACGACGGCAAGGGCAACCAGTCCTTCGAGGCCGAGCGCTTCCAGAAGGTCGTCGAGCTGGTCATCACCGCGATGGACATCTCGATCTGCTTCGCGGACTTCCCGACGCAGAAGATCGGCGAGAACACGCGCGCGTTCCGCCAGCTCGGCATCGGCTACGCCAACCTCGGCGCCCTGCTGATGGCCACCGGCCACGCCTACGACTCCGACGGCGGTCGCTCGCTCGCCGGTGCCATCACCTCCCTGATGACCGGCACGGCCTACCGCCGCTCCGCGGAACTCGCCTCGGTGGTCGGCCCGTACGACGGTTACGCCCGGAACGCCGACGCCCACAAGCGCGTCATGAAGCAGCACTCGGACGCCAACGACAAGGCCGTCCGCATGGACGACCTGGACACCCCGGTGTGGGCCGCCGCCAGCGAGTCGTGGCAGGACGTGCTGCGCCTCGGCGAGAAGAACGGTTTCCGTAACTCCCAGGCGTCCGTGCTCGCCCCGACCGGCACCATCGGCCTGGCGATGTCCTGCGACACCACCGGTGTCGAGCCCGACCTCGCGCTGGTCAAGTTCAAGAAGCTCGTCGGCGGCGGCTCGATGCAGATCGTCAACGGCACCGTCCCGCAGGCCCTGCGCCGCATGGGCTACCTGGAAGAGCAGATCGAGGCGATCGTCGCCCACATCGCCGAGAACGGCAACGTGATCGACGCCCCCGGTCTCAAGCCCGAGCACTACGAGGTGTTCGACTGCGCCATGGGCGAGCGGGCCATCTCCCCGATGGGCCACGTCCGCATGATGGCCGCGATCCAGCCGTGGATCTCCGGAGCCATCTCCAAGACGGTCAACATGCCGGAGACGGCGACCGTCGAGGAGGTCGAGGAGATCTACTTCGAGGCCTGGAAGCTCGGCGTCAAGGCGCTCGCGATCTACCGTGACAACTGCAAGGTCGGCCAGCCCCTCTCCGCCAAGACCAAGGAGAAGGAGAAGGCAGAGATCACGGAGAAGGCCGAGGAGACGATCCGTACCGCGGTCGAGAAGGTCGTCGAGTACCGCCCGGTCCGCAAGCGCCTCCCGAAGGGACGTCCCGGCATCACCACGTCCTTCACCGTCGGCGGTGCCGAGGGCTACATGACCGCCAACTCCTACCCGGACGACGGTCTCGGTGAGGTCTTCCTGAAGATGTCCAAGCAGGGCTCGACCCTCGCGGGCATGATGGACGCCTTCTCCATCGCGGTCTCCGTCGGCCTCCAGTACGGCGTGCCGCTGGAGACGTACGTCTCGAAGTTCACCAACATGCGCTTCGAGCCGGCCGGTATGACGGACGACCCGGACGTGCGGATGGCGCAGTCGATCGTCGACTACATCTTCCGCCGCCTGGCGCTGGACTTCCTGCCTTTCGAGACGCGCTCCGCGCTCGGCATCCACTCGGCCGAGGAGCGTCAGCGTCATCTGGAGACGGGGTCTTACGAGCCGTCCGACGACGAGGTGGACGTGGAGGGCCTGGCCCAGTCGGCGCCGCGCGCCCAGGAGCTGAAGGCCGTTTCCGCTCCGGAGGCCGATGAGGCGGTCAAGCCCGCCCCGCAGCAGGCCCACACCAGTGCCGAACTGGTGGAGATGCAGCTCGGCATCCAGGCCGACGCCCCGCTGTGCTTCTCCTGCGGTACGAAGATGCAGCGCGCCGGTTCCTGCTACATCTGCGAGGGCTGCGGCTCGACCAGCGGCTGCAGCTGACACCGACGCCTGAGCCGATGACGGAGGGGCACCGCCTGCGGGCGGTGCCCCTCTCGTCGTTTCTGCCTCGTCGGTGGCGAGGTCAGGGCCGCTGTGCCGCACCCATCGTCCTGGTGAAGGCGACGGGATCGCCCTCGAAACCACGGACTCCCGGGCGGAATTCCCACGGACCGGAGCCGTCCCGGGTGAACTCCGCGACCGTCGCCGCCGTCGCCCCCAGGACCCCGCCGAAGTGGTCCTCCGCCAGGACGGTGTACCCCTCGCGGATACGCAGTCCAGGGTTGCTCACACTGACGAAGGTGCGCTCCGCCGGGCGCTGCTGGATGACGACTCCGACCACCACGCGCGCGTACCGGACGTCGAGCCGGTCGAGTTCCAGCGTCATGACTTCGTCGTAGCCGAAGCCCTGGCCATCCTTGCTGTCCCGGTTGAGAGTGATGGTGCCGTCGGGGGAGCGGCTGTCGAAGTGCACCACGTACGCGGGATCGCCGTGCGGGTCGTCCGCCGGATAGGTCGCCGCGACCAGGTCCAGATCGGTGGACGGCTGCCCCGCCGGACTGGGATCCCACCGCACCGCGATCTCGACCTTGCGAAGCCCCTTGTTGAGCCCGTCCACCAGCGTCCCCTTCCCCGTCGACCCGTCCGTTGGCCCCAACTGACGGGCGTCCATGAGTGTTTGTCCATCCTGCCACGCGCGCGATACGCGCGTGGCGGAGCGGTCCAGCCGAGAGTGACCGACGCCACGCTCCGTGGCCTTACCATGGCGCGGTGCTGGTCAAGTGGATTCGCTGCACCGTGGTGGACCGCCGCGGTTTCGAGCGGGGGCAGCGGAAGTGGGCGGGGCTTCTGGGGGAGCCGGGTTTTCGCGGGCAGGGGGGTGGCTGGAGCCGAGGGCGGCAGGACGTGGCGCACATCTTCGCGTTCTGGGAGAGCCGCGCCTTCTACGACTCCTTCATGGCGCGGTCTCACGACCGGCTCGCGTCGGCCCAGACGGGCACGTTCAAGAACGCCCAGGTCAGGCTCTTCGACTACCGCTTCGACGTGAAGACCGGTTTCGAACCGCGCTTCACGGACGCCGACCTGCTCCGGGTGGCACTCTGCCGTATCCACGAGGAGCGGGCCGAGCACTTCGTGCTGATGCAGGAGAAGGTCTGGAACCCGGCGATGGCCGGCTCGCCCGGAATGGTGCGCGGGCTGTTCGGTGAGGCACCCGGGAACGAGTTCCTGGTGCTGTCGATGTGGCGATCAGCCGCCGAGCACGGCAAATACCGCACCGAACGTGTGGAGCGGCTGGCCCTGAGGGCGCAGACCGAGGCGGACGTGGCGGCGCTCACGGGGGACGTCGTGGACATGGAGTCGGGTTGGACGGTCTGATTCCGCTGGGACTGCTCCGGGCACGGTGCTGACTCCGGGGAACCCGGGCAGCGCTGTTCCGATCGAACATGCGTGCGACCGGTGTGACCTGTGGTGCAGGAATCGTGTGACCTACGCTGTATGGGGGCCGTGGGAGTGCTCCAGCGGCCCTCACCCGATCTAGGGTCTTGGCATGGCACGACCACGGCGCATCGTCCTTGTCCGGCATGGCGAGTCAACGGGCAATGTTGATGACTCCGTCTACGAGCGTGAACCCGACCATGCCCTGGCGCTGACGGAGCGCGGCCGACGGCAGGCCGAGGCGGCGGGCGAGCAGCTGCGCGAGATCTTCGGTGACGAGCGGGTCAGCGTGTACGTCTCCCCGTACCGTCGTACGCACGAGACCCTGCGCGCGTTCCACCTCGACCCCGGACTCATACGGGTGCGCGAGGAGCCCCGGCTGCGTGAGCAGGACTGGGGCAACTGGCAGGACCGGGACGAGGTCCGCCTCCAGAAGGCCTACCGGGACGCCTACGGCCACTTCTTCTACCGATTCGCCCAGGGCGAGTCCGGCGCCGACGTCTACGACCGGGTCGGCGGATTCCTGGAGAGCCTGTTCCGCAGCTTCGAGGACCCCGACCACCCGCCGAACGTCCTCATCGTCACCCACGGCCTGGCGATGCGGCTGTTCTGCATGCGGTGGTTCCACTGGACGGTCGCGGAGTTCGAGTCGCTGTCGAACCCGGGGAACGGTGAGGTGCGGATGCTCGTTCTGGGGGACGACGGCAAGTACACGCTCGACCGGCCGTTCGACCGCTGGCGAGATCCCGAGCCGTACGGGGTCACCGGATAGAGTGGCAGGGCGATGACCGCTGATTCCTCCCCCGACGTGCGCCTGGACCGCGCCCTGGCCTGCCTGCGCGGACTGTCCGTCGGGGACGCCTTGGGCTCCCAGTACTTCGTGCCGGTGAACTACCCGCTGCTGAAGCGCCGCGAGGTGCCGTCCGGGCCGTGGCAGTGGACGGACGACACAGAGATGGCCGGCTCGGTCGTCGCCGTCCTGGCCGCCCACCACCGCATCGACCAGGACGCGCTCGCCCGCTCTTTCGCCGAGCACCACGACTTCGACCGGGGCTACGGTCCTGCGGTCAACCGACTGCTGCGTCTTGTCCGGGAAGGCGGGGACTGGCGGGAACTCGCCGCCGCGCTCTTCAAGGGACAGGGTTCCTGGGGCAACGGCGCGGCGATGCGGATCGCCCCGCTGGGAGCCTGGTACGCCGACGATCCGGAGCAGGCGACCCACCAGGCGGAGATCTCGGCCTACACCACCCATCAGCACCGCGAGGCCGTCGTCGGAGCCATGGCCGTCGCCGCGGCAGCCGCCTTCGCTGCCGCCCCGGACGGACCGCCCGGCGCCGAAGCCCTCCTCGACGGTGTCATCGACCTGGTGCCGAAGAGCGCCGTGGGTGCGGGACTCCGCCGGGCCCGGGACATGCTCGACTACGGCGACCCGGGCACGGTCGCGGCGGTACTGGGGTGCGGACGGCGTACGACGGCCCACGACACCGTGCCCTTCGCCCTCTGGTCGGCCGCCAGAAGTCTCGGCGACTACGAGCAGGCGTTCTGGACGACCGCCCAGGTGGGTGGGGACGTCGACACCACGTGCGCCATTGTCGGCGGCGTGATCGCCGCAGGGAAGGCGGGGACACCGCCCGCAGAGTGGGTCGAGCGGACGGAACCGCTTCCGGACTGGGTGCCCACGTCGGCCTGACCCCAGGGCCCTGTCACTCTCAGAAACTCACCGTGCGCACCGGGAACTCTCCGTGACCACCCGACCGTTGTCCTGACCTTCGCTGTGCGAGCCGTCGGGGCGCGCACACGAACGCGCGATTCCCGCCGCCGCGCTGGGTGTGAACCCCGCGGTCGGCTGGAACGGCCTGACGGTGGAGGGTGTCGTCGTCGGCGCGCCTGGGCCGGCAAGGCCGCGGTCTACCGCCGGTGGCCGTTTCGCGCTTCGCTCAGCGGTTCACGAGTGTGACAGAGTGCAGGCCGAACCTTTCCAGGGGCGGGATCTTCGAGGGATTCCCGGAGCCAACCATGAGATGTCACGAGAAGCCGCCAACCGGGGGATCAAGCGAGGCGAGGTGCGCCCCGAGGGTGCGAACGGCTAGGTCTTCGACGCCGAACCGGCGATGGTGATGTACCGCTCCAGGATGTGCGGCTGTGACGGGCAGGATCGCGAAGTCGAGGAGACGATCGACCAGTTGACGGTTTCGCTGCTGCGGCCGAACGATGCCTGACCAGGGGTCTCACCCGCCGCGACGCGGACGCGGCGGACCGGGGTGTCGCGGGCGGTTCCGGGCGGCGTAATCTAGGGGCGCCATGCCGTACGAACCGCCTACTCACACCGTCGAGCGCTCCCTTCGAGCCACGACCGGAGCGAAGATCGTTGCAGGTGTCGACGAGGTGGGGCGCGGCGCGTGGGCCGGTCCCGTCACCGTCTGCGCGGCGATCACCGGATTGCGCCGTCCGCCCGAGGGGCTCACGGACTCGAAGCTGCTCACCATCAAACGACGTACCGTCCTCGCCGAGGAACTGCGGACCTGGGTGTCGTCGTACGCGCTGGGGCATGCCTCCCCGGAGGAGATAGACACCCTGGGCATGACGGCCGCGCTGCGGCTCGCGGCGGGGCGTGCGCTGGACGCACTGCCGGTCCGTCCCGACGCGGTCATCCTCGACGGCAAGCACGACTACCTCGGTGCGCCCTGGCGGGTCCGTACGGTGATCAAGGGCGACCAGTCCTGCGTGGCGGTCGCCGCGGCCTCGGTGATCGCCAAGGTCCAGCGCGACAAAATGATGGCCGAACTGGGTATCGACCATGCAGACTTCGGTTTTGCGGACAACGCCGGGTATCCATCACCCGTGCACAAGGCCGCACTGGCGGAGCGGGGCCCCACCCCCTACCACCGCTTGTCGTGGGCGTATCTTGATGCGCTGCCCCAGTGGCGGCACCTCAAGAAGGTCCGCAGCTGGGCGGACGGAAGTGTTCCGGAAATCGAGGGTCAGCTCGGCTTCGATTTCTGACGGTTTCGTTCGCACGCCACCCGCCGACGCGGGTCGTACCAACGTTTGATAAATATCAAGTCATGCCTCTCATTCCCGAGGAGCCTCAGATTCACGAGAGTGCCCAGGGTCCCCGCGCCACTCCGGCCAGCGGCCGCACCGCGCCGACCCCCCGTCCCGTACCCGGCCCCCGTCCCGCGGCTCTGTCGCGTCCCGGTCGCCCCGGCCCTCTCCGGCCGGCGCCGCCGGCGCAACGTGCGCCGCGCGAGGTGGCCGCCGAGCCCGCCCCGTCGGGTCCCGCCGCCGGTGCCGCCACTGCGGTCACCCCGCAGATCCAGCTGATCCCGGCTTCCGTGGAGGGGGCGCTCGACGCCGCCGAGGAGGCTGTGGACCTGCTGCTGGACTCCGGTCGTGCCCCCGGTGACGTGCTGGTGATCACCACCGGGGAGCAGCACCCGTGGGCCGCCCACGAGCTGTCCTTCGGTGAAGCCTCCTACTGGGCCCAGCACGACGCCGGCGACGACGTCTTCTACACGGATGCCGCCATCGCGGCCCGCGCCGCGTCGCGTCCGGTGGTCGTGGTCGCCGTCAACGGCGGTCCCGAGGCCGCAGCCGTGAGCGCTCTGTCCCTGGCCCACTCCCGGGCCGGCGCCCTGCTGATCGTCTGCGGCGACCCGCAGCGGATCAACTCGGTGCTGGGCGCGGGCGTCTGAGCCGGTGCCGTAGCGCCCGGAGGTGCGCTGGGGGGGTGACTGCGGGCGCCGCCACGGCGGCGCCGCACGGCGGGTGGTTCACCATTCCCGCAGGGCGGGAGGCCGTTCCCGCGTGAGGTCTTGGCCGAGCTGGGGAGTGCTTCGGCTGCTGTGGCAGACCGCCGTGCTCGCGGCTCGGCCAGGTCAGGGTTCGGGTGCTTGCCGGGATGCCCTCGCAGGCATCGGAGCGTGCCGCCCGACGGGACGCGGTCCCGGATCCGTGCGGAACGGTCCGGCCGGGGCTCAGCGTGCCGCCGCTGCGCGGCGCAGTACCTCGGAGGCGCCGCCGGTGCGCGGTATGGGCGGCGGTGCCTCCGACGTAGCGAACGGCTCCGGCGCCGAAGCTGAGTGAGGGCGACGCCCGCCACGGCCCTCGCCCAGGACCTGCCAGCCGTCACGAGTCAGCGTGATGTACGCCCCGCAGCGCAGCCCGTGCAGGGTGCACGCGTCGCGCAGCCCCCACATCCACGCGCCGTCCTCCTCCGTCCAACGCGCGTCGCCCTCACGGCAGTAGAGCAGCACCGCGGTGCGTACCGGCGTGCGGCGGCGCAGATCGTGCGGGATGACCCGGCGCAGCTGCGCGAGCAGCGTGTTGCGGAACATCCAGCCGTCGGCCGGGGCCGGACGGCGCACGAACGAGGCGCTCGCCCGCAGCCGCTCGTCCGGGTCGAGCACGGCGACGACAGCGGTCGCAGGCTGTGGGTGGTGACGGGCGTGCAGCCCGCTGACGATCTCACGGGGGTTGCGCAGGAATGGGATCCCGGCGGCGGCCCATTCCGCGGGTTCGAGCAAGCGGTTGGCGGAAGCGGCGGACGTCGACGCCGCTGCCGAGGCCGGAGCGAATCCGAAGGTCACGGTCCTCCCTTCGGCTACGCGCCCACACTGCGGGCGGGGTCGGATTCCTGGGAGCGCGCACCGCAGCGAAGGCCTACCGGAGCGGCCGGCGAGCCGTGCGGGAGCGGACCTCAATTCTTCCTGTCGAACTTGAATGCGGCAACGAGCAATTGAGGCGCCCGACCGTTATCAGATGATGCGCGGCTAATATCCCCACCGCGCGCGTCGCCGGACCACCCATGGGGCGTTCGAGCACGACACGTTCGTACGTCATGGTGGTGTGCGGCGTCCAGAGGTGTGCGCCGGGGCAGCCGGCCGGCCAAGGCACGCCGTCAGCCCTGCACGGCCAGCACCAGCGGCAACACCCCCTGTGCACCGGAGCGCCGGAGCATGCGGGACGCGACCGCGAGGGTCCAGCCGGTCTCCGTGTAGTCGTCCACGAGGAGGACCGGGCCGTGGGCCTCGGCCAGGGCGGACGCGAGGGCGGGCGGCACGACCAGAGCCCCGTCGAGTGCCTTCAGCCGCTGGGCGCTGTTGCTCCGGGAGCCCGAGTGCGCGTCACCGGTGTACTCGACCGAGCCCAGCAGCGGCAGCCGGCCGATCTCAGCGATGCGGGCCCCGAGGGAGTTGATCAGCTGCGGTCGCGAGCGCGAGGCGACGGTGACGACGCCCGCCGGGCGTGGCCGGCTCTCCGGTGCACCCGGGGCCCAGCCGCCGGGACCTCTGGCCCAGTCGGCCAGTACGTCCACCACCGCCTTCGCCACGTCGTCCGGCACCGGCCCGTCGGGGGCCTGGGGTGCGAGCATGGGCCGCAGCCGGTTGCCCCACCCGATGTCCGACAGCCGTCCCAGTGCGCGTCCCGACGCGGCCTGTTCGCCGGCCGGGATGCGTCCCTTGAGGTCCACTCCGATCGCCGGCAGCCCGGTGGGCCACATCCGTCGGGGCTCCACTTCGACACCTGCCCGGCCCAGGTCCACACGCGCGGCGTCGAGCGCCTCCTCGGACGTGTCGACGGCGAAGCGCGGACCCGCGCAGTTGTCGCAGCGACCGCACGGCTTGGCGGCCTCGTCGTCCAACTGGCGCTGCAGGAACTCCATCCGGCAGTCGGTCGTCGTCGCGTACGCGCGCATGGCCTGCTGCTCGGCCTCGCGCTGACGTGCCACCCACGCGTACCGCTCGGCGTCGTACGTCCACGGCCGCCCGGTCGCGATCCAGCCGCCCTTGACGCGCTTGACCGCCCCGTCCACGTCGAGGACCTTGAGCATGGTCTCCAAGCGGGAGCGGCGCAGCTCCACCAGGGGCTCCAGGGCGGGCAGCGACAAAGGCTTCTCCGCGTGCGCGAGGATGTCGAGCGTGCGGCGCACCAAGTCTTCCGAGGGGAAGGCGAGCGACGCGAAGTACTTCCAGATCGCCTCGTCCTCCTTGCCCGGGAGCAGAAGCACCTCGGCATGCTTCACACCACGTCCTGCGCGGCCCACCTGCTGGTAGTAGGCGATGGGGGAGGAGGGCGAGCCCAGGTGCACGACGAACCCCAGGTCCGGCTTGTCGAATCCCATTCCGAGCGCTGAGGTGGCGACCAGCGCCTTCACCTTGTTCCCGAGCAGATCCTCCTCGGCCTGCTGACGATCGGCGTTCTCGGTCTTGCCCGTGTACGACGCGACCGTGTGCCCCCGCTGGCGGAGGAAGGCGGTGACCTCCTCGGCGGCGGCCACGGTGAGGGTGTAGATGATTCCGGACCCCGGCAGTTCGTCGAGGTGCTCGGCGAGCCAGGCCATACGGTGCGCGGCGTCCGACAGCCGCAGCACGCTCAGGCTCAGGCTGTCCCGGTCCAGCGGGCCCCGGAGCACCAGGGCGTCCGAACTGCCGCCGGTGCCGAGTTGTTCCGCGACGTCGGCCGTCACGCGCGCGTTGGCCGTGGCGGTGGTCGCGAGCACCGGAACTCCTGGTGGGAGGTCGGCGAGCATGGTGCGCAGCCTGCGGTAGTCCGGCCGGAAGTCGTGGCCCCAGTCGGAGATGCAGTGGGCCTCGTCCACCACCAGGAGACCGGTGGCGGCCGCGAGCCGGGGGAGCACCTGGTCCCGGAAGTCCGGATTGTTGAGCCGCTCGGGACTCACCAGCAGGACGTCCACCTCACCCGCGGCGATCTCGTCCTGAACTGCATCCCACTCCTCCGTGTTGGAGGAGTTGATGGTCCGGGCGTGGATGCCGGCCCGAGCGGCCGCCTCGACCTGGTTCCGCATGAGCGCGAGCAGCGGGGACACGATCACGGTCGGACCGCTGCCCCGCGCCCGCAGCAGCGACGTCGCCACGAAGTACACCGCGGACTTGCCCCAGCCCGTGCGCTGGACGACCAGGGCCCGGCGTCTGTCGGCGACCAGCGCCTCGATCGCCCGCCACTGGTCCTCGCGCAGCCGGGCCTCTCCCGAGACGTCCCCGACGAGACGGGTGAGGACCGCGTCGGCCGCCGCCCGGAGTTCCGCGTTGCTCGTGTGCTCCATGCGTTCCATACAACAGGACGGCACCGACATCCGGAGCGGCGCACCGAGGGTTGTGGACGAGCCGGCCTTGGCTGACGTGTCCCTGATCGGACTTATCCACAGGGTCAAGCGGAGGTTTGCGTTCCGCGAGATCGTCTTCGCATGACGAACCACAGCGAAACGACCGGATCCCCCGAGAACGGTGACATCACCGGGCCCGAGGCGCAGAGCGGGCACAACAACGGTGAACAGGGCGAGAAGGCGAGCGACGCGTCCCGGCTGCACGGCCCCGGCCCCGCGCACGACCGTCACGACGGCGAGCATCAGGTCACCCTGCGCACCCCGGCCGAACTGGCCGACGCCCTGCCGTACCTGCTCGGATACCGCCCCGAGGACAGCATCGTCCTGGTCGCCCTGCACGACAGGGACGGACGCGGGCGGTTCGGAGGCCGGGCCCGGCTCGGTATCCCCGCGAACGCGGACGACTGGCCGTCCGCAGCCCGGCAACTGTCCCATGGCCTCGTGACGGGCAGCGAGCGCCGAGGCGCACGGCCGGAGTCGATGGTCGCCTTCCTGTGCCAGGAACCGGACAAGGGCCAGACCGGCCGGCAGGTCATGGAGCGGCTGCGGCCCCTGGCCCAGAGGCTGCGCGTCGAGTGCGGTTCCCTCGGCGTGGTGGTGGTCGAGGCGCTGTGCATCTCGGAGGGCCGCTACTGGTCCTACTGCTGTGACAACGCAGCATGCTGCTCCCCCGACGGAGCCCCCATGGGCCTGCCCGGCACCTCCGTGCTGGCCGCGGCGGCCACCTACGCCGGTATCCAGGTCCGCGGCACACTGCGGGAGCTCCGGGCCCGGCTGCTGCCCTGGGAGAACGCCGCGGCCCTCGAGCAGGAGGCCGCCCTGGACACCGCCAGCATGGCGCTGGTGCCGAAGATCCTGGACGAAGCGGGCCGGGCCGCCGTGGCCGACGAGACGCTGGAACTGGCCGGGAGGGTCCTGGACCGCTTCGCCGAGGCGCAGCCCGTCTCCGGCGTCCTCCTGTCGGATCTCCGCGACGACGAACTGCTCGGGCACGACGAGGCCGCCCGGCTGATCCTCGGCCTCCAGGACCGAGCGACCCGCGACCGCGCGGCCGAGTGGATGGAGGGAGACGAAGCCGGGCGCGCCCTTCGCCTCTGGCGGGCACTGGCTCGCCGCTGCGTCGGGCCGTACGGCGAACATGCCGCTGCGCCGCTCACCCTCGCCGGCTGGGTCGCCTGGTCCACCGACGACGAACTGGAGGCTCGCGAAGCCCTTGCCATGGCCCTGGGCGCCGATCCCGACTACCTCTTCGCCCGACTCCTGCACCAGGCCTGCAACGAAGGCCTCGACCCGGAGTCGATCCGCAGCTGCCTGCGAGCGGAGCGCGAAGGCCGTGGGAGCGTGGGGACCGACCTCTTGGAAGCACGGGCGGACGGTGACGCGTCCGAGGAATGCGAGACGAGCGCGGCGCGGGACCTCGAGCGGCACGACAGTCCCTCACCGGTAGCGGCGCCCCCCGACCTCCGGCCCTTCGGTAAGCCTTCACGAGCAGTGGTGCCGGCCGGGGGCGAGTCGCACGACAGGCCTTCACGAGCAGTGGTGCCGCACGAAGGCGAGTCGCACGACAAGCCTTCACCGGCAGGGGTCCCGTCACGCCGTCGCCGCCGTTCCCGTCCCGTCGGCACCACCGGTGCAGCCCCCGGCCGTACCGGCGCGGAAGACCGTGACACGGGCGCCCGGACTCCCCGCCGGCGCACACCGGCGGGCACCGCACACCGTGCCGGTGCTACCGAAACCGGCCCTCGCCCAGGCCGTGCGGCAACGGCGGGTACCGCACGGCCCGGCAGCGTGCGAACGGGCGGCACGCGTGCGCGTACGTCCAAGAAGGCAGCCATGCCCTGCCGGGACACGGGCCAGGAAGGCGTACTGCCCGGCCACAGCACGGACGGCGAGGAGTGAGCTTCCGCCGGGCGGCGGCACCCAGGCGCGTGGGGCCGGGCCACGGGCGTGACTCGGAGGACGCTCCCGCCGTTCACCTAGATGGCGGAACGGCTGGACGCCGTGACGCCGCACTGCCCCTGCCCCGCCGGAGCCCTCCGGCACCGGCGCCGAACCCGATCGAGGCGCACCGAGCGCAGAGGAAGCCTTCCCATGCAACAGCCGACTCCGCCCTCCGCCGCCGACGGCCGCGGCCCCCAGGGCGGCCCCCCGCCGCCCCTCGGGGCGGATCTCGACCCGCCCGGGGCGGGGGCGCCGCGGGTGGGGGACCAGGTCGTCCCTCCGCGACCAGCGGCACGTGTCGACGGTTACGGACCGAGGTTCCCCGGCAGCTCGTCATACCCCTCCGCGCCCACCGGCCCCGACTCGCGCCCACCGTCGTCACCGGGACCGGGGCGTTCGTCCCCTCGGTGGGCAGGCCAGAATCGTCGCCCTGATACGGGCTTGGGATACGGCTCAGCCTCCCCGCCCATCGCTCAGGGGCGGAATCCCTCCCCCGGAGGGCACTCGTCGTCGCCCCCGCCCCGGGGGGCCACGATCCCCGGACTGCGCTGGTCCGCCGACTTGCCCCCCGCCCACACCGCGATGATCTGTGTCGCCCTTCCCGGCCTGGCCATCTCGACCGAGGAGGGACAGCTGACCGGCCGGGGTCTTGAGGGGTTCTACCGTGCCGGCCGGCGCGTGCTCTCCCGGTGTGAGGTCCGCGTCGCCGGACGAGAACCCCTCGCGGTACAGGCCCGCATGGCCTCGGCCGACCGTGCCAGGTTCGTGGGCACACTCCGCACCTCCCCGCAGGCGGGCCCGGACCCGGACCTGATCGTGGAACGGAACCGCTTCGCGGACGGCACGGAGCGGATCACCTTGCACAGCGCGGCTCCCCGCCCGCTGCGGCTACCGGTCGAGATCGTCTTGGGCACGGACCTGGCCGATCTCGGGGCGATCGCCTCCGGCAGCGCGGGGCCCGAACTCCCCGCCAGTGTCCACGGCTGCGGCCTGCGCTGGTCCTGCGCCACCGGCAACGCGTCCGTCACGGCCGAACCGCCTCCCTCGGACGCCCTTGCCTCGACCGGGCTGCTGCGGTGGGAGCTCGACCTGCCGCCCGGCGGCAGCAGAACCGTCGAACTGCGGGTGCGGCCGGACGGCGCGGGGCCCCTGCGAGCCATGGGACGCGCCGCGACCAGCCCTCTGGCCGCAGCGCGTGCGGAGGCCGACGACCTGAGAGTCCCCGCCCTCCTGCGGACGAGCATCGAGGACCTCCAGGCACTCCTTCTGCGTGACTCCGCGAACCCCGCCGACACCCACCTCGCGGCCGGGGCGCCCTGGCGCTGCGGTCTGGCTCCCGCCGACGCGCTCGTCGCCGCCCGGATGGCGCTGCCGCTCGGCACCGGCCTCGCCGCGGCAACGCTGCGGATCCTCGCCCGGACCCAACTCCCCGGATCCGGAACGCAGTCCGGAATGATCCCCGGCCCCAGAAGGGACGCCGGGCCGCACCTTCCGCCGCAGTGCACCGGAACAGAGGCCACGCTGCTCTTCCCCGCCCTACTCGCCGAGGCCCGCCGCTGGGGCCTCCCCGACCAGGAGACGGAAGAGCTGCTGCCCGCCGCCGAGCGCTGCCTGGCATGGCTGCGGACCACCGCGGGCGACGGCACGTACCTGCGCGACCCGAACCAGGGCGGGCTCGTCCGCTGCGAGACGCAGGCACACGCTCACCGCGCCGCCCTGCTCGGCGCCGACCTGCTCGACGCCTGCGGCCGGGCGGGGGGAGCGGCACTCCGGCAGTGGGCGCAGGCCTTACGGACCGCGTTCCGGCAGGACTTCTGGATCGAAGACCGTGGGGGCGGCCGGCCCGCGGCGGCCCGTGCGCCGGACGGCAGCCTGGTGCCCCACCTGGGCGCGGCCGCCGTGCACCTCCTGGACAGGGGCCTGCTGGGCGGGGGCGAGCCGGCGCCCGGCCTGCTCGACAAGGTCCGGACCGAGCACCTCGCCCGGCTGCTCGGCAGCCCGGTCATGGACTCGGGGTGGGGCCTGCGCGGGCTGGGTGCGAGGGAACCGGGGTTCAATCCGTTCGGCCACCGCGCCGGGGCCGTACGGATCCAGGAGACGGCACTCGCCGTCGCCGGACTGGCTGCCGCCGGCTACGAGAAGGAAGCGACCTCACTGCTGCGCGGCGTACTCGAGGCCGCTGAGACCTTCGCCCACCGGCTGCCCGAGATGTACGCGGGGGAGCAACGTACGGAAGGGAGCGCTCCGCTCCCGCACCCGGCAGCTTGCCGCCCCGCCGCCACAGCGGCGGCCGCCGGAGTCCTCCTCCTGACCACCCTCGCCGGGATCCGCCCCGACGCCCCGGCCGGGACGGTCACCCTGCGCCCCGTACGCAGCGCACCCCTCGGCGAGATCGGCTTCACGGGACTGCGCGTGGCGGGTGCCCCGTTCTCCGTACGGGTCAGCAGACTGGGCCTGGCCATGGTCGAGGAGGCGGCCGACGGACTGCAACTGGGAGTGTGACGTGCGACGACGTGCCCGTTCAGGACAAGAGGGCAGGCGGTGAAGTTCCTGCCGGACCGAAGTGGATCACTGGGTGAAGGGACCGGTGAAAGGAGTGTTTATCGTCAGGCAGACGACTATGATCGCCGCATGCCCTACGACCCGTCAGCGTTTCCGCCCTTCGCCGTCACCGTGGACCTGGTCGTGCTGACCGTGCGCCGCCATGCCCTGTGCGCGCTGGCGGTACGCAGGGGCGAACCGCCGTTCCAGGGGCGTTGGGCGCTGCCCGGCGGTTTCGTACGGGCCGACGAAGACCTGGCGCAGGCCGCGGCACGCGAGCTGGCCGAGGAGACCGGACTGCGTGTCCACGACCCTGCCGTTCCGGCCCAGGACAACGGCGCACATCTGGAGCAGCTCGCCACCTACGGAGACCCCAAGCGGGACCCCAGGATGAGAGTCGTCAGCGTCGCCCACCTCGCACTCGCTCCCGACCTGCCCGCGCCCAGGGCGGGCGGAGATGCCAGCAACGCCCGCTGGGCTCCGGTCGAGGAACTGCTGCAGCAGGGCGGCTACGGGCGTGACGCCGAGCCGGCCGCGCCGCTCGCCTTCGACCACGCGCAGATCCTCGCGGACGGAGTGGAGCGAGCCCGCTCCAAGATCGAGTACTCGTCGCTGGCCACCGCCTTCTGCCCGCCCGAGTTCACCGTCGGGGAACTGCGCCGTGTCTACGAGGCGGTGTGGGGCGTGGCGCTCGACCCGCGCAACTTCCACCGCAAGGTCACGGGCACACCCGGCTTCCTCGTCCCCACCGGTGGGACGACCACCCGCCAGGGCGGACGCCCGGCCCAGCTCTTCCGCGCCGGTGGCGCGACGCTGCTCAACCCCCCGATGCTGCGCCCCGAGGTGTGAGCGGCGGGCCGAGCGCGGGCGGTGCCGGGCCCGGAACTCGCTCCCCCCCGCAGCCCGGTCATGGGGGAGGGTCCTGCCGGAGGCAAGCCCTGCGATGCCCGAAAAACCGGACATAGCGCGCTATCTTGCTGTGAGTGATCCAGGCCTTCGGACTGACCAGCAACCCCCGCAAAGACCTTCCGCCCGCAGCCGAAGACGTCTCCTTCGAGGCGCGGGCGGGTCGCATCACCGCGCTGCTCGGAGCACCGGGCGCCGGCAAGACGACGGTTCTCAGACTCATGCTCGAACTCCAACAGGGTCGCGGCATCACCCACTTCCGGGGCCGCCCCCTGCACCGCATCGCCCATCCCTCGCGCGAGGTCGGCGTGCTGCTGGGCGACGTGCCCGGGCATCCCGCCCGCACCGTCCGCGGTCATCTGCGCATGCTGTGTGCCGCCGCCGGGGTCCCGGTCCGGCGTGCCGACGAAGTCCTCGATGCGGTCGGGCTCGTGAGTCTGCGCGACGAACGCCTCGGCACCCTCTCCCGCGGCATGGACCGCCGCCTCGGCCTGGCCTGCGTCCTGCTGGCCGACCCGCACACCCTCGTCCTCGACGACCCGGCCGCCGGGCTCTCCACCCGCGAGAGCGCCTGGCTGCACGGCATGCTGCGCGCCCACGCCGCCCAGGGGGGCACGGTCCTGTTCACCACGGCCGACCCCAAGGGGGCCGCCCGCACCGCCGACCGGGTCGTCACGCTGGAGCAGGGCAGGCTCGTGGCCGACCAGGAGGTGGCGGAGTTCTCGCGTACCCGCCTCCGCCCCCGTGTCGCCGTACGCAGCCCGCACGCGGCCCGTCTGGCAGCGCTCCTGGCCAAACAGGCCCGCACCTCACAGCGCTCCGTCGAAGTCGTCCGAGAGGGCGGCAACCGCCTTTCGGTGTACGGCGGTACCTGCGCGGACATCGGCGAGATCGCGTTCCGCCACGGCATCGTGGTTCACCAACTCGCCGACGAGGTCGGAGACATGGGGCCCGGTGCGGGCCTCGCTCAGCCAAGCGGGCCGCGTGAGGGAAGTCTCGCCGAGCACGGGCGCGTCACTGACACGCACCGGGCGCCCCTTACGCCCCGGCCCGGAGAGCCGGCATCGTCCCGCGACCCGTCGAGGCCGTTCGCAACAGATCTCACACCCCTCACAACCGAGCCGCGACCCACGCTTGAGCCGAAATCTCCCTCAGGCGCACCGGAGCAAGCCGCACCGGAGCAAGCCGCACCGGAGCAGGTCGCACAGCCGTCGCCTCCCTCCGCAGACCCTGCGGTCATCTCCACCGAGCTCCGACCCGCACTTGAGCCGCGACCCCTCGCTGACGCGCCCCGCCCGATCACAGGCGAGCCGTCGCTGTCCTTCGGGCACCCGCAGCCCGCCGCCGAGCCGCACGAACCCCTGGACGCCTCCTCGACCAGCCACCCGAGCGACGGTCCTTCGACGGCGACGGCGACGGCGGCCGCGCCCAGTCCACCCCGCCCCGGCACCCGCTCGGCTCGCACGCTCGACGCGCTGCCCCCTCTGCCGCCCCCCATCTCCGTCCGCCCCGCGCCCAGTCCCCTCCGCCCCCTGCGCTACGAGATCCGCCGTGCCGCCGGGATCGGTACCGGGTTCCTGACGGGGGCCGTCGTACTCGCCGTGTCCGCCGTCACCGCCGTCGTGCTCGCGCGCATCGGGCACACTCCGCAGCCGCGTCTGCTGGCCGCATGGCCGCAGGAGCTGCCCCTGCCGCCGGCGGCGCTCGGCGCGGGACTGCTCGGTGCGCTGGCCTTCGGCGACGAGTTCCGCCACCCCGCCCTGGCGGCGGACCGCGGCACCGTGCCCCGCCGGCTGGGGCTGCTGGCCGCCAAACTGGTCGTCGCCTCGGCCACCGCGCTCGTACTGGCCGTCCTCACCGTCGGCTGTGACGCCGAGGTGCTCTATCTCGTCTACGGACGGGAACTCGCCCAGGTTCCCGCCGACTGGCTCCCCCTGAGTGCGAGTTGGATCGGGCTCGTGGTCGGCTGCGCCTGGGCCGGCGTACTCGCCGCCGGTGTCTTCCGGTCCACGACCGCGGGACTCGCCGCAGTGGCCGCCGTCCCCCTCCTCGTCGTCCCCGTCGTGCACAAGCTCGTGAACGGACCGTCCGTGCGAACCGCGGCCGGACTTCCCGAGCGACTGCGAGAGACCCTCCTGCCGCGATGGCCCTTCGGGGGAGAGCGCTACTTGGAGGCCGCGCTCACGTTGATCTCCCAACCTGTGGGCGGGGCACTGACGTTGTCGCTGACCGCGCTGCTCTGCGCGTATCTGCTCACCACCCTGCGCAGCAGGTTCCGGTGACGACTGTCCGTAACCCTTAGTCCGGCCATGCGCACAACTCCCCGCAGAACGCCCATTTCTTTCCGATAAGGCGTCAATTGCGACGGGGTGAGCGATCACCCTTTCGTGTGCTTTTCACCAAAGACCTCAAGGGAGTTGGAGACGACGCCGACAAAGGATGCGTGAGTACCCTTGCGCACACCATGATGACCGCCGCCCGCTCCGCTGACTCCGGCCTCGCGAGCCCGGGCGAACTCAACCGCTACCCGTACGCCGAGGCGCCCGCCGTCGACCGCGTCGGGGTCCCTGCCTGGGACGGCGGGGACCCCGAGCTGGGCCGTATGGGCCGACGCGCCGCGGGCAGCCGCGGCCGCGGGCTGCACGGCCAGCTCGTTCAGCAACTGGGTCAGATGATCGTCTCCGGCGACCTGGGCGCCGACCGCCCGCTGGTGCCCGAGGAGATCGGCCAGCGCTTCGAGGTCTCCCGCACCGTCGTCCGCGAGTCCCTCCGAGTCCTGGAGGCCAAGGGCCTGGTGAGCGCCCGTCCGAACGTCGGTACACGCGTACGCCCCGTCAGCGACTGGAACCTCCTCGACCCGGACATCATCGAGTGGCGGGCCTTCGGGCCACAGCGCGACGACCAGCGCCGTGAGCTGAGCGAGCTGCGGTGGACGATGGAGCCGCTCGCCGCCCGCCTCGCGGCCGGGCACGGGCGCGAGGACGTCCAGCAGCGCCTCACGGACATGGTCGAGATCATGGGCCACGCGATGGCCCAGGGTGATGCGCTCACCTTCTCCCGCGCCGACTCGGAGTTCCACTCGCTGCTCATCCAGGTCGCGGGCAACCGCATGCTGGAGCACCTCTCCGGGATTGTGTCCGCGGCTCTCCAGGTCTCGGGCGGTCCGGTCACGGGCTGTGACCGGCCGAACGAGGCGTCCCTGGCGCACCACGGCCGCATCTGTGACGCCCTCGCAACCGGTGACGGGGCGGCGGCCGAGGCGGCCATGCGGCAACTTCTCACGGTCCATCCCGAGGTGGAACGGGTCGTGCCCGCCCCGCGCGAGCACTGACCGAGTTCCGCGGGCGGCGCGGCCGGGTGTGCCACCCCCCTCCTGTGGCAGTACCTGATCGGTGATCCGCCTCCCGTCGGACCCCGTGGGATCCTGTGATCCTGCGGGGTCCGACGGCGCGAAGGGGTCGGGGCTCGGCAGTGCGGCCGAGTCGCCACCGCATGTGACCTCTTCTGTCCGCGTCTGACCGTTTTCGTTCGCTTACGGGGTGTGACTCGGGCCACGCAGATTGGGCGTAACGCTCGCGGGATGAGCGCGATGACCTAAGAGGTGACAGCCGCGGAGGGAATACGGACGCCGTTCACGGCGCTGTGCATCCTCCCGGCCCCCGCCCGCGCCGTCGGCCCATCCCCAAGCCGGCGGTCGGCTCCTGTCCACTGTGGACGGGGCCGGAAGCCGTTTTCCAACGTTCCGAGAGGTTGTTCGTGTCGGCCAGCACATCCCGTACGCTCCCGCCGGAGATCGCCGAGTCCGTCTCTGTCATGGCGCTCATTGAGCGGGGAAAGGCTGAGGGGCAGATCGCCGGCGATGACGTGCGTCGGGCCTTCGAAGCTGACCAGATTCCGGCCACTCAGTGGAAGAACGTACTGCGCAGCCTCAACCAGATCCTCGAGGAAGAGGGTGTGACGCTGATGGTCAGTGCCGCAGAGCCCAAGCGCACCCGAAAGAGCGTCGCAGCGAAGAGTCCCGCCAAGCGCACCGCCACCAAGACGGTCGCGGCCAAGGCGGTGACCACCCGGAAGGCCACCGCCACCGCCACGCCGGAGGCGCCCGCCGCCGAGCCCGACGTCGAGGAGGAGGCGCCCGCCAAGAAGGCGGCTGCCAAGAAGACGACCGCCAAGAAGGCGGCCGCGAAGAAGACCGTCGCCAAGAAGACGGCGGCCAAGAAGGCCAGCGCCAAGAAGGACGACGCCGAGATCCTCGAGGAGGAGGTGCTCGAGGAGGCAGCCCCCGGCAAGGCGGGCGAGGAGCCCGAGGCTCCCGCCGAGAACGCCGGCTTCGTGCTCTCCGACGAGGACGAGGACGACGCGCCCGCGCAGCAGGTCGCCGCCGCCGGTGCCACCGCCGACCCGGTCAAGGACTACCTCAAGCAGATCGGCAAGGTCCCCCTGCTCAACGCCGAGCAGGAGGTCGAGCTCGCCAAGCGCATCGAGGCGGGACTGTTCGCCGAGGACAAGCTGGCCAACGCCGACAAGCTGGCGCCCAAGCTGAAGCGCGAGCTGGAGATCATCGCCGAGGACGGCCGCCGCGCCAAGAACCACCTCCTGGAGGCCAACCTCCGTCTGGTGGTCTCCCTGGCCAAGCGCTACACCGGCCGCGGCATGCTGTTCCTGGACCTCATCCAGGAGGGCAACCTCGGTCTGATCCGCGCGGTCGAGAAGTTCGACTACACCAAGGGCTACAAGTTCTCCACGTACGCCACCTGGTGGATCCGTCAGGCGATCACTCGCGCCATGGCCGACCAGGCCCGCACCATCCGTATCCCGGTGCACATGGTCGAGGTCATCAACAAGCTCGCGCGCGTGCAGCGTCAGATGCTCCAGGACCTGGGCCGCGAGCCCACCCCGGAGGAACTGGCCAAGGAACTCGACATGACCCCCGAGAAGGTCATCGAGGTCCAGAAGTACGGTCGCGAGCCCATCTCGCTGCACACCCCGCTGGGCGAGGACGGCGACAGCGAGTTCGGTGACCTCATCGAGGACTCCGAGGCAGTCGTCCCGGCCGACGCGGTCAGCTTCACCCTCCTGCAGGAGCAGCTGCACTCCGTCCTGGACACCTTGTCCGAGCGCGAGGCGGGCGTCGTCTCGATGCGCTTCGGCCTCACCGACGGTCAGCCCAAGACCCTCGACGAGATCGGCAAGGTCTACGGCGTCACGCGTGAGCGGATCCGCCAGATCGAGTCCAAGACCATGTCGAAGCTGCGCCACCCGTCCCGTTCGCAGGTGCTGCGCGACTACCTCGACTGAGCGAGGTCGTACGACACGAAAGGCCCGGCCCCCGAGGGGGACCGGGCCTTCGCGGTGCTGCCTCGTCGCGGGTGCGGGGTGTCACCCGGTGGATCACTCTGGGTGTCCCACGGACACCACGGAGTGAGGAGTGAGTATGCGTCGACTGGCCCGAGCTTGGGTCCTGCCGCTGGTCCTGGCCGCAGCGGTACCCGCCCTGTCAATGGGCTCCAGTGCCCCTTCGGCCGCCGACAGTGTGGTCATAGGAGGCTTTCCCGTCGAGGCGTCCCAGAGCCCGTGGACGGTGGCCCTGTCCAGTCGTGACCGGTTCGGAGGTACGCGCGCGGGGCAGTTCTGCGGCGGTGTGGCGGTCGGCCGCACCACCGTGCTCACCGCGGCCCACTGTCTGGACGAGGGCGTCCTGGGCGTGCCGTCGGAGCGCGTACGGGACCTCAAGGTCATAGCCGGGCGCACGGACCTGCCCTCGGGCCACGGTGGCCAGGAGGTCGCCGTGCGCCGCACGTGGGTGAACCCGGCCTACGACGGTGTGAGCAATGCCGGGGACTTCGCCTTGCTCACACTGGCCGAACCGCTCCAGGGCGACTCGATCATCACCATGGCGGCCGATGGTGACCCCGCGTATGCGGCGGGTGGGACCGCGACGGTGTACGGATGGGGCGACACCTCGGGTGTGGGTGATTACCCGGACAGCCTGCGGGCGGCGCGCGTGCGTGTGCTCCCCGACGCGCTGTGCGAGGAGGCGTATGCGGGCGGCTCGGACGGCACCTACGACGCCACGAGCATGCTGTGCGCGGGGGAGGCCGAGGGAGGCCGGGACGCCTGCCAGGGCGACAGCGGGGGGCCGCTGGTGGCCCAGGGGCGGTTGATCGGGATTGTGTCCTGGGGGATCGGCTGTGGCCGGGCCGGTAACCCCGGGGTGTACGTGCGGGTGTCCGACATCATGCGGACGCTCGGCTGGACACGGGCGCCAGAAGGCGTGTGAGGCGGCCTGGAAGAGCCTGCGCGGGGTTGTGGCACGAAGACGGGCGGCTGCCTCTGTGGGAGAGGCAGCCGCCCGTCCACCGGCCTGTGCCGGGCTGGCTCGTCGTCGGACGCGAGGTGTCAGCGCTCTTCTTCGGAGGCGTTCTCGGGAACGGACGTGAGCCGCTCCGTCTCGTCCTGTATCTCAGCGGCGATCTTCTTGAGTTCCGGCTCGAACTTGCGCCCGTGGTGGGCGCAGAAGAGCAGCTCTCCGCCGCTGAGCAGGACGACGCGCAGGTACGCCTGGGCGCCGCAGCGGTCGCAGCGATCAGCGGCCGTCAACTGGCTCGCAGGGGTCAGAACAGTAGTCACGTCGCCTCTTCTCTAGCTCGACGAGCTGTCGTACCAGGGTCAACATCCAACCAGCCCCAAAACGTTCCCGCTCGTGGCTTTTCCTCGAAAGAATCTTTGCGAGGCGGCTGTCTGCTGCCGGTTGGCGGCGAATGTGCCGTATTGCGTGTCTATGTGTCTTACGGGGCTTCGCGTTGTATCGGTGGTCGGTCCTCCCGGCTGGGTTGCCGGTTGTTCATGAGGACGTGCCCGGAGCCTAAATGGTTCATGCCTGGAAGGGAACGTGATGTGTACTTCACTCCATCGAGGCATCGAACACGCATGCGAGTCTGGACTAGTGTGAGTTTCCGACGAGGGTGGCGTTACAACGGCTCTACCAGGCCTCTGTACCCTCTCACCGGTGACCGAAGCCGCGCCCTTACCCATGAGGGCCCCATCTGAAATTCAGCGAGGAGCGAACCGCGTGACCGCCGAGACGTCCGTGCCGTCCACAGCTCTGCTGGCAGGAGCAGACCGGGACGGGTCCAACTACACCGCGCGGCACCTGCTCGTCCTCGAGGGGCTCGAGGCCGTGCGCAAGCGCCCGGGTATGTACATCGGGTCGACCGACAGCCGTGGCTTGATGCACTGCGTCTGGGAGATCATCGACAACTCCGTCGACGAGGCCCTGGGCGGGTACTGCGACCACATCGAGGTGATCCTCCAGGACGACGGCTCGGTCGAGGTCCGGGACAACGGCCGGGGCATCCCGATCGACGTCGAGCCCAAGACCGGCCTCTCCGGTGTCGAGGTCGTCATGACCAAGCTGCACGCCGGCGGCAAGTTCGGCGGCGGCTCATACGCCGCCTCCGGCGGCCTGCACGGCGTGGGCGCCTCCGTGGTGAACGCCCTGTCCGCCCGACTGGACGTCGAGGTGGACCGCGGGGGCCACACCCACGCGATCAGCTTCCGACGTGGTGTCCCCGGCGCCTTCGCCGGGAACGGCGCGGAGGCCAAGTTCGAGGCCAAGAGCGGCCTGCGCAAGGCCAAGAAGATCCCGAAGACCCGCACCGGCACGCGCGTGCGGTACTGGGCCGACCGCCAGATCTTCCTCAAGGACGCCAAGCTCTCCCTGGAACACCTGCACCAGCGTGCCCGCCAGACGGCGTTCCTGGTGCCCGGCCTGACCATCGTCGTGCGCGACGAGTACGGGCTGGGCGAGGGCGGCAGCAAGGGCGAGGAGTCCTTCCGCTTCGATGGCGGAATCAGCGAGTTCTGCGAGTACCTGGCGAACGACAAGCCGATCTGCGACGTCCTCCGCTTCTCCGGACAGGGCATCTTCAAGGAGACCGTCCCCGTCCTGGACGACCACGGCCAGATGACACCCACCGAAGTTACCCGCGAGCTCGGCGTCGACGTCGCACTGCGCTGGGGGACGGGTTACGACACGACACTTCGGTCGTACGTCAACATCATCGCCACGCCCAAGGGCGGCACCCACGTCGCCGGCTTCGAGCAGGCCGTCGCCAAGACGATGAACGAGGTGCTGCGCACCAAGAAGCTCCTGCGCGTCGCCGAGGACGACATCGTCAAGGACGACGCCCTGGAGGGCCTGACCGCGGTCGTCACCGTGCGCCTCGCCGAGCCCCAGTTCGAAGGCCAGACCAAGGAGGTCCTCGGGACCTCGGCGGCCCGCCGCATCGTGAACAACGTGGTCACGAAGGAACTCAAGGCGTTCCTGACGTCCACGAAGCGGGACGCCGCCCAGCAGGCCCGTGTCGTGCTGGAGAAGGCAGTCGCCGCAGCGCGTACGCGCATCGCCGCCCGGCAGCACAAGGACGCGCAGCGCCGCAAGACGGCCCTGGAGTCCTCCTCGCTGCCCGCCAAGCTGGCCGACTGCCGCAGCGACGACGTCGACCGCAGCGAGTTGTTCATCGTCGAGGGCGACTCCGCGCTCGGCACGGCGAAGCTCGCCCGGAACTCCGAGTTCCAGGCGCTGCTGCCGATCCGCGGCAAGATCCTCAACGTTCAGAAGTCCTCTGTGACGGACATGCTGAAGAACGCCGAGTGCGGCGCGATCATCCAGGTCATAGGAGCCGGCTCGGGCCGGACCTTCGACATCGACACCGCCCGCTACGGCAAGATCATCATGATGACCGACGCCGATGTCGACGGTTCGCACATCCGCACCCTGCTGCTGACGCTGTTCCACCGCTACATGCGGCCCATGGTCGAGGCCGGCCGGGTCTTCGCGGCGGTGCCGCCGCTGCACCGCATCGAGATCGTCCAGCCGAAGAAGGGGCAGGACAAGTACGTCTACACGTACTCGGACCGCGAACTGCGCGACACGCTCATGGAGTTCCAGAGCAAGGGCATCCGCTACAAGGACTCGATCCAGCGCTACAAGGGCCTCGGCGAGATGGACGCAGACCAGCTGGCCGAGACGACGATGGACCCGCGCCACCGCACTCTGCGCCGGATCAACCTCTCCGACCTGGAGGCCGCCGAGCAGGTCTTCGACCTGCTGATGGGCAACGACGTGGCGCCGCGCAAGGAATTCATCTCCAACTCGGCGGCGACGCTGGACCGGTCGCGGATCGACGCGTAGCCGCTGCGCCGACTGCTGCCGACTACGGCCGGGTGGGTTTCGCGACCCGCTCGGTGCCGCAGCGGTCCGCAATACATGGCGCCGGGCTGCCGTCCCGGCCGTGCCGTGCGTCTCTCCACCCCCGGGTGGAGAGACGCACGGCGGGGAATCCACCCACGATCCACCCAGGCTCCGATTCCATGACCTGGCGCATTCCGTAGCGTCGAAGGCGTCGGCGGCAGTCGCTGCCGGCATCTCCCTTTCTCGCTGACGGAGGCTGTGATGGGGCTCGCCGCCACCCTGCTCGTCCGGTCCTGCATCCTGGCCCGGCGCGGACAATCCCTGTGCCCTGGCGTGCCGCTGAGCGGGGCGTACGGTGACGGCACGACCCGGCCCGTGGGGAGGGAGCGCGTGTGAAGGAGAACGCCTGGACACGCTGGCCCTCGCGGGAAGCGCTCAGCCGCGAGGGACTCTCGACCTCCCGGTGCGTGCTGGCCTGGTCGGTACGGGGCCTGGTCCTCGGCCTGCTGCTGTGGGGCGCCTTGGTCGACAGTCAAGGGCTCGGCTGGAAGACGGCGGCCGGTGTCGCGGGCGTGCTTCTCGCCGCGCTGCTCGCCAGAGAGTTCTTCCGCACCACGCTCCAGCACCGGCTGTGGCCGTCGCTGGCGTCTTTCGCGCTGCTTCAGGGCATCGCCGTCGCGGCACATGTGTCGGGGTTCTCGCTGGCCGCCCTGGTGATGTGGTGCGGGTGCGCTGTCGCGGCACTGGAGCGGCTGCCCCCGACGGCCGCCTTCATCGCAGCAGGTGTGGCCTTCGGTTCGTACGGGTCCGTCATCGACGCCGACCTGCTGACGACCGTCGTCAACGGAGTCGGCGTCGGCCTCGCCGGATACACCCTGCGCCTCGACGCCGAGGCCCGTGGCAGCGCCCAGCGGCTGCTCGCCCAGGAGCGGGCCGCGCGCGCGGCCGAAGCGGAGACGGCGGCGCTGGCCGAGCGGGCCCGCATAGCGCGCGAGATCCACGACGTACTGGCCCACAGCCTCTCGGCGCAGCTCGTGCACCTGGAGGCGGCCCGGCTGCTGATCGAGCGGGGAGGGGAACGGGAACAGGTCCACGAGCGCGTGGTGGCGGCGCGGGAGATGGCGCGGGGCGGCCTCGCCGAGACCCGGCAGGCGCTCTCCGCCTTGCGCGGGGAGCTGACTCCGCTGGAGGATTTCCTGAGCGGGCTGGTGGGCACGGTAGGGGGCGCCGAGGTCACCATCACGGGTGAACGGAGGGCGCTGCCCACTGAGGCTTCCCAGGCCGTGCGCAGAGCGGCTCAGGAGGCTCTGACGAACGTCCGCAAGCATGCACCGGGCGCCAAAGTCCGCGTCATGCTCGACTACCGTCCGGACGAAGTGACCCTGGATGTACGGGACTCGGGCGGCTCGCCGGGCGAACTGACCGGGACGGGCGCCGGGTACGGTCTGCTGGGCATGCGGGAGCGTGCCGAGCTGCTGGGCGGTTCCCTCGAGGCCGGGCCGGGCGGGGAGGGGTTCGTGGTGACGTTGAAGGTGCCGGTATGACGCAGGATCCCGAGCGGAAGCCCGCCCGAGTGGTCGTCGCGGACGACCAGACCGTGGTGCGGGAGGGCATCGTGATGCTGCTCGGTCTGCTGCCCGGGATCGAGGTCGTCGGCGCCGCGGCAGACGGGGAGGAGGCGGTGGCGCTCGTCGCCGGACTCGCTCCGGACGTGGTGCTGATGGACCTGCGCATGCCCCGCTGCGACGGAGTGGAGGCGACCCGCCGGATCCGCGCGGAGCACCCCGGGACGCAGGTCGTGGTGCTCACGACGTTCGCGGACGACGAGTCGCTGTTCCCGGCGCTGGCTGCTGGTGCGCGCGGTTATCTGACCAAGGACGCGGACGGGGACGAGATCGTGCGGGCCGTGCACAGCGTGCTGTCGGGTGACGCGGGCCTCTCACCGGGCATTCAGAGGCGGCTGCTGGAGCGCCTGGCGGAGGCCGAGCCCAGACCGGCCGCGCCCTCCGGGCCACCGGACGGACTCACCGCCCGGGAGACGGAGGTACTGCTCCTGATCGCCGAGGGGCTCAGCAACCCGGAGATCGCCCGGCGGCTGCATGTCTCCACCGCGACCGTGAAGACGCACATCAACAACCTCTTCACCAAGACCGGGCTCAAGGACCGTGCGCAGGCGGTGCGTTACGCCTACGGCAAGGGACTCGTGCGGCCACCAGCGGGTTAGTCACCTGATGGGGTGAAGAGCGGAGGGAAGAAGAGTCGGGGATCTTCCCGTTCTGTCCATCCTTGGGCATGCAGCCAAGCAAGGGCCGTCCCCGTGGCGGCGGGGCCGGCCAGGAGAATCGGGTCGAGCCTCTCGACGGTCATGACCCGGTCCCGGCCGAGGAGGCCGGACAGCTCAGGTACGACGATCCCTGGTACGACGCCCTGGCCTCCGGCTGGGGCGAGTCGGACGCCGACGGGGCTCAGGCTCAACCGATGGTTCCGTCGGCACGGACGGGGGACGGGACGGGGGCCGCGGCGGCCGACGTGTACCTGGAAGTGCAGCGCAGTGCGGCCTTTCAGGAGGTGCGGCGGCGATACCGGAGGTTCGTGGTGCCGGCGTTCGCCGCGTTCTTCGCCTGGTACGTGGGGTACGTCGTGGCTGCCACGACCGTGCCGGAGCTGATGGCGCGGCCCGTGGCGGGAGCGGTGAACGTCGCGATGGTGGCGGGGCTCGGGCAGTTCCTGTCCACGTTCCTGCTCACCTGGGCGTACGCACGGCACGCGCGGCTGCGCAGGGACCGAGCCGCGCTCGAACTGCGGTGGGACACACAGGAACTGACACGTGGCGTGAGCGGTGGTACGTCGTGACGGGGGAACACCAGACGCTGGCGCTGCTGCTCTTCAGCGCGTTCGTCGCGGTCACGCTGGGGATCACCACATGGGTCAGCCGCAACCGGCGTGGCTCGGCGGAGGAGTTCTACGCGGGCGGGCGGCTCTTCTCACCCATGGAGAATGGTTTTGCCATCGCGGGTGACTACATGTCGGCAGCGTCCTTCCTGGGCGTCACCGGACTCATCGCGCTGTTCGGATACGACGGGCTGCTGTATGTCGTCGGGTTCCTCGTGGCGTGGCTGGTGGTGCTGTTCCTGGTGGCCGAACTGGTCCGCAACTGCGGCCGGTTCACGCTCGCCGACGTCGTGGCGGCCCGGATGAGGGAACGGCCGGTACGGATCGCGGCGGGAACCTCCTCGGTCACGGTGTCCGTTCTGTACCTGGTGGCACAGATGGTCGGCGCGGGCAGCCTGGTGGCGCTGCTGCTCGGGGGCACGAGCGACGCCGCGCGAGCCTGGACCGTCATCGGCGTGGGCGCGCTCATGGTGATCTATGTGTCGTTGGGTGGGATGCGGGCGACCACGTGGATCCAGATCGTCAAGGCCGTTCTGCTGCTCGGCGGCACGATCGCGCTGACGGCGCTCGTCCTGATGCGATTTCACGGCGACCTGAACCGGTTGCTGCTCACGGCGGCCGAGCGCAGCGGGCACGGGGCAGCGTTTCTGGCGCCGGGGCTGAAGTACGGCGGGGACTGGACCGCTCGTTTCGACTTCATCAGTCTGGGGCTGGCTCTGGTGCTGGGTACGGCGGGGCTGCCGCACATCCTGTCCCGCTTCTACACCGTGCCGACCGCGCGCGCCGCCCGCCGTTCGGTCGTCTGGGCCGTCGGGCTCATCGGCGGCTTCTACCTCATGACGATCGTGCTCGGATTCGGTGCGGCCGCTGTCCTGGGCCCCGACGCGGTGCGCGGGTCGAACGCGGCGGGGAACACGGCGGTCCCGCTGCTGGCGCTCGATCTGGGCGGTGGGGCGGGATCCACCGGCGGCACGGTCCTTTTCGCGATCGTCGCCGCGGTCGCCTTCGCCACGATCCTCGCCGTGGTCGCCGGCATCACGCTCGCGTCCTCGGCGTCCGTGGCCCACGACCTGTACGCGTCTCTGCGGCGCCGGGACGGGAAGCCGCGCAGCGAGGTGGCGGTGGCCCGTGTCGCGGCCGTCGGCGTCGGCGTGGTGGCGATCGCCCTCGGTCTGCTGGCGCGGGACCTCAACGTGGCGTTCCTGGTGGGCCTGGCCTTCGCCGTCGCCGCGTCGGCAAACCTGCCGGTGCTGCTCTACTCCCTGTTCTGGCGCGGCTTCACCACTCGGGGCGCCGTGTGGGCCGTCTACGGCGGTCTGGTCCCGGCCGTGGTGCTCGTGGTGCTGTCACCGGTGGTCTCGGGCAGCCCGGACTCGCTGTTCCCGGGCATCGACCTCCAGTGTTTCCCACTGCAGAACCCGGGTCTGGTCTCGATTCCCCTGGGCTTCCTCGCGGGCTGGCTGGGCACGGTCACCTCGACGGAGGTCCCTGACGAGGCCAAGCACGCGGAGACCGAGGTGCGGTCGCTGACCGGGGCGGGAGCGGCGTAGGGCTGCTGCCCTCGTTGGCGTGGGAATCATCACCGAGTTCGTAGACAGGCCGACAGGCGGACGTCCTAGCCGCGGGTCGCCCACACGTAACGGTGTTCCGGGCGGCCCGCGTCGCCGTACTTGAGGGTCAGTCTGGCCCGTCCCGTGCGCTCCAAGAGCTTCAGGTAGCGCTGGGCGGTCTGGCGGCTCACCCCGGTGCGCTCGGCGATCTCCTGGGCGGACAGGGGCCCGTCCGCGTGCATCAGAGACTGGCGGACCAGCTCCGCGGTGGTGGGGGAGTGCCCTTTGGGCAGGTCGGGCTCGGACGGCGCCGACAGGGCCCCGAAGATGCGGTCCACCTCGGCCTGTTCCGCCTCTCCACCACCGTCCAGGGTGCGGCGCAGCTCCGCGTAGGCCTCCAGCTTGGCGCGCAGGCCGGCGAAGGCGAACGGCTTGACCAGGTACTGCAGTGCGCCGTGCCGCATCGCCGCCTGCACGGTGGAGACGTCCCGGGCCGCCGTCACCATGATCACGTCGGTCTGGTCACCGCGCCGCCGCATCTCCTGGACGACCGCGAGCCCCGTCGCGTCAGGGAGGTAGTGGTCCAGCAGCACGAGGTCCAGCCGGGGCAGCGTCTCCAGCCGGTGCAGCGCCTCCGCGGCGCTGTGGGCCTCCCCGGCCACATGGAAGCCCGGCACCTTCTCGACGTAGGCGGCGTTGACCCGCGCGACCCTCATGTCGTCGTCCACGACCAGGACCTCGATCATCTCGACTCCTCCTCGGCGGTCTGCGGAGCTGACGGCACGGTCGATACGGCCGGTTCGGGCCCCGGCTCGGCCAGCGCCTCGGGCAGGACGACGGTGAACTCCGCGCCCCCGCCGTGCGCCTCGCCGACGGTCGCGCTGCCACCCTGCCGCTCCGCCAGCCTGCGCACCAGGGAGAGTCCGATACCCCGCTCGCGGTGAGCCGGCGGCTTCTTCGTAGACCATCCCGTGGTGAAGATCAACTCCCGGTGCTCCGGCGGGATCCCCGGCCCGGTGTCGCACACCCTGAGCATCGCCGTACGCCCCTCGGTGCGCAGTTCGACCTCCACGCGCGCGTGCGGCTTGCCGGCGACGGCGTCGAGGGCGTTGTCGACCAGGTTCCCCACGACGGTGACGAGCCCCTGCGGGTCGACCAGCCGGTCGGGGAGCCGGGTCCGGTCCGACACCCACAGGGCGACGCCCCGCTCGGCCGCGACGGTCGCCTTGCCGACCAGGAGGGCGGCGATCAGCGGGTCCTCGATCCGCTCGGTGACCTGTTCCGCGGTGGCCCGGTGGTCGCCGACCACCTCGCCGACGAACTCGACGGCGTCGTCGTACATCTCCAGTTCGAGCAGCCCCAGAAGCGTGTGCATCCGGTTGGCGTGCTCGTGGTCCTGGGCGCGCAGGGCGTCGATCAGGCCGTGGGTGGAGTCCAGTTCGCGGCCCAGCTGCTCCAGCTCGGTGCGGTCGCGCAGGGTGGCCACGGCGCCGCCGTCGTCTGTGGGCATGCGGTTGGCGACCAGCACCCGCTGCCCGCGCACGGTGAGCAGATCCGTGCCGGTGACGCGTCCGGCCAGCACATCGGCCGTACGGCCCGCGCCGAGCGCCTCGTCGGGCGTACGGCCCACCATCGTTTCCCCCAGGCCCAGCAAGCGCTGCGCCTCGTCGTTCACGAGGCGGATGCGGCCGGTGCGGTCCAGGGCGACGACGCCCTCCCGGATGCCGTGCAGCATCGCCTCGCGTTCCGACAGAAGCGCCGCGATGTCCGAGAAGGCCAGGTCCCTGGTCTGCCGCTGAACCCGTCGGGAGGTGACCCACGCGGCCAGCGCGCCCACGGCCAGGGCACCGCCGGCGTACGCGAGCAGCCCCGGGATCGCGTGGATCAGGCGGGCACGGACGCTGTCGTAGGCGATGCCGACCGAGACGGCCCCGACGACGGTGCCGTCGCTGTCGCGCAGCGGCACCTTGCCCCGGGCGGAGCGGCCCAGTGTGCCGCTGTCGATCTCCATGACCTCCCTGCCGGCCAAAGCCTGTCCGGGGTCGGTCGAGACGATGCCGCCGATCTGCTTGGGGTCCGTGTGCGACCAGCGCACGCCCCGCCAGTCCATCACCACGACGTACTCGGCCTTGGTGACCTTCCGGATCCGCTCCGCCTCCTTCTGCACCGGGCCGTTCGGCGAGGGAGGCGTGTCCCTCACCTCGGCCGCGAGCCCGGGCTGCTGCGCGGTCGTCTGCGCGATCGCGAGCGCGCGCCGCATCGCCTGGTCGTCCAGCTGGTTGCTGAGGGGCGCGAGGAACAATCCGGTCGCGAGCACCGCGACTCCCGCGGCGATCGCCACCTGCATCAGCAGGACCTGCGAGAACACCCGCCGGGGCAGGCCGAGGCGCAGGCGGCGTGCGGGGGGAGTGGGGCTCATACCCAAGACCGTACGTGGGGCCGGCCACCTGCCCTAGACGGGTGTGGCGTGGATCTCCAGATCAATGTGTGCAGAGGCAGTGCCACTGTATGAAGCGGCGGCATCCATGCTTGATGGACGGCATCCATGGTGGACGCGAGGGGGCCCTGCCGGACGGGCCGGCGCGGTCCGAAGGCGAGCCGGACGGTCAGCCGGCCAGCGCCGTCGCCAGCCTCGCCTCGCGCACCGCCACCACGTCCATCCGCGCGGGCGAGCCGAGGACGGACGCCCCGCAGCTCTCCGGTCGGGGCGGCAGGGCCGCGCTCTGGGCCACGTCGACCTGCCAGCGGCGTCCGTCGATGTGGGCGACGGTCACCTCCCAGCGCGGGGCCGCACCGGACGTCCGGACGACACTCAGCGCCTGGGCGTCGTATTCGCCGGTCCTGGTGCGCACGGCGAGCTCGGCGGCCTGGCCCGGCCGTTCCCAGGCCGAGCTGCCCCGGCACCCCTCCACGACGATCCGCCCCTCCCGGGCGCCGTGCAGGACCTCCTTGAGGGAGTGAGCCTCGGCCCGGCCGTACGCGTACCCGTACGGCAGTACGAGCACCGTGGGGGAGAAGCGGTGACCACCCAGATGGGTGACCTCCCAGACGCCTTCCACCCCGGACGTCGCCAGCTCGGCCGCGAGGGGCCGGCCCAGGAGCGCGCAGCAGCGGTCACGCTTGCCGTTGGTGCAGACGAGGGCGAGCGGGTCACCGTTGTGAGGCCGGCCACCGAGCAGCGCGTCGAACGTGCGGTGGTCGCCCCGGCCGAGAGCGGCGAAGTCGAGATCGAGCAGTTGCCCGGGGGCCGAGGTCGAGGCGCTGTGCAGCCACACGTTTCCCGGGACGACGTGCGCCGCGTACACCCGGCGTGCTGCGGGCATGCGGCGGTCCGCGTGGCGCCCGGGGCGGCGGATGAGCGCGATGCGGACGCCCGTGTCCTTCGCGGCAGCCTCCAGGGCACGCCCCAGGGCGGGGTCCAGGTGGCTCGAAGTGAGCGCCTTGGCGCCCCACGGACCGGGCTGTTCCAGCAACAGCCAGGTCCTCGCGGTGGCCGCGGTTCCCGAAACGGGCTCGTCGAAGTTCCGGGAGACGCTTGAGCACGTACTCACAGAGGTGAGCCTAACCTGACTTCGGTCGCGGCGACTTTCGGCCCCGTCCTGCGCTACTCCGGCAGTGGCTGCGGAGGCTTCGGACCTGTGTAGAGACCGCTCGGGCGCATCCGCAGCGGGCGTTCGCCGTACTCCTCCAGCGCGTGGGCGATCCACCCCGCCGTGCGGGCCACGGCGAAGATCGTCTCGCCCGCGGTCGGTGCCATGCCGCAGGAAGCGGTGAGCACGGCCAGGGCCAGGTCCACGTTGGCGTGCAGGGGGGCGTGGCGGGCAGTGGTCTCCACGATGTCGCGGGCCGCGAGGAGAGCGGGCTCCGCGCGCGGGATCTGCTCCAGGAGCGCGAACAGGGCACGCGCGCGTGGGTCCTCGCCGGGGTAGAGCCGGTGTCCCAGGCCCGGGATGCGGCGGCCGGCGCGCAGTTCGTCCGCGATCACGGGTGCCGCGTCGCCCTGGTCGAGCACGTCCTGCAGCAGCCGGTGGGCGAGCCCACTGGCCGCGCCGTGCAGCGGGCCCTCGATCACGCCCAGCCCGGCGGAGACCGCCGCGTAGGCGTGGGCACGGGCCGACGCGGCGACGCGCACCGCGAGGGTGGAGGCGGCCAGGTCGTGGTCGACGAGGAGGGCGAGGGCGGCGTCCAGGGCGCGCAGGGACGCCTCGTCGGGGTCCTTGTGCACCGACAGCCGGGACCACAGGCGGTGGGCCAGGGGGCCCTCGTCGCGGCGCTGGTGGCCTGCCGGAGGCAGAGCGGCCACGAGGGTGGGGATGAGGGTGCGCGCGGTGCCGAGCACGGCGTCCTCGGACAGGTCGAACCGCAGCGGGTCGGCGGTAGCGGCGGCGATCGTCGCGACCCGCAACAGGTCGGTCGGGGCGGCGTGTTCGGGCAGTGCGTCGACGGCACGGCGGGCGACGGCGACGGAAGCGGCGGGCGCGGTGAACGTGCTGCCCGGGAGCATCCGGCCCGTCCACAGCCACTCGGCGACCTCCTCGTAGGTGTGGCCTGCGGCCAGGTCCACCGCGTCGACACCGCGGAAGAAGTAGCGGTCGCTCTCGATGAGCGTGATGCGGGTGCGGACGGACAGCTCGCCGCCGGAGCCGGAACCGCCCGAGCCCTCCCGCCTGTTGCGCCGGGCGAGGGCCTCCACCTCCCCGGCGTCGAAGGTGCTTCCCCGGCCGCCGCTCACCCGCCGGCTGCTCAGCTGGCCCCGGCTCACGTACGCGTACACGGTCTCCGGCTTCACGCCGAGCAGTTCGGCGGCTTCCTTGGTGCTCAGCCGCCGTTCCGCGTCCAGGGGAACGGGTTCTTGATCGCGCATGGGGGTCACCGTATCCATCTAGCGGACCATTGACTGTCATGTTGATTCAATCAATATTGACACGACTTAAATCAATCATGGACAGTCGAATCAAGTCCAGGGAGGAAGTCATGTCCGTGAACAGGTCAGCAGTCACTCTCGTCGAAGCGCCCCGGGGGCTCGCCGGTGTCGTCGTCACCGACACCCGCATCGGTGACGTCCGCGGTCTGGAGGGCTTCTACCACTACCGGCAGTACTCGGCCGTCGACCTCGCCCGGACCCGCGGCTTCGAGGACGTCTGGCATCTGCTCGTGCGCGGAGAGCTGCCGGATGCCGAGCAGAGCGCGGCCTTCGCCGCCGAGACCGCCGCGCTGCGGCGGTTGCCCGGCGAGGTGCGAGCGGCGCTGCCGGCCATCGCTGCGGCCGGCGGGCGTTCAGGGCCGCTCGCCGGGATGCGCACCGCGCTGTCGCTCCTGGGCGCGGCCAGGGGGTTCCGTCCCGTGTACGACATCGACGCCGACCGGCGCCGGCAGGACACGATCGAGGCGGCCGCGGCCGTACCCACGCTGCTCACCGCCCTGCACCGGCTTGGCCGGGGACTCGAACCGGTGGAGCCGCGCGAGGATCTGGCCTACGCGGCGAACTACCTGTACATGTTGACCGGTTCGGTGCCGGCCGAGCCGCACGCCCGAGCCATCGAGCAATACCTGATCTCAACCATTGATCACGGATTCAATGCATCAACCTTCACTGCCCGGGTCATCGCGTCGACGGGCGCGGATGTGGCGGCGTGCCTGGCCGGAGCGGTGGCGGCGCTGTCGGGCCCGTTGCACGGGGGTGCGCCCAGCCGGGCGCTGGACACCCTGGACGCGATCGGCACCCCGGACCGCATCGGCCCCTGGGTGCGCCGGCGGGTGCTCGCCGGTGAGCGCATCATGGGGTTCGGGCACGCGATCTACCGCACGGAGGACCCGCGATCCCGGATGCTGCGAGAGGTCGCCCTGGGGTTCGGCGGTCCGCGAGTGGACTTCGCCGTCGAGGTCGAACGTCGCATCGAGGAGATCCTGGCGGAGCTGAAGCCGGGCCGGGAACTCCACACCAACGTCGAGTACTACGCGGGCGTGGTCATGGAACTCTGCGGGCTGCCCCGCGAGATGTTCACCCCGACGTTCGCCGCCGCCCGGGCCGTGGGCTGGAGTGCCAACATCTTGGAGCAGGCGGAGGACCCGAAGATCATCAGGCCGGTGGCACGGTATGTGGGGCCGGAGGCGCCGGCGCCTGTGCCCGCCTGAGGCAAAGCACCGCCGGGTGGGGGCCCGGCGTTGTCAACCGACTGTCCTCCGGGCGTGGTTCGCGTGACGCTGCCCGCCGTTCACCTCGATGCGAACCATGCCGTGAACGCGGATCCGCCGCATGTCATCAGGACCGTCAACAGCCGCACCGGCATGCGTTGGACCGTCATACGGAATCCGCCGATGCGGATGTCCAGGGCCGGGGCCTGCTCATGCTTCTCCTCGGTGCGGTCGCTCTTCATTTCGTGTTCCCTCCACGAGGTCTCCTGTGACCTCTGTACGAGGCGGCGCGATGCGGCCCTGTGGGGCCGGGGCCCTCGACAATCGGGCGGCGTGGAGCGCCGGTCGGCGATGGTCGGTTGGTCCGGTCCGCGGGATGCGCGGCAGTCAACCTTGTCGGCGCCTGGGGAAACGCGTCGGTTATTGGTTCGTTACCGCTCAGCCGAGTGATGCGTTCAGGAAAGGGATCCGCGACGTTCGGAGCCTGGGCCGGGGCCTGGAGCTTCTCGCTCGGCGGGTCCCCGACCGCCCCCCACTCGGCCGTGTCCGTGTCCTCCAGCCGCACGTGAGATGCCTGCCCAGGCGCCCGAGCCCGGCCTCGTCGCTCCGCAGCACGTTCCGGACGAAGCCGAAGAACGCCACACTCGTCAGGTGCCCATGCGGTAGCAGCACAGGGCGCTGATTCAGAGGGCGTTGGCGAAGAGGAACTGGCGCTGCTTCCTGGGGGCGCTGCCAGTGGCCGTCCGCCGGTCGTCGGGGTGCGGGTCGCCTGGAGGGGACCGGCGAGCGGTGGGCGGCGCTTGCCGTCTCCCAGAGTGCCGAGCGGTTCTGACCGGCGGCGAGGCGGAGAGGAGGCGCACGGAGGGAAGTGAGGGTCGCACAACTGGCGCCATGCCCGACGTCTGCTCCGCGAGTGCTGCGGCCATCGTTCACTTCGGTGTGGATCCCACGGCTCGTATCCTGGGGCGGCATCCCCATTCCCCACGTGTGCCGGGAACGCGAGCCGGTGCACGCGTCGGCGCGAGAGAGGTCGCACGGTGAGCCAGCCGAGCCCGAAACCGCAGCAGATCCCGGTTGTCGTCCTGGCCGGATTCCTCGGCTCGGGAAAGACCACCCTGCTCAATCACCTGCTGCACCGCAGCGGCGGCAGCCGTATCGGCGCGATCGTCAACGACTTCGGGGCGATCGAGATCGACGCGATGGCCGTGGCGGGAGCGCTCGGCGATTCGACGGTCTCCCTCGGCAACGGCTGTCTGTGCTGTGCCGTCGACGCGAGCGAACTGGACCAGTACCTGGAGCGGCTTGCGGAGCCCTCCCTCGGCATCGACGTCATCGTCATCGAGGCCAGCGGTCTCGCCGAGCCGCAGGAACTCGTGCGGATGCTGCTCGCCAGCGAGCATCCCGGGGTCGTCTGCGGAGGGCTCGTCGAGGTCGTCGACGCCGCCGAGTTCGACGACACCCGGGCCAGGCACCCCGAGATCGACCGGCATCTCGCGCTGGCCGACCTCGTCGTGGTCAACAAGCTCGACCGGGCGGAGGACGGCGAACGTGTCCTCCGGCTGGTCCGGTCCCTCGTCGATCGCGCTGCCGTCGTCCCGGCCACCTACGGCCGGATCGACCCCGAGTTCCTCTTCGACTGCCGGCCCAGCGAGGAGCGCATCGGGCAGCTCTCCTTCGACGACCTGCACGCAGACGACTTGCACTCGGACGACTTGCACGCAGACGACCTGCACACGGACGACCTGCACACGGACGACCTGCATGCAGACCACCCGCACGAAGACGACCCGCACGAAGGCGGCCCACGAGGCCACGGCCACGACCCGCACGACGGCCAGCCGCACCAGCACGGCGCGGACGGCCACGCCGGCCACCTGCACGCCGCGTACGACAGCCTGTCGTTCGTCTCCCGGGAACCCCTCGACCCGCGCCGGCTGATGACGTTTCTCGACAGCCGGCCCGAGGGGCTGTACCGCATCAAGGGCTACGTCGACTTCGGGCCGTACGACGTCCGCAACCGTTACGTTGTCCATGCCGTCGGACGGTTCCTGCGCTTCTACCCGGAGCCCTGGCCGGGCGGCGACGAGCGCCTCACCCAGCTGGTCCTCATCGGTTCCGGGATCGACGCCTCCGCCCTGGACAAGGAGCTGGAGGAGTGCAGGAGCGAGGCCCCACACGCCGACGAGCACGGCATGTGGGGCGTCCTGCGGTACGTACGCGACCCCGAGGAGGACCTCGTGGACCCGGCCTAGACCGGCCCGGCCACCACCGCCACCGTCTTCGCCAGGGACACCCCCGAGCCGTCGCGGCGGGGATCGATCTCCGGAAGGTCGGCCGGGGTGCCGTTCTTCTGGGCCGCCAGGGCGGGAACGGGGCCCGCCCAGGCCAGGGACAGGCAGTCCTCGCCCTTCAGGAACCGCTGGCAGCGGACACCACCGGTGGCGCGGCCCTTGCGCGGGTACTGGTCGAACGGGGTCAGCTTGGCCGTGGTCTGGACGGAGTCGTCCAGCGTGCCCCGCGAGCCCGCGACGGTGAAGACGACGGCGTCCACGGCCGGGTCCACCGCGGTGAAGGAGATGACCTTCGCGCCCTCGGTGAGCTTGATGCCGGCCACACCGCCGGCCGGGCGGCCCTGCGGGCGGACCTGGGACGCCTGGAAGCGCAGCAGCTGCGCGTCGTCGGTGACGAAGACCAGGTCCTCCTCACCGGTGCGCAGCTCGACCGCGCCGACGATCCGGTCGCCCTCCTTGAGGGTGATCACCTCGAGCTCTTCCTTGTTGGCCGGATAGTCCGGCACCACGCGCTTGACGATGCCCTGTGCCGTACCGAGCGCCAGGCCCGGCGACGACTCGTCGAGCGTGGCCAGGCAGACCACCGTCTCGTCGTCCTCCAGGGAGACGAATTCCGCCAGCGGGGCGCCCCCCGCGAGGTTCGGCGCCGCCGGCGTCTCCGGGAGCTGGGGCAGGTCGATCACGTTCAGCCGCAGCAGCCTGCCCGCGGAGGTGACCGCGCCCACCTCGCCGCGTGCGGTGGCCGGCACCGCCGAGACGATCACGTCGTGCTTCACGCGCTTGGCACCGGCGTCCTCCGCGAACGGCTCGTTGCCGGCCGTGCGGGCCAGCAGACCCGTCGAGGACAGCAGCACCCGGCACGGGTCGTCGGCCACCTGGAGCGGCACGGCCGCGACCGGGGCACCGCCCGACTCCAGCAGGACCGTACGCCGGTCGGTGCCGAACTTCTTGGCGACCGTGGCCAGTTCGGAGGAGACCAGCTTGCGCAGCTCCGTGTCCGAGTCGAGGATCCGCGTCAGTTCCTCGATCTCCGCGTTGAGCCGGTCCTTCTCGGACTCCAGCTCGATGCGGTCGAACTTGGTCAGACGGCGCAGCGGCGTGTCAAGGATGTACTGCGTCTGCACCTCGCTCAGCGAGAACTGCTCCATCAGGCGCTGCTTGGCCTGCGCGGAGTTCTCACTGGAGCGGATCAGACGGATGACCTCGTCGATGTCCAGCAGAGCCGTCAGCAGGCCCTCGACCAGGTGCAGCCGGTCGCGCTTCTTGCCGCGGCGGAACTCCGAGCGCCGCCGTACGACGTTGAACCGGTGGTCGAGGTAGACCTCCAGGAGCTCCTTCAGGCCCAGTGTGAGCGGCTGGCCGTCGACCAGGGCCACGTTGTTGATGCCGAAGGACTCCTCCATCGGCGTCAGCTTGTACAGCTGCTCCAGGACCGCCTCCGGCACGAAGCCGTTCTTGATCTCGATGACCAGGCGCAGGCCGTGCGCGCGGTCGGTGAGGTCCTTGACGTCGGCGATGCCCTGGATCTTCTTCGAACCGACCAGGTCCTTGATCTTGGCGATGACCTTCTCGGGGCCGACCGTGAAGGGCAGCTCCGTGACGACGAGACCCTTGCGGCGGGCCGTCACGGGCTCCACCGACACCGTCGCCCGGATCTTGAACGTGCCGCGGCCCGTCTCGTACGCGTCCCGGATGCCGGACAGGCCGACGATGCGGCCGCCGGTCGGCAGGTCGGGGCCGGGGACGTGCTTCATCAGGGCGTCGAGATCCGCGTTCGGGTACCGGATCAGGTGGCGGGCGGCGGCGATGACCTCGCGCAGGTTGTGCGGCGCCATGTTCGTGGCCATGCCGACGGCGATGCCCGAGGCGCCGTTGACCAGGAGGTTCGGGAAGGCGGCCGGCAGGGCCACCGGCTCCTGCTCCTGGCCGTCGTAGTTGGGATTGAAGTCGACGGTGTCCTCGTCGATCGACTCCGTCATCAGGCTCGTCGCCTCGGCCATCCGGCACTCGGTGTACCGCATGGCTGCCGGCGGGTCGTCGTTGCCGAGCGAGCCGAAGTTGCCGTGGCCGTCGACCAGGGGGACCCGCATCGAGAAGGGCTGGGCCATGCGCACGAGGGCGTCGTAGATCGACGCGTCGCCGTGCGGGTGCAGCTTGCCCATCACCTCGCCGACGACACGGGCGCACTTGACGTATCCGCGCTCGGGGCGCAGGCCCATCTCGCTCATCTGGTAGACGATGCGGCGGTGCACCGGCTTGAGGCCGTCGCGTGCGTCCGGCAGGGCGCGGGAGTAGATGACCGAGTACGCGTACTCGAGGAAGGAGCCCTGCATCTCGTCGACGACGTCGATGTCGAGGATCCGCTCCTCGTACGAGTCGTCGGGCGGCGGGGTCTTCGTGCTGCGGCGGGCCATCGCTGCCGGCTCCTCCTGTTACTGGTCGCTCGCCTACGGGGTGTTCATGCCGCTGACGAGAGGCCGACCGTGCTCAGCCCTTCGGGCCTGACACGCGCTCGTCCACTCGCCACCGACCGCCCCTGCGGCTCGCTCATGCTGCTGCGATCCGGATCTGACGCCGACCATTGTGGACCGCCGCACTGACAAGCGGCACCAGGACCCGGTCCGGGGCGGCCTCTGGCGCTGTCGGACCCAGGTCGCGGCCGGGAACTTCACCAGGGCTTCGCACGCTTGCATACAGTGGCAGGACCGGCAGGAATCCGCGGTCTGAACAACCGCTTCGCGATCGAAGGGACGTACATGCCCATGGGTCACACGGCCACAGCCCAGGCAGGCTCCGGGGGCCTGACAGCGACCGAGCACCGCCTGGCCAACGGCCTGCGCGTGGTGCTCTCCGAGGACCACCTGACCCCGGTCGCGGCGGTGTGCCTCTGGTACGACGTCGGCTCACGCCACGAAGTCAAGGGGCGCACCGGCCTGGCTCACCTTTTCGAGCACTTGATGTTCCAGGGATCCGCCCAGGTCAAGGGCAACGGCCACTTCGAGCTCGTCCAGGGCGCGGGCGGCTCGCTGAACGGCACGACCAGCTTCGAGCGGACCAACTACTTCGAGACCATGCCCACCCACCAGCTGGAGCTCGCCCTCTGGCTGGAGGCCGACCGCATGGGCTCGCTGCTGACCGCGCTCGACGACGAGTCGATGGAGAACCAGCGCGATGTCGTCAAGAACGAGCGCCGCCAGCGCTACGACAACGTCCCCTACGGCACCGCCTTCGAGAAGCTGACCGCCCTCGCCTACCCCGAGGGCCACCCTTACCACCACACCCCGATCGGCTCGATGGCCGACCTGGACGCGGCGACCCTGGAGGACGCCCGCGCGTTCTTCCGCACCTACTACGCGCCGAACAACGCCGTGCTCTCCGTGGTCGGCGACATCGACCCGGAGCAGACCCTCGCCTGGGTCGAGAAGTACTTCGGCTCCATCCCCGGTCACGACGGCAAGCCGGCCCCGCGCGACGGCTCGCTGCCGGAGACCATCGGCGAGCAGCTGCGCGAGGTCGTCGAGGAGGAGGTCCCGGCGCGCGCCCTGATGGCCGCCTACCGGCTTCCGCACGACGGCACGCGCGCGTGCGACGCGGCCGACCTCGCCCTCACCGTCCTCGGCGGCGGCGAGTCCTCCCGCCTCTACAACCGCCTCGTACGGCGCGACCGTACGGCCGTGGCCGCCGGCTTCGGCCTGCTGCGGCTCGCCGGGGCCCCCTCCCTGGGGTGGCTGGACGTGAAGACCTCCGGTGACGTGGAGGTTCCGGTCATCGAGACCGCCATCGACGAGGAGCTCGCCCGGTTCGCCGAGGAGGGCCCCACGGCCGAGGAGATGGAGCGCGCCCAGGCCCAGCTGGAGCGCGAGTGGCTGGACCGGCTCGGCACGGTCGCGGGCCGCGCCGACGAACTGTGCCGGTACGCCGTGCTGTTCGGCGACCCGCAGCTCGCCCTGACCGCCGTCCAGCGTGTGCTGGAGATCACGGCGGAGGAGGTCCAGGAGGTCGCCAAGGTCCGCCTGCGGCCCGACAACCGCGCGGTGCTCGTCTACGAGCCCGTCGCCGACGAGGACGCCACCGAGGACGCCGCAGCCGCGGCCACCGACGAGAACGAGGAGGCGGCCAAGTGACCGAGCTCGCCACGATGGACTTCCACCCCCGGCCGCAGGCGGGCGACGCCCGGCCGTGGGCGTTCCCGGCCCCCGAGCGCGGCACGCTCGACAACGGCCTGACGGTGCTGCGCTGCCACCGCCCCGGCCAGCAGGTCGTCGCCGTGGAGGTGCTGCTGGACGCCCCCCTGGACGCCGAGCCGGCCGGCCTCGACGGTGTGGCCACGATCATGGCCCGGGCCTTCTCCGAGGGCACCGACAAGCACTCCGCCGAGGAGTTCGCCGCCGAGCTGGAGCGTGCGGGCGCCACCCTCGACGCGCACGCCGACCACCCCGGCGTCCGGATCAGCCTGGAGGTGCCGGCCTCGCGGCTCGCCAAGGGGCTGAACCTGATCGCCGACGCCCTGAGGGCGCCCGCGTTCGCCGACAGCGAGGTCGAGCGGCTGGTGAACAACCGCCTCGACGAGATCCCGCACGAGCTGGCCAACCCCTCCCGCCGCGCCGCCAAGGAGCTCTCCAAGGAGCTGTTCCCGACGGGCTCGCGCATGTCGCGGCCCCGGCAGGGCAGTGAGGAGACGGTCGCCACGATCGACTCCGCGGCCGTACGCGGCTTCTACGAGAAGCACGTCCGCCCCGCCACGGCCACCGCCGTGGTCGTCGGCGACCTCACCGGCATCGACCTCGACGCCCTGCTCGGGGACACGCTGGGTGCCTGGACGGGCTCCTCGGCCGAGCCGCGCCCCGTGCCGCCGGTGACCGCCGACGACACCGGCCGGGTCGTCATCGTGGACCGCCCCGGCGCCGTCCAGACGCAGCTGCTGATCGGCCGGGTCGGCCCGGACCGGCACGACCGCGTGTGGCCCGCCCAGGTGCTCGGCACGTACTGCCTCGGCGGCACCCTCACCTCCCGCCTGGACCGCGTCCTGCGTGAGGAGAAGGGCTACACCTACGGCGTGCGGGCGTTCGGCCAGGTCCTCAGGTCCACCCCGGACGGCACGGGTGCCGCCATGCTCGCCATCAGCGGTTCCGTCGACACGCCCAATACCGGCCCCGCCCTGCAGGACCTCTGGACGGTGCTGCGCACCCTCGCGGCCGAGGGGCTGACCGAAGCCGAACGGGACGTCGCCGTGCAGAACCTGGTGGGCGTGGCCCCGCTGAAGTACGAGACGGCGGCGGCCGTCGCGAGCACGCTGGCCGACCAGGTCGAGCAGCACCTGCCCGACGACTACCAGGCCACGCTGTACCGGCAGCTCGCCGCGACCGGAACCGTGGAGGCCACCGCCGCGGCCGTGAGCGCCTTCCCGGTGGACCGTCTGGTGACCGTCCTCGTCGGTGACGCGGCGCAGATCAAGGCGCCTGTCGAGGCTCTGGGCATCGGCGAAGTCACCGTCGTCGCCGCCGAGTAGCGGCACGCGCGCGCAGGGGCCCTGGTTGTCTTCTGAGGCACCAGGGCCCCTTTATGCCCGAATCGATACGGATGTTGCCTGTCTGCCCTGTGGGATGCGCTACAAAAGCCGGGATCCGTTTGGGAATTGAAAGTGGCGCCGCTTAGCGTCATCCGGGCTGTTCGTCAGGCAGTGCGCCGCACCCGCGGCACCGGACAGTCATCGCCGAGTCCCCGTACGGCGCGAGCCAGGGGAGCCGGGGACCCACCGCAGTCCCTGGGGTGAATCGGACGCCCGCGCGAGCCGCGAGGGAGTCCGTAGGAGACCTTCCTGCTCCGAACCCGTCAGCTAACCCGGTAGGCGAGAAGGAAGGAAAGGACCAGCCACCACATGGCGTTCACTCGCGCCACCGGGAAGCACCGTCGTCCCAGCAGGATCCAGCGCGGCACCGCCCGTGCGGCGGGCGTCGCGGCCCTCGCCACCACCGGCGTGATCGGCACCGTGGCGGCCCCTGCGGCCTTCGCCGCCGAGCCCGGCGCCGAGCAGACGGGCCTCACTCCGGTCGTCACCATGGGCGACACCGCGGCCCAGCAGATCGACGCCCAAGCCGTCGCGCAGCAGCAGGCCGCCGAGGAGGCCGCCGCCAAGCGGAAGGCCGAGGAGGCCGCCCGCAAGCGCGCCGCGGAGCTGGCCGAGAGGGCCAAGGAGGCGGCCGAGAAGGCCCGCGAGGCCAAGGAGCGCGCCGCCCGCGAGGCCGAGCGCAAGCGTCTCAACACCTTCGTGTCCCCGATCTCCGGCTCGTACGTCTCCACCGGTTACAAGGCCGGCAGCGGCCTGTGGTCCTCCGGCAGCCACACCGGTGTCGACTTCCACGCCGCCACCGGCACCTCTGTCCACGCGGTCGGCGCGGGCACCGTCGTCGAGGCCGGCTGGGGCGGCTCCTACGGCAATCAGATCGTGATCAAGATGAACGACGGGACGTACACCCAGTACGGCCACCTGTCCTCCACCAGCGTCTCGGTGGGCCAGCAGGTCACCCCCGGCCAGCAGATCGGCCTGTCCGGCGCGACCGGCAACGTCACCGGGCCGCACCTGCACTTCGAGGCCCGCACGAGCCCCGAGTACGGCTCGGACATCGACCCGGTCGCCTACCTCCGCTCGCACGGCGTCAACCTCTGACCGGAACCCCTCCGCTCTCCCCGCAGCCCCGTCTCCCCGAGCCGGGGCTTTCGGTGTTTACGGCGGCAGGCTGTCCAAAAAATATCCATGGATTCCCGCCTGCCGTCGGAAATTCCGGCTCATTGCAATAGAGTCACGGAACACGCGCCGCTCGTCGGCGTTTCACGGGGATTAAGCGGAGGTCGGTCATGCGTATTCCCGCGCACTCGGTGTGCACGGCCATCCGGGACGACATCGTCGCCGGTGCCCACCCGCGTGGCAGTCGGCTCACCGAAGAACTCCTCGCGCGCCGCTACGGCGTCTCGCGGGTCCCTGTCCGGGAGGCCCTGCGCACACTGGAGGCCGAGGGCTTCGTGGTGACCCGGCGGCATGCGGGCGCGTGTGTGGCCGAACCCACCGAGCAGGAGGCCGCCGACCTGCTGGAGATGCGCATGCTGCTGGAGCCGCTCGGAGCGGCCCGCGCCGCCCAGCGCCGCACCGAGTCGCATCTGAAGGTGCTGCGCGGCCTGGTCCGGCTGGGCCAGGAGCGGGCCCGCCGGGGGAACAGCGAGGACCTGCGCTCTCTCGGCGGCTGGTTCCACGAGACGCTCGCCCAGGCCTCCGGCAGTCCCGCGCTGACCTCGGTGCTCACCCAGCTCCGACACAAGATCGCGTGGATGTACGCCGTGGACGCGCCGGTCAGTCCGGTGGAGTCCTGGACGGAGCACGGCGCGATCGTGGACGCGGTGGCGCGCGGGGACAGTGAGCGAGCGCGGGCGGTCACGGCGATGCACACCGAGCGCGCGACGGGCGCGCACCGTCTGCGTCTCGGCTCCGCCGGGGAGCGCGCCGACCGTGTGAGGAACTCGCAACATCCCGTAAACACGGCGGGCCTGCGGCATTAACACGGCAGCCGTATACAAAGGGAGCGACTAATTCCCGGGTGCCTGTTTTCGATGCCCGGAATTTCCGCTGTCCGGAATCGGGAAATTCCCGTCCTGTGCCGACCGGGAATGGCGAAGGGCCCGCCCGGTGAATTCGGACGAGCCCTTCGCTGTGCGCCGGTCGGGCGCTCGGGAAATCAGACGGTCTCGGGCAGTTCCTCGAGACCCTCGGAGACCAGCTTCGCCAGCCGGTCCAGGGCGGCGTCCGCGCCCTCGGCGTCGGAGGCGAGGACGATCTCCTCGCCACCCTGGGCGCCGAGGCCCAGGACGGCCAGCATCGAGGCCGCGTTGACGGGGTTGCCGTCTGCCTTGGCGATCGTCACCGGGACGCCTGCGGCCGTGGCGGCTCGGACGAAGATGGAGGCGGGGCGGGCGTGGAGACCCTCGGCCCAGCCGACGTTGACGCGGCGCTCAGCCATGTGTTGCTGCCCTTCGGTGTTCAGGGTTGTCTAGACCAGTTTCCCATATCGTGAAGCTGCGCCGGGAGCAGTCCTCGAAGACCACCCCGGGGTGCCGTCGGATCGCGGCCTCGACCCGACTGACGCCCTCCACAGACTGCCTCGCGCCGTTGTCAGGCGCTAGCCGTACTCTGGGGCCCATGCAGACCTCGCCGGACCGGCACGAGTATCCCGCCCACTGGGAAGCCGACGTGGTGCTGCGCGACGGGGGTACCGCGCGCATCCGGCCCATCACCGTTGATGACGCCGATCGCCTGGTCAGCTTCTACGAGCAGGTCTCCGACGAGTCGAAGTACTACCGCTTCTTCGCGCCGTACCCTCGCCTGTCCGCCAAGGACGTCCACCGCTTCACGCACCACGACTTTGTGGACCGGGTGGGACTCGCGGCCACGGTCGGCGGCGAGTTCATCGCCACCGTACGCTACGACCGGATCGGCGCCGACGGAACGCCCGCGTCCGCACCCGCCGACGAGGCCGAGGTCGCCTTCCTCGTGCAGGACGCACATCAGGGCCGTGGGGTCGCCTCCGCCCTGCTCGAACACATCGGCGCCGTCGCCCGCGAGCGCGGCATCCGCCGCTTCGCCGCCGAGGTGCTGCCCGCCAACAACAAGATGATCAAGGTGTTCACGGACGCCGGCTACACCCAGAAGCGCAGCTTCGAGGACGGCGTGGTCCGTCTGGAGTTCGACCTCGAACCCACCGACCGTTCCCTCGCCGTGCAGTACGCGCGCGAACACCGCGCCGAGGCGCGCTCCGTGCAGCGGCTGCTCGCCCCCGGCTCGGTCGCGGTCGTCGGCGCCGGGCGCACACCCGGCGGCGTGGGCCGCAGCGTCCTCGGCAACATCCGGGACGCCGGCTACAGCGGCCGTCTGTACGCCGTGAACAAAGCCCTTCCCGAGGGGCAGAAGGAGCTCGACGGGGTGCCCGCGCACCGCTCCGTGCGGGACATCGACGGCCCGGTCGACCTCGCGGTCGTCGCCGTGCCGGCCGAGCACGTCCCCGAGGTCGTCACCGAGTGCGGCGAACACGGCGTGCAGGGGCTCGTCGTGGTCTCCGCGGGGTACGCCGAGAGCGGCCCCGAGGGACGCGAACGCCAGCGCGCCCTCGTGCGGCACGCACGCACGTACGGCATGCGCATCATCGGTCCCAACGCCTTCGGCATCATCAACACCTCCCCGCGAGTACGGCTCAACGCCTCTCTCGCCCCCGAGGTGCCGCGCCCGGGCCGGATCGGCCTGTTCGCCCAGTCCGGCGCCATCGGCATCGCCCTGCTGTCCCGGCTGCACCGGCGCGGCGGCGGCGTCACGGGTGTGACCGGCGTCTCCACCTTCGTCTCCTCCGGCAACCGCGCCGACGTCTCCGGCAACGATGTCCTGCAGTACTGGTACGAGGACCCCGACACCGACGTCGTCCTCATGTACCTGGAGTCCATCGGCAACCCCCGTAAGTTCACCCGTCTCGCCCGCCGGACCGCCGCCGCGAAGCCCCTGGTCGTCGTCCAGGGCGCGCGGCACGGCGCCGCTCCCCAGGGGCACGCCGTACGGGCGACCCGGCTGCCGCACGCGACCGTGTCGGCGCTGCTGAGGCAGGCCGGCGTCATCCGCGTCGACACCATCACCGAGCTGGTGGACGCGGGCCTGCTGCTCGACCGCCAGCCCCTGCCCGCCGGCCCCCGGGTCGCGATCCTGGGCAACTCGGAGTCGCTCGGCCTGCTCACCTACGACGCGTGCCTCGCCGAGGGGCTGAGGCCGCACCCCCCGCAGGATCTGACCACCGCGGCCTCCGCGGCCGACTTCCACGCCGCCCTGTCCCGCGCGCTGGCCGACGACCGGTGCGACGCCGTCGTCGTCACCGCCATACCGGCGGTGGGGGAGGGCTCGGTCGGCGACGCCGCCCTCGCGCAGGCCCTGCGCTCGGCCTCGGCCGCCGCCCCGGCCAAGCCGGTCCTGGTGGTCCACGTGGAGCTCGGCGGCCTGGCGGAGGCCCTGTCGGCGGCGGCGAGCACGGCACCGCAGGCCGCAGCGGGCACCCCGTCGCAGACCGCCCCCGGTCCGGCACCCGTCGAAGAACGCCTCCCCACGACCGAGGCCCCGGAGGGCGCCCGCCTCATCCCCGCCTACCCCGCCGCCGAGCGCGCCGTCCGCGCCCTCGGCCAGGCCGTCACCTACGCGCAGTGGCGGCGCGACGCCTCCGACCCCGGCAAGGTGCCCGAGTACGAGGACATCGACGAGAAGGGCGCCGCCGCGCTGATCGACGGCCTGCTCACGCGCGGGCAGGGACTCACGCTCGGCACGGACGACACCTGCGACCTCCTCGGCCACTACGGCGTCCAGGTCCACCGCGCCCTGCCCGCCCCGACCCCCGACGCCGCCGCCGAAGCCGCCCGCACCCTCGGCTACCCCGTGGCCCTCAAGGCCACCGCCCCGCACCTCAGGCACCGTGCCGACCTGGGCGGTGTCCGCCTCGACCTCGCCGGCGAAGACCAACTGCGCCAGGCGTACGCCGAGTTGACCGAGCAGTTCGGCGCGCCGGAGGAGCTGCGCCCCGTGGTGCAGCGGATGGCGCCGCGCGGCGTGGACGTCGTCGTACGGGCCGTCATCGACCCCGCGGCCGGAGCCGTGCTCTCCTTCGGGCTCGCCGGCGCCGCCTCGCAGCTGCTCGGGGACACGGCGCACCGGCTCATCCCGGTCACCGACCGGGAGGCGACCTCGCTGGTGCGCTCGATCCGCACCGCCCCCCTGCTGTTCGGCTGGCGCGGCTCCGCACCGGCCGACACCCGCGCCCTGGAGGAACTGCTGCTGCGGGTGTCCCGGCTGGTCGACGACCACCCCGAGGTCGTCGCGGTCACCCTGGAACCGGTCGTCGTCGCCTCGCACGGCCTGAGCGTCCTCGGCGCCTCCGTCCGCCTCGCACCCCCGCCCGCGCGCGACGACCTCGGCCCGCGGACCCTCCCCGCCTACTGACAGGGGGCGAGCTGTCCCTCGCAGTCAGTGGTCCCCCGTAGGATGGACCTCATGGCCAAGACCAGTACGACGACCCAGGGGCTGCGGGCGGCGATCGAGCGCAGCGGCTACTACCCGGCCCTCGTGGCCGAGGCGGTGGAAGCCGCCGTGGGCGGCGAGCCCATGCGGTCGTTCCTGGTCCACCAGGAGACGACGTTCGACCAGAACGAGGTGCGGCGGCACGTGACGGTGCTCGTCCTCACGGACAACCGCTTCATCGTCAGCCACACCGACGAACAGGCCGCCGACAGCACCTCCCCGACGCCGTACGCCACGACGTCGACGGAGTCCGTGAAGATCGGCCGCATCTCGTCGATCGTGGTCAGCCGCGTGGTCGCCAACCCCGAGTCGTACAAGCCGGGAACCCTGCCCCGCGAGGTCGTCCTCACCATCGGCTGGGGCGCCGTCTCCCGCATCGACCTGGAGCCGGCCGCCTGCGGCGACCCCAACTGCGAGGCGGACCACGGCTACACCGGCAACTCGACGGCGGACGACCTCAGTCTGCGCGTCAGCGAGGCCGGGGACGGACCGGAGACCGTGCGCGAGGCGCTCGCGTTCGCGCAGGCCCTCTCCGAGGCGACCGCGGACACGACCCGCTGATGGCACAGCCCATGACGGCCTGGGACCACGACCCCGAACCGCTCACCATCGCCTCCGCGCCCGCCCCCGAGTACGGCAGCGGATCACTCGCCGACCTCCTGCCCACCCTGGCCGCAGGCCTCGGCGTACCGGACATGAGCGCCACGATCACCGAGCTGGCCCCCGCCGACCGGAACTGCGTGTTCCTGATCGATGGCCTCGGCTGGGAGCAGCTGCGGGCGCACCCCGAGGACGCCCCGTTCATGACGTCCCTGCTCGCCACCTCCCGCGGTGGCACCGGGCGTCCGCTCACCGCCGGCTACCCGGCGACCACGGCCACCTCCCTCGCCTCCGTCGGCACCGGCCTGCCGCCCGGCGCGCACGGCCTGCCCGGCTACACCGTCCGCAACCCGGACACCGGCGAGCTGATGAACCAGCTGCGCTGGCAGCCGTGGACCCCGCCCGGCCCCTGGCAGCCGTACCCCACGGTCTTCCAGCTGGCACATGCGGCCGGGGTGCACGCCGCGCAGGTGTCGTCCCCGACCTTCGAGAACACCCCGCTGACGAGGGTCGCGCTCAGTGGCGGAACGTTCCTGGGGCGGCTGACCGGCGAGGACCGTATGGACCTGGCGGCCGAGCAACTGGCCGCGGGCGACCGCTCCCTGGTGTACACCTACTTCGCCGAGGTCGACGGCGCCGGCCACCGCTTCGGCGTCGACTCCGACGCCTGGCGCGGCCAGCTCATGTACGCCGACCGCCTGGTCCAGCGCCTGGCCGAGCAGCTGCCGCCGCGCAGCGCGCTCTACGTCACCGCCGACCACGGCATGATCGACGTGCCGTTCGACGAGCAGCACCGCATCGACTTCGACGAGGACTGGGAGCTGAGCGCCGGTGTGGCCCTCCTCGGCGGCGAGGGCCGCGCCCGCCATGTCTACGCGGTGCCCGGCGCGGCGAACGATGTCCTGACCTGCTGGCGCGAGGTGCTCGGCGAGCAGTTCTGGGTGGCCTCACGCGACGAGGCCATCGCGGCGGGCTGGTTCGGCCCGCGGATCGACGAGCGGGTGTACGGCAGGATCGGTGACGTGGTCGCGGCCGCGCGGGACGACGTCCTGCTCATCGCCTCCGAGCGGGAGCCCAAGGAGTCGGCGATGGTCGGCAACCACGGTTCGATGACCCCCGCCGAGCAGCTGGTCCCCCTGCTCGAAGTACGCTCCTGAAACAGCCCCACCCCGACCTTCCACGCCGAAAGGTGCTCAACTCCACATGCCCGAGCTGGTGTTCTTCTGCGGAACGATGGACTGCGGGAAGTCGACGCTGGCTCTCCAGATCGAGCACAACCGCTCGGCGCGCGGCCTGCAGGGCATGATCTTCTCGCGCGACGACCGGGCCGGCGAGGGCAAGCTGTCCTCGCGCCTGGGCCTGGTCACCGACGCGGTGGAGGTCGGCGACGGGCAGGACCTCTACGGCTACCTCGTCGACCACCTCTCGCAGGGCGGCCGCGCGGACTACGTGATCGCCGACGAGGCGCAGTTCCTCGCACCGGAGCAGATCGACCAGCTCGCGCGCGTGGTCGACGACCTGAGCCTCGACGTCTACGCCTTCGGCATCACGACCGACTTCCGCTCCAAGCTGTTCCCCGGCTCGCAGCGGCTGGTGGAACTGGCCGACCGGGTCGAGGTGCTCCAGGTCGAGGCCCTGTGCTGGTGCGGAGCCCGCGCCACGCACAACGCCCGCACGATAGGCGGGGTGATGGTCGTCGAGGGCGCCCAAGTGGTCGTCGGCGACGTCACCCACGCTCCCGACGAGGTGGGGTACGAGGTCCTGTGCCGCCGTCACCACCGTCGCCGGATGACCGCGGCGACGGCCCGCGCGGCGGCCCTGTCCCCGGACGTGCTGCCGATGACGTCCGCCTGACCTGCGGCCGGCGCTCCGGCTGTCAGCTCGGCCGTTGCAGCAGCGCGAACCGCGCCCCCTCCGGGTCCGCCACCCTCGCCACCCGTCCATGGGCGGTGTCGTGCACCGGCTCGAGGACGTGCCCGCCCAGGCGGACGAGGTGGTCCAGGGCGTCGTCGACGTCGGCGACCTGGAAGTACGTGACCCAGTGCGGTCCCCGGTCGCGGGGCAGGGCGCGCCCCAGGCCGTGGATGCCGGCGACGGGTTCGCCGCCGAGGCGCAGGGTCACGTAGTCGAGGTCGGCGGAGACCACCGGCTCCTCCTCGTAGCCGAACACCGTCCGGTAGAACTTGGCGACGCTCGCCGACTCGAAGGTCAGCAGCTCGTTCCAGGCAGGTGTGCCGGGAACGCCCGAGACGGCGGTGCCGCGGTGTGCGGCCGCCTGCCAGATACCGAAGACCGCGCCCGAGAGGTCGGAGCCGATGGCCAGACGGCCGGCGTCGGCGGCGTCCAGCGGTCCCACGCCGATCGTGCCGCCGCGACTGCGCACCGTCTCGGCCGTCAGATCCACGTCCTCCGACGCGAAGTAGGGAGTCCACGCGATGGGCAGATGGCGGTCCGGTGGCAGCCGGCCGACACCGGCCACCTCGCGCCCGTCGAGCAGTGCGCGCACATACGGACCGAGTTGCTGGGGGCCGGGCTGGAACTCCCAGCCGAACAGTGCTCCGTAGAACTCCTCGGTGGTGTCCAGGCCGTGCACCATCAGGCTCACCCAGCAGGGCGCGCCGGGCACGTGCCGAGCGGGTGTGTCACCGTTCGGGCCGGCGGACTCCCGTGCGTCGGTCATCGTCACTCTCTTCTCGGCCTCGCGGTGGCCGTGCTCTCCGCAGCCTGGTGGGGCGGCCCTGCAGGGCGTCCCTTGCCCGGGAGAATGCCCGATGTGCGGGCCCCCGTCCCTCGCGGCACGCGTGTCGGCACGTGTCGTTCAGCTGTACAGCATGTGCTTGTTCCCGTACGCGGCGTGATCGATCCGCTCCGGCCGAGCAGAGTAGCCGGACACGGACGGCTCGGCCACCCCCGTGCGCGAGGATGGGGACCATGAACGCCATCATCTCCGCATCCGACCTCGCGAGGGACCTCGCGGGTGCCCGCCCGCCGGTCCTGCTCGACGTCCGCTGGCAGCTCACCGCGGCCAGGGCGGCCGGCGAACCGCCGTTCGACGGCCGGGCCGAGTACGAGACAGGGCACCTCCCCGGGGCCGTATACGTCGACCTGGACCAGGAGTTGGCCTCCGCGCCGGGCGAGGGCGGCCGGCATCCGCTGCCCGACCTCGCGCACTTCGGTGCCGTGATGCGCCGGGCGGGCGTGTCGGCCGGAACGCCGGTGGTCGTCTACGACGGCGGCCAGGGGTGGGCGGCGGCCCGGGCCTGGTGGCTGCTGCGCTGGACGGGTCACCCGGACGTGCGGGTCCTCGACGGCGGGTTGCCGTCCTGGGAGGGGCCGTTGGAGAAGTCCGTGCCGGCTCCGGCGGAGGGCGACTTCGTGCCCGAGCCGGGGGTGACGGGGTTGCTCGACGCGGATGCGGCCGCGGCTCTGGCCCGGTCGGGTGTGTTGCTGGACGCGCGGGCGGGGGAGCGGTACCGGGGCGAGGTGGAGCCGATCGACCCGGTGGCCGGGCACATTCCGGGCGCGGTGTCGGCGCCCACCATGGAGAACGTGGGGGCCGACGGGTGCTTCCTTCCCGCCGGGGAACTGCGGGCGAGGTTCGAGGGACTTGGCGTGAGGCAGGGGGCACGGGTCGGCGTGTACTGCGGGTCGGGGGTCTCCGCCGCCCACGAGGTCCTGGCGCTGGCGGCCGCGGGGATCCCGGCCGAGTTGTATGTGGGGTCGTGGTCGGAGTGGTCCTCCGACCCGGGCCGGCCGGTCGCCGTCGGTCCGGACCCGCAGTGACCTGACACGAAGACAGGGCCGCGCGCCGTGGGGGCGCGGCCCTGTCTTCGTGAGCCGGCTCGGTTACTCCTGCTTCTTGCGCCGCGTCCCGAACACGATCTCGTCCCAGCTCGGGACGGCCGCTCTGCGGCCCGGGCGTACGCCGTCCGCCTCGGCCTGGCGGTCGGTGGCACCGATGAGCCGGTCACGGTGGCTGCCCACGGATCGCGGCATGAGGACGTCCGCGTAGGCGGAACCGGCCGAGGCCGCGGGAGCCGGAGGCTCCTCCTCCTCCACCTCGGCGACGACGGGCTCCTCCTCGGGTTCCGCCGGGGGGAGTTCCGGAACCACCAGGTCGCCGCGGAAGCTCGGCACCGCCTCGAGCAGGCTGGTCAGCGAGTCGCGCTCGCCCGTGGTCTCCTCGGCCGGTTCGGACGCCTGCGCGGGCAGGCTGGGCCGCTCGCGCTCGGGGCGGTCCAGCGGTCTGTCACGCGGCAGCCGGGCGATCCGGGGGACGAACGGGAAGCTGGGCTCGGGCGCGGCCAGGTCGTCGGACTCGCCGATCAGGGAGCGGGCCTCGTCGTCGACTGCCTGGACGAGCCGCCGGGGCGGGTCGTACGTCCAGCTCGCCGAGTGCGGCTCACTTGCGACGCGGTAGACGAGCAGGACCTCCCACGTGCCGTCGTCGCGCCGCCATGAGTCCCACTGGACGGTGTCCTTGTCGGCGCCGCGCACCAGCAGCCGCTCCTGCACCGCCTCGCCCAGCGGCGGCCCGGAATTCTCGCCGGGGCGGCGGACCGGGGTCTTGCGGGCCCGCTCGGCCATGAAGGCGCGCTCGGCGAGCACGGGACCCTCGAAGCGGCGCACCCGGTCGACGGGGATCCCGGCCATCTGCGCGACCTCTTCCGCGGTCGCGCCTGCACGTATACGCGCCTGGATGTCGCGGGGGCGGAGGTGGCTTTCGACCTCGATCTCGATCTGGCCGAGACGGGGACGGTCGCCGCGCACGGCAGCGCGCAGGCGTTCGTCGATCGGAAGCGTGTACTCCGTAGAATCGGCAGCCTTCAGCACCAGCCGTGTGCCGTCATTCGAGACGGCCACGACACGCAGTTCGGGCATGGGGACCTCCCGGGTGGTGCCTGCCGACGTCACGTGCGTCGCTGCTTCCGCTAGTCGAGTGTGGCCTGCCCGGGTGCAGCCTGCCACAACCTTGCCGAGTTGCCCGGCGTGTCGGGCGCGGGCCCGGGATCGCCGTTATGGCACGGTTACCTATTCGCAACGCTAAGTGACGAACGCTGTCACCCTGTGCAACTAGCCCCCTCCCGGCGGTCCTTAAAGGCCCTGTACACCCTGACGGGAGACCGGACCCAGGGCTCGCAACAGTACTCCATTTGGGCCACGTGCGTGGATTGGCGCGCCGTCCAACTTCTGACGGGGGGTGGGACTTGGCCGCCCCCTGCCCCCGTTCCGCGATCTTGAACGTGGGGAACTTCACGTAATCACCAGAATCGGAACTACGAGTTCGGTCGCACGTCCCCTTCCGGTGCCTCCAGCGCGTCGCCTACGCCCCCAGAACCCTCCGCAAGTAGTCGTTCTGGAACCGCCGGTCAGGGTCGAGACGATCCCGCAGCGCCGTGAACTCACCGAAGCGCGGATACACCCGGGAGAAGTACTCGGCGTCCCGCGTGTGGACTTTGCCCCAGTGCGGACGGCCCTCGTGAGCGGTGAAGATACGCTCGGCCGCCGTGAAGTACCGCTGGTAGGGAGTGCCCTGGAACATGTGGACGGCGATGTACGCGCTGTCCCGGCCGGAGGCGGTGGACAGCGTGATGTCGTCGGCGGGGGCGGTGCGCACCTCGACGGGGAAGCTGACCCTGAGGCCGGAGCGGTCGACCATCGCCTTCAGCTCGCGCAGCGCGTCGACGACGGCCGCGCGCGGAACGGCGTACTCCATCTCCACGAAGCGCACCCGGCGCGGGGACGTGAAGACCTTGTAGGGGATGTCCGTGTAGGTCCGTGCGGACAGGGCCTTGCTGGAGATCTGGGCGATCGCGGGGATCGTGGCGGGCGCCGCGCGGCCGACCCAGTTGGCCACCTGGAAGACGCCGTTCGAGAGGAACTCGTCCTCGAACCAGCTCTTGAGCTGCGGCACGGGCTGCTCAGGCCCCGCACTGCGGTTGTTGCGTTTGGTGTTGGTGCTGCCGGTGTGCGGGAACCAGTAGAACTCGAAGTGCTCGTTCTCGGCCCAGAGTTCCTCGAAGTCGGAGAGGACCTTGTCGAACGGCATCGGCTCCTCGCGGGCCGTGAGCAGGAAGACCGGCTCGACGGCGAAGGTGATCGCGGTGACGACGCCCAGGGCGCCGAGGCCGACGCGTGCGGCGGCGAAGACGTCCGGGTTCTCCTTCTCGGAGCACGTGAGCAAGGAACCGTCGCCGGTGACCAGCTCCAGGCCCTTGATCTGGGCGGCGATCGAGCCGGAGTCGCGTCCTGTGCCGTGCGTGCCGGTGCTGGTGGCCCCGGAGACCGTCTGCTCCATGATGTCGCCCATGTTCGTGAGCGACAGACCCTCGCGCGCGAGGGCCATGTTGAGCCTCTTGAGCGGGGTGCCGGCCTCCACCGTGACCGTCATGTTCTCGCGATCGATGTCGCGTATGCCGGTCAACAGTTGAGGGCGGATCAACACACCGTCCGTCGCGGCTATGGACGTGAAGGAGTGCCCGGCGCCAACGGCCTTCACCTTCAGCCCGTCCTCGGCGGCCCGCCGCACGGCGGCGGCCAGCTCGTCGACGGAGGCCGGGGTGACCTCACGCGCGGGACGCGCGGAGACGTTGCGGCCCCAGTTACGCCACGTGCCGTTCTTTCCGTTCGCTGTGCTGCTCAACGGAGCCTCCCCGACCCGGTGCCGGCCGCTTGAGCCGGCGGAACCCGAGGAAACCCACCGCGACCGCGACGGCCCCGGCCACCGCCGGAACCCCGTACCCGGCACGCGCCCCGGCCGCGTCGATCACCCAGCCGGCCGTGGAGGAGCCGAGTGCGACTCCCGCCGTGAGCCCGGTGCTCACCCAGGTCATGCCTTCGGTGAGCTGCGCGCGTGGTACGTGCTCTTCGATGAGGGACATCGTCGTGATCATGGTGGGAGCGATGGACAGACCCGCAACGAACAGCGCCACGGCCAGAAACGGCAAGTTTCCGACCAGTAGGAGGGGGATCATACTCACGGCCATGGCACACACGCCCAGCAGCCACCTGCGTTCCGGCGCCCCGGCGAAGTGCAGCAGCCCGAAGATCATGCCCGCCGCACAGGAACCCGCCGCGTACACCGCGAGGACGATGCTCGCGGCGGCCTTGTGTCCCTCCTCGTCGGCGAAGGCCACGGTGACCACGTCGATGGCCCCGAAGATCGCCCCGGTGGCGACGAAGGTGGCAACAAGGACCTGGAGCCCCGGTGCGCTCATCGCGCTGCCGCCGCCCTTCCGTTCGCGTGGGTGCGGCTCGGGTTCGGTGGCGCGCTGCGCGGTCAGCCAGAAGACGCCGACCGCGAGGAAACAGGCGGCGAGCAGCGGACCGGCCTCCGGGAACCAGGCCGTGGACAGGCCGATGGAGATGATCGGCCCGAAGATGAAGCACACCTCGTCCACCACGGACTCGAAGGAGTACGCGGTGTGCAGCTGCGGCGTCCCCCGGTACAGGGCCGCCCAGCGGGCCCGGATCATCGTGCCGACGCTCGGGACGCAGCCGATGCCCACACACGCCACGAACAGCACCCAGTCGGGCCACCCGTAGTGCGCCGCACACAGCAGGGCGGCCGCCGCGGTCAGCGAGATCAGCGTCGCCGGGCGCAGCACGCGTCGCTGCCCGTACTGGTCGACCAGCCGCGAGACCTGCGGTCCGGCGGCCGCGGCGGACAGCGCGATGACGGCCGACAGGGCGCCGGCCAGGCCGTACCTCCCGGTGAGCTGGGAGATCATCGTGACCACGCCGATGCCCATCATGGAGACGGGGATGCGACCGAGGAAGCCCGCAGTGGAGAAACCCTTGGAGCCGGGGGCTGCGAACAGGGCGCGATAGGGGCTGGGCAACGGGGTCTCCGAAGGAATCGGTAAGCAGTGAACGCAGACGACACAGCTTACGCCTGGAGGCCCGGCCGCATCCGTTCGGCCCAGTCCCGGATCCGCCTGCCGCGCGGGTGTCACCCCGCCGTTTCCCGGCTGTCCGTGCCGGGTGGCAGGATCGACTCATGCCAGACGCGCGCGATGTCAGCCCCTACGACGCCCTGCTCCTGCTCTCCTTCGGCGGCCCGGAAGGCCCGGACGACGTGGTCCCGTTCCTGGAGAACGTGACGCGTGGGCGCGGCATCCCCAAGGAACGCCTGAAGGAAGTCGGGCAGCACTACTTCCTGTTCGGCGGGGTCAGCCCGATCAACGACCAGAACCGCGCCCTGCTGGACGCCCTGCGCAAGGACTTCGCCGACCACGGCCTGGACCTGCCGGTCTACTGGGGCAACCGCAACTGGGCGCCGTACCTGACGGACACGCTGCGCGAGATGGTCCGCGACGGCCGCCGCCGCATCCTGGTCCTCGCCACCAGCGCCTACGCCTCGTACTCGGGCTGTCGCCAGTACCGCGAGAACCTCGCCGACGCGCTGGCGGCCCTGGAGGCGGAAGGCCTGGAGCTGCCGAAGGTCGACAAGCTGCGGCACTACTTCAACCACCCGGGCTTCCTGGAGCCCATGATCGACGGGGTGCTGCGGTCTCTCGCCGAGCTTCCCGAGGACGTCCGGGACGGGGCGCACCTCGCCTTCTCGACGCACTCGATCCCGACGGCCGCCGCCGACACCTCCGGCCCCGTCGAGGAGCACGGCGACGGCGGCGCGTACGTGAAACAGCACCTGGACGTGGCGCAGCAGATCGCCGACGCCGTCCGGGAGCGCACGGGCGTGGACCACCCCTGGCAGCTCGTCTACCAGTCCCGCTCCGGTGCCCCGCACATCCCGTGGCTGGAGCCGGACATCTGCGACCACCTCGACGAGAGGCACGCGGCCGGCGTCCCGGCCGTCGTCGTCGCCCCCATCGGCTTCGTCTCCGACCACATGGAGGTCCTGTACGACCTCGACACGGAGGCCAGGGCCAGGGCCGAGGAGCTCGGGCTGCCGATGCGGCGCTCGGCCACCGTCGGCGCCGATCCGAGGTTCGCCGCCGCGATCCGCGAGCTCGTCACGGAGCGCGCGGCCGCCGAGCGCGGGCAGGACGTCACGCGGTGCGCCCTGGGCGCCCTCGGGGCGAGCCACGACCTCTGCCCGGTCGGCTGCTGCCCGGCCCGCGCCCCCCGGCCCGCCGCCGCGGGCGCCGACAGCACCTACGCGTGAGGAAACCCGTGACCGACTCCCTGCACACGGACCTGCTCGAACTCGCCCAGGAGGCCGCCCGCCGCGCCGGCGCGCTGCTGCGGGACGGACGCCCGGCCGACCTCGCGGTCGCCGCCACCAAGTCCAGCCCCATCGACGTCGTCACCGAGATGGACATCGCGGCGGAGAAGCTGATCACGGACCTGATCGCCGAGCGCCGCCCGGACGACGGCGTCCTCGGTGAGGAGGGCGCCGCCACGGAGGGCACCAGCGGTGTCCGCTGGGTGATCGACCCGCTCGACGGCACGGTGAACTACCTGTACGGGCTGCCCACCTGGGCCGTCTCCATCGCCGCCGAACAGGACGGCGAGACCGTCGCCGGAGTCGTCACGGTCCCGATGCGCGGCGAGACGTTCCACGCCGTGCGCGGCCGTGGCGCCTGGGCCACCGGCGCCTGGGACGGCGAGCGGAGGCTGGCCTGCCGCCCCGCGCCGCCCCTGGACCAGGCCCTGGTCTCCACGGGCTTCAACTACGTCGCCGACGTCCGGGCCCACCAGGCCGATGTGGCGCAGCGGCTGATCCCGCTGCTGCGCGACATCCGGCGCGGCGGCTCGGCCGCGGTCGACCTGTGCGACGTGGCCGCCGGACGCCTCGACGGCTACTACGAGCGCGGCCTGCACCCCTGGGACCTCGCGGCGGGGGACCTGATCGCCCGGGAGGCGGGCGCGCTGACCGGTGGACGCCCCGGAGAGCGCCCGTCGGGCGCTCTGGCAGTGGCGGGTACTCCCGGTGTCTTCGAGCCCCTCCAGCGCCTCCTGGAGGACTTCGGGGCCTGGCACGACTGATCGACACGGGGCCCGTCCGGTGACGACCGCGGAGTGCTGAACACCGGGTGACCCCCCTGCGACCACGAGACGGGCCCCGGCGCTGGATTCGCCGGGGCCCGTCTCGTACAGCCTGATCAGACGCTCGTCGTCGCGCCGACCTCCACACCGTGCTCGGCGGCGAGACGGCGCAGGTCGTCGAGCTCGCCCTGCTCCACGTCGACAAGGAAGTCGTCGCCCTCGTCGCGAGCCCGGGACAGATCGGACTCGGTCGCCCTTATGCGCTGCAGAAGTCCTGCGGTGAATGCGTCCATGCTGCGCCCCCTCGTCCTGGGTCGTGGGTCGATGGCACGGGGGTGTGCCGTTCGGAAGGGACGATCACGCCGCATGTGGATGCCCAGCGCCGCTCGGCCGGGCGGCGACGGTGCCGGACACCCACGCCCGCCCTGCGCAAAAGCGGATTGATGCGCACCGCATGGTGGTGCGGCGCCAGGAGAGCGTGATCGTGGGATGTAAAGCCGTCCTCCCCAAGCTCCCTTCCGTGGAAACCTAACCGGAGGAGAAAATCTCGTATTCCTCCTCGGGCCACCGCCCTCCCACCCGCCTTACCTCCGACTTATGGCCGAAAAGGGCAGGATGGAGGGCAACACCCAGGCACCGTCGAAGACCCCTGCCCGCGTGCGCCCGCTTGACGGGCTACGCGGGTGGACATGAGGAAGGACCAGGAACGTGCGCGTACTCGTCGTCGAGGACGAGCAACTGCTCGCCGATGCGGTGGCCACCGGACTGCGCCGGGAGGCCATGGCCGTCGACGTCGTGTACGACGGTGCGGCCGCCCTGGAGCGCATCGGCGTCAACGACTACGACGTGGTCGTCCTCGACCGCGACCTCCCGCTCGTGCACGGCGACGACGTCTGCCGCAAGATCGTCGAACTGGGCATGCCCACGCGCGTGCTGATGCTGACGGCCTCCGGCGACGTCAGTGACCGGGTCGAGGGACTGGAGATCGGTGCCGACGACTACCTGCCCAAGCCGTTCGCGTTCAGTGAGCTCATCGCGCGGGTGCGCGCCCTCGGCCGGCGCACCAGCGTGCCCCTGCCGCCTGTCCTGGAGCGCGCCGGGATCAAGCTCGACCCCAACCGCCGCGAGGTCTTCCGCGACGGCCAGGAGGTGCAGCTCGCTCCCAAGGAGTTCGCGGTTCTGGAGGTGCTCATGCGCAGCGAGGGCGCCGTCGTCTCCGCGGAGCAGCTCCTGGAGAAGGCCTGGGACGAGAACACCGATCCGTTCACGAACGTCGTGCGCGTGACGGTCATGACGCTGCGCCGCAAGCTGGGCGAGCCGCCCGTCATCGTCACCGTCCCCGGCTCCGGCTACCGGATCTGATACCCCGTGGCAGCGACTCCCGCGCCCCCGCAGGCGCCCCCCAAGCCCACCTGGGACCCCAGAAGGCCCGTGCCGCCCTTCCCGTGGCTGCGCCCGACCATCCGCATAAGGCTCACGCTGCTCTACGGCGGCATGTTCCTGATCGCCGGCATCCTGCTGCTGTCGATCATCTACCTGCTGGCCGCCGAGGCCCTGAACGTGGGCAGCGAGCTGCCGTTCAAGATCGTCGAGGGCAAGGTCACCAGCGAAATCTGCAATCTGCCCAGCCAGGCCTCGCCCAGCGAGTTCAACGAGGCCATGAACGCCTGCGTCAACGAGCAGCGCCGGAACGCCCTGGACAATCTGCTCAGCCGCTCGCTCCTGGCCCTGCTGGGCCTGGCGGTCATCGCTTTCGCCTTCGGCTACGCCATGGCCGGCCGGGTCCTCTCGCCGCTGGGCCGGATCACCCGCACCGCCCGCGCGGTGGCGGGCTCCGACCTGTCCCGCCGGATCGAGCTGGACGGCCCCGACGACGAGCTGAAGGAGCTGGCGGACACCTTCGACGACATGCTGGAGCGGCTCCAGCGCGCCTTCACCGCCCAGCAGCGCTTCGTCGGCAACGCCTCGCACGAGCTGAGAACACCACTGGCGATCAACCGCACGCTCCTCGAGGTGCACCTGTCCGACCCGCAGGCGCCGATGGAACTCCAGCAGCTCGGCAAGACGCTGCTGGCCACCAACGAGCGCAGCGAGCAGCTCGTGGAGGGCCTGCTGCTGCTCGCCCGCAGCGACAACCAGATCGTCGAGCGGGGGCCGGTGGATCTCGCCGAGGTCGCCTCGCAGGCCATCGACCAGGTGCACGCCGAGGCCGAGGGCAGGGGCGTGACCATCCGCGGCGAGCGGAAGTCCGCGGTCGTCCAGGGCAACGGCGTGCTGCTGGAGCGGATCGCGCTCAACCTGGTGCAGAACGCCGTGCGCTACAACGTGGCGGAGGGCGGCTGGGTCGAGGTCACCACCGAGGTCCAGCACGGCCAGGCGGTCCTCGTCGTCTCCAACACGGGCCCGGTCGTGCCGGCGTACGAGATCGACAACCTCTTCGAGCCGTTCCGGCGGCTGCGCACGGAGCGGACCGGCAGCGACAAGGGCGTCGGGCTCGGGCTGTCCATCGTCCGGTCCGTGGCCCGGGCGCACGGCGGGCACATCTACGCCCAGCCTCGTGAGGGGGGTGGACTCGTCATGCGAGTCGCGCTGCCGATCTGAGATCATGTCGCCGATCAACTCGGTGGCACACGGGGATGTTCGCTTTGCGCGGAATTTCTGAGGCTTCACCGTGCGTGCACCGTGTGTGATCGATCACAGGGACGCCTTTCCGGCCATCTACTCTCCGTGATCATGTCCTTTGTCGGAAAGCCGGGAAAATCCCGGTTTTCGGGGGTCTTGATCACGGGAAGTACACGGTGAGACGCCTTTGGCGTGCGGCATTCGGACCGTGTACGGTCCCCATCGCCATCCAAGCCGATCACTCATGAGGGGTCCGGTTGGGTGTCGATTGAGTAACAGACCTTGATGTGAGGCAAAATCTCCGCCTCAGGTCGGGCACAAGTCCGGCCTCTCACGCGTTACGTGCGCTGGAGACACCGCAGACACCCAGAGGGGGAGAGCGACCATGGCAACCGATTACGACACTCCACGCAAGACCGACGACGACGTCGACTCGGACAGTCTCGAAGAGCTGAAGGCTCGGAGGAACGACAAGTCGGCCTCCGCCGTGGACGTCGACGAGTTCGAGGCCGCAGAGGGCCTCGAGCTGCCCGGAGCCGATCTCTCGAACGAGGAACTGGCAGTCCGGGTGCTCCCGAAGCAGCAGGACGAGTTCACGTGCATGAGCTGCTTCCTGGTGCACCACCGCAGCCAGCTGGCCCGGGAGAAGAACGGTCAGCCGATCTGCCGCGACTGCGACTGAGGGCGGGTCGGCCGTGACCGGCTCGACCCCTCCCTGGAAGCGCCGCTTCTCCAAGCGGAAAGCGGACGAAGGGCCGAAGGACGGCCCGCAGTACGGCGCGCGTGACGACGAGCGAGGCTCATCCGGTACGGGGACGGCCTCGCTCGAACCGGCAGCGGACCGGGGTGACCTCCCGGCGTCCGTGGACGTCCCCGCACCCGTCGCGAGACGGCGGGCGGGGACGCTCCGGGAGCGGGCCAGGGAAGGCGCCCGCAAGGGCGGCGACCGGGCCCGGGCCGGACTCGCCTACCTCGCCGACCGGATCATCGAACTGGCCCCGCGCGTCCCCGTGCGGGACCTGGCGACACTGCGCAGGCAGTTCCCGGGCCTCGGGCCCGAGGAGCTGGCGGACAAGCTCGTGGCGGGCGCCGCGAACGCGACGGCGACGGTCGGAGCGGGTATCGGCGCGGCCGCGATGCTCCCTGTGCCCCCGGCGATGCCGACGGAACTGGCCGCCGAGGTCACCGGCGTCGCGGTGATCGAGCTGAAGCTGATCGCCGAACTCCACGAGGTCTACGGCGTACGCCCGGCCGGCAATCTCAAGCAGCGCAGCACCGCGTACCTCGACTCGTGGTCGGGGGAGCGCGGGATCGACGCGTCCAAGCCGTCGACGTTCAGTGCGGCGCTGAACAGCCGCATGAAGCGCGAACTGCGGCAGCGGATCATGAAGCGAATGGTTCGCAGTATGCCGAACCTGATGCCGTTCCTGGTGGGCGCCGCCGTGGGGGCGGTCATGAACCGCGGCGAGACGAGAAAGCTCGCCGGCCGGATCCGCGGGGACCTGCGCAAGATCCAGGTGTCCTGGGAGGCCCTTGAGGCGCTCCCCGCCCTGGAACGTCCGGCGGACGCCCTGGAGATGGGCGAGATCACCAGCGACCCCCTGGGCCGCCACCAGGGCCACCGGCGCGACGGCGGACACGGCCACCAGCACGGCGACGGGCACTGAGACCGGCCGTCGGACGGCGGCCGGGTGATGCCCCGCGCAGGTGTGCTACGCCTGCTTCGCCGTCCGCAGCGCCTCCGCCAGGCGCTCCGGCTCGCGCGTGGACAGATACAGGTACGGAGTCGGGTCCTGCGGGTCCGTGACCTCCACGCGCACGGCCGTGGGGATGTACGCGCGCAGCAGGAGGAAGGCGCGCGGGTCGGCCTTGTAGGTGCGCCAGGCGCGGGTCTCCTCGGGGTCCAGCACCTCCGTCTCGCCCAGCGCCGCCAGCGGGATCTTCGCCTCTCCCGCGATCAGTGAGTCGCCCACCACGCGGATGCGGACCGAGCCGTACGAGCTCGCGGCGACGGCCGCGACCGCGGTGCCCCCGGCCAGGCCGCCGAGCATCGGCAGCGTGCCGAACGGGAGCAGGATCAGGGCCATGGAGACGCCCACGAGGAACGAGATCAGCCACCAGGTCCGCGGGGCGGTGAGGCGTTCTTCGTACGGGGCGGCGGAGAGCTGCATGGGGCCAAGCTTGACACGGTGTCCGGAAGGGGCCGACGCGCGGGTAAGGTCTGCGGCTGTGAGTGGTACTTCCGCAGCTCTTCAGCCTCCGGCCGACGCCGTGTCGCCGGTGCGGCACCCGGACGCGCCCGCGCCCGGTGAGCTCCTCGGCGCGCACTACGGCGCGTGTTTCGGCTGTGGCGGCGACCAGCCGCACGGGCTGCACCTGGAGGCCCGGGCCGGTGAGGGCGTGTCGCTGACCGCCGAGTTCACCGTTCAGCCCGCCCACCAGGGCGCTCCGGGCCTCGCCCACGGGGGCGTGCTCGCCTCCGCCCTGGACGAGACCCTCGGCTCGCTGAACTGGCTGCTGCGCACGATCGCGGTGACCGGGCGGCTGGAGACCGACTTCGTACGGCCCGTGCCCGTCGGCACCACGCTGCACCTGGAGGCGGAGGTGACGGCGGTGGCCGGGCGGAAGATCTACTCCACCGCGACCGGACGCGTCGGCGGCCCCGACGGACCCGTCGCCGTGCGCGCGGAGGCGCTCTTCATCGAGGTGAAGGTCGATCACTTCGTCGACCACGGCCGCCAGGAGGAGATCCAGGCGGCGATGAACGACCCGGACCAGGTCCGGCGCGCCCGTGCGTTCGAGGTGAACCCGTGAGCACAGCAGGTCCTGTGCGGCCCGACAGCCCCGACAGCCCCATGAACCCGGAGAGCCCCATCACTCCCGCGAGCATCGTGAGCCGGCAGCCGCTGGACGTGCTGATCCGGCGCGTCGATCCGGACGTACCGCTTCCGTCGTACGCGCAGCCCGGTGACGCCGGGGCCGATCTGCGGACCACCGAGGCGTGCGAACTGGCCCCCGGTGAGCGGGCCGTGCTGCCCACGGGCGTGTCTGTGGCGCTGCCGGAGGGGTACGCGGCCTTCGTACACCCGCGATCCGGTCTGGCCGCCCGCTGCGGCGTCGCCCTGGTGAATGCCCCGGGGACGGTTGATGCCGGGTACCGTGGGGAGATCAAGGTGATCGTGGTGAATCTCGACCCGCGCGAGGCCGTGCGGTTCGAGCGCTTCGACCGGATCGCCCAACTGGTAGTCCAGCAGGTCGAGAGGGTCCGCTTCCGGGAGGTCGCGGAACTTCCCGGCTCCGCGCGGGCCGAGGGGGGCTTCGGGTCCACCGGAGGCCATGCCGCGGTGGACGGCACGAGCGGCACAAGCGGTCAGGCCGTCGTGGGCGGTCGGACGGGTGGGAATCGATACGCTTCGGTCGTATCCGACCGGGAAGGACAGTGACGTGTTCGGACGTCGCAAGAAGAGGGATGCCGCCGAGGACGCGGCCGGCGAGGCCGAGCAGGTCGTCGACGGTGTCGACACTGAGGCGGACGACGAGCGCGAGCGCCTGAGGCTCGAGCCCGCGCCGCGCCCCGACGGGCCCTGGGACGACTCGGAGGTCCGTGACCCGGGCGAAGGCCGGGTCGACCTCGGCGGTCTGTTCGTGCCGGGCGTCGACGGCATGGAGCTCAGGGTCGAGGTCGCGGGCGACGCGATCGTGGCGGCCACGGTCGTGCTGCGCGACAGCGCCATCCAGCTCCAGGGCTTCGCCGCGCCCAAGCGCGAGGGCATCTGGGGCGAGGTGCGCGAGGAGATCGGCACCGGCATCACCCAGCAGGGCGGCATCGTCGACGAGGTCGAGGGGCCGCTGGGCTGGGAGCTGCGCGCCCAGGTGCCCGTACAGCTGCCGGACGGCACCGGCGGCTTCCAGGTCGTTCGGTTCGTCGGCGTGGACGGCCCCCGCTGGTTCCTGCGCGGGGTCATCTCGGGCCAGGGCGCGGTGCAGCCGCAGGCCGCCGGGCTGCTCGAGCAGATCTTCCGGGACACGGTCGTGGTCCGGGGCGAGGGCCCGATGGCGCCCCGCGACCCGATCGTCCTGAAGCTGCCGGACGACGCGCAGATGGTCCCCGAGGGTGTGCAGCAGGAAGAGGGCTCCCGTTTCGCCGGCGGAATGGGCCAGCTCCAGCGCGGACCGGAGATCACCGAGGTCCGCTGAGCCACGGAGACACCAGGGCCGCACCCCACCGGGGGCGCGGCCCTTTCTCGTGCACGGAACCTTGACGGCGCATTGGTCTGTACCTACGGTCTCCGACCAACGCGTCTGTTCATAAAGGCGCTTCACGTTCGCATACGAGAACGGAAGGCCCTCACGCATGCGCAGAACCGCTCTCCTCGCGGCCTCGGCCGCCCTCGTCGCCGGTGTCCTCGCCTGGCCCGCCGACGCCGCCCCCAGCGCCCCCGCCGCCTTCGCCCACCCCGGAGTCACCGTCTCCAAGGGCCAGTTGGACTTCACCCGGTCCAAGGTCAACGCCGGCGCCCAGCCCTGGAAGGGCGCCTTCGACCAGATGATGGCGAGCAAGTACGCCGACCTGAACCGCACGCCCAAGCCCCGGGCGATCGTCGAATGCGGTTCGTACTCCAACCCCAACCTCGGCTGTACCGACGAGCGCGAGGACGCGATCGCCGCGTACACCCACGCCCTCGCCTGGTACCTCACCCGCGACGAACGGCACGCCCGCAAGGCCATCGAGGTGATGGACGCCTGGTCCGCCGTGATCAGGGACCACACCAACAGCAACGCGCCCCTGCAGACCGGCTGGGCCGGCTCCTCCTGGCCGAAGGCCGCCGAGATCATCACGTACACGTACACCGGCACCTGGGCGAACTCCGGCCGCTTCGCCACCATGCTCCGCACCGTCTACCTGCCCGAGATCATCAACGGCTCGAACTCCAACGGCAACTGGGAGCTGTCGATGATGGAGGCCGCCGTCGGCATCTCCGTCTTCCTGGAGGACAAGGCGTCGTACGACAAGGCCATGGCGAAGTTCCGCACGCGCACGGCCGCCTACGTCTACCTGGAGTCCGACGGCGCGTTGCCGAAGACCGTGCCGAGCCAGAACCTGAACACCCGGGAGAAGATCGTCAAGTACTGGCAGGGTCAGTCGACCTTCGTCAACGGACTCAGCCAGGAGACCTGCCGCGACTTCACCCACACCGGCTACGGCCTCTCGGCCATCTCGCACGTCGCCGAGACCAGCCGCATCCAGGGCCAGGACCTCTACGGCACCGACGTGGGCGAGCGGCTGCGGCACGGGCTCGGCCTCCACGCCAAGTACCAGCTGGGCGCCGGTGCCGAGGGCCGGCTGTGCGGCGGCTCGCTCAAGCTCGGCCTGGGGCCGGTGACCGAGGTCGGCCACAACGCCCTGGCCAACCGTCTCGGGCACGCCATGACCAACACCAGAACCCTGACCCTGCGGGGCCGCCCCGCGGGCAGCAACAACCTCTTCGTCGCCTGGGAGACCCTCACCCACGGCGACAACCCCGCTTGACCCCCTGACCGGCCGGGCGCCGGGCGGGGGCCCCGGCACCCGGTCCACCGGCGGACCGGGCGCGTCAGAGTCGCGTCAAAGTGCGCCCCGGAGCAGCGCCCGGCGCCCGTACGGCGCGCTCTCCGGCCGTAGGGTCGACGCTGCGCAGTCGGCAGACCACCGGAAGACAATGGGGCCATGGCACGCGGCAAGCTTCGGATCCACCTCGGCGCGGCGCCGGGCGTCGGCAAGACGTACGCGATGCTGTCCGAGGCGCACCGCCGTGTCGAGCGGGGCACCGACTGCGTGGTGGCCTTCGTCGAACATCACGGCCGGCCCCGCACCGAGGTGCTGCTGCACGGCCTGGAGCAGGTGCCGCGCAGGGAGCTGGAGTACCGGGGCGGGATCTTCCCCGAGATGGACCTCGACGCCGTCCTCGCCCGCCGCCCCCAGGTCGCCCTGGTGGACGAACTCGCCCACACCAACATCCCCGGCTCCCGCAACGCCAAGCGCTGGCAGGACGTGGAGGAACTGCTCGCCGCCGGGATCGACGTGATCTCGACCGTCGACATCCAGCACCTGGAGTCCCTCGGCGACGTCGTCGAGTCGATCACCGGGGTGCGGCAGCAGGAGACCGTGCCGGACGAGGTGGTACGCCGGGCCGGCCAGGTCGAGCTGGTCGACATGACGCCGGAGGCGCTGCGGCGGCGGATGGCGCACGGCAACATCTACCAGCCCGACAAGGTCGACGCCGCGCTGTCGAACTACTTCCGGCCCGGCAACCTGACCGCCCTGCGCGAGCTGGCGCTGCTGTGGGTGGCCGACCGGGCCGACGCCTACCTCACCCAGTACCGCAGCGAGCACCGGGTGTCGCGGATCTGGGGCTCGCGCGAGCGGATCGTGGTCGGTCTGACCGGTGGCCCCGAGGGCCGCACGCTCATCCGCCGGGGCGCCCGGCTGGCCGAGAAGGGCGCCGGCGGAGAGGTGCTGGCCGTCTACATAGCCCGCAGCGACGGGCTGACCTCGGCTTCGCCCAAGGAGCTGGCCCTGCAGCGCACCCTGGTCGAAGATCTTGGCGGAACGTTCCACCATGTCGTCGGCGACGACATACCGGCCGCGCTGCTCGCCTTCGCCCGCGGCGTGAACGCCACCCAGATCGTGCTGGGCTCCTCGCGCCGCAAGACCTGGCAGTACGTCTTCGGGCCCGGCGTCGGCGCGACGGTCGCCCGCGAGTCCGGGCCCGACCTCGACGTGCACATCGTCACCCACGACGAGGTCGCCAAGGGCCGCGGACTGCCGGTGGCCAGGGGCGCGCGCCTCGGGCGGTCCCGGCGGGTGTGGGGCTGGATCGCCGGCGTCGCCGGCCCGCCGCTCCTCGCGGCGCTGCTCAACACCGTCGACCTCGGCCTCGCCAACGACATGCTGCTGTTCCTGGCGCTGACGGTGGCGGCGGCCCTGCTCGGCGGACTGCTGCCCGCCCTGGCGTCGGCGGCGGTGGGCTCCCTGCTGCTGAACTACTTCTACACACCGCCCCTGCACCGGTGGGCCATCGCCGACCCGAAGAACATCGTCGCCATCGTGATCTTCGTCGCGGTCGGCGTGGCGGTGGCCTCCGTGGTCGACCTCGCCGCGCGCCGTACGCATCAGGCCGCCCGGCTACGGGCCGAGTCCGAGATCCTGTCCTTCCTGGCCGGCAACGTGCTGCGTGGCGAGACCGGCCTGGAGGACCTGCTGGAGCGGGTCCGGGAGACCTTCGGCATGGAGTCCGCGGCCCTGCTGGAACGGGCGGGCGATGTCGAGCCGTGGACCTGCGCCGGCCGCGTCGGCCGGGGCCGTCCCATCGAGCGGCCCGACCAGGCGGACGTGGACATGCCTGTCGGCGACCACATGGCCCTGGCGCTGACCGGCCGTGTGCTGCCCGCCGAGGACCGCCGGGTGCTGGCCGCCTTCGCCGCCCAGGCCGCCGTCGTCCTGGACCGTCGCCGGCTCCGCGAGGAGGCCGGCCGGGCCCGCACGCTCGCCGAGGGCAACCGCATCCGCACGGCGCTCCTGGCCGCCGTCAGCCACGATCTGCGGACCCCCCTCGCCGGGATCAAGGCCGCGGTGACCTCCCTGCGCTCCGAGGACGTCGAATGGTCCGAGGAGGACCGGGCCGAGCTCCTGGAGGGCATAGAGGAGGGCGCCGACCGGCTCGACCACCTCGTCGGCAATCTGCTCGACATGTCCCGGCTCCAGACCGGCACCGTCACCCCGCTGATCCGCGAGATCGACCTCGACGAGGTGGTGCCGATGGCGCTCGGCGGCGTGCCCGAGGGCAGCGCCGGCCTGGACGTGCCCGAGACCCTGCCCATGGTCGCCGTGGACCCCGGGCTGCTGGAAAGGGCGATGGCCAACCTCGTCGAGAACGCCGTCAAGTACAGTCCGCCCGGCGCCCCCGTGCTGGTCGCCGCCAGTGCGCTCGCCGACCGGGTCGAGGTGCGGGTCGTCGACCGGGGGCCCGGCGTCCCCGACGAGGCCAAGGAGCGCATCTTCGAGCCCTTCCAGCGCTACGGCGACGCCCCGCGCGGCGCGGGCGTGGGTCTGGGACTCGCGGTGGCGCGCGGCTTCGCCGAGGCCATGGGCGGCACCCTGAACGCCGAGGACACCCCCGGCGGCGGGCTCACCATGGTCCTCACGCTCCGCGCGGCGGGAACCCGCCCGGAGCTCCACCCCGCAGCAGAACCGGAAAGGCAGGCCTCATGACCCGCGTCCTCGTGGTCGACGACGAGCCGCAGATCGTGCGCGCCCTCGTGATCAACCTCAAGGCACGCACGTACGAGGTCGACGCGGCCCACGACGGGGCCACCGCCCTCCGGCTCGCCGCCGCCCGCCACCCCGATGTGGTCGTCCTGGACCTCGGGCTGCCCGACATGGACGGCGTCGAGGTGATCAGGGGCCTGCGCGGCTGGACCCGGGTGCCGATCCTGGTGCTGTCCGCCCGGCACTCCTCCGACGAGAAGGTCGAGGCGCTGGACGCGGGTGCCGACGACTACGTCACCAAACCGTTCGGCATGGACGAGCTGCTGGCCCGGCTGCGGGCCGCCGTGCGCCGGGCCGAACCCGGCGGCGGCGAGGACGACGTGATCGTGGACACCGGCGAGTTCACCGTCGACCTGGCCGCGAAGAAGGTCAACCGCGCCGGCAAGGACGTACGGCTGACCCCCACCGAGTGGCACCTGCTGGAGGTCCTCGTGCGCAACAGCGGCCGCCTGGTCGGGCAGAAGCAGCTGCTCCAGGAGGTGTGGGGGCCGTCGTACGGCACGGAGACGAACTATCTGCGCGTGTACATGGCGCAGTTGCGGCGGAAGCTGGAGGCGGATCCCTCCCACCCGAAGCACTTCATCACCGAGCCGGGGATGGGGTATCGCTTCGAGAAGTGAGTGGCGGTTCACGGCCGGGGGCCAGGGGATCAACCCCCGGGGGATGCGGCATCACCGAGGCGGGGAGGGGCCATCGCTTCGAGAAACAGGCTCCTCGCCCTTCGTCAGCACGCCCCGGTACGCTTCAGATATGAGTGCTGTTCCCCGATCCGAAAAGCCGGCGGGCCGTTTCCGGCGCATGCTCGACCGGCTCTCCTCGTCACAGGAGGACCTGGAGTCCGAGGAACTGCGCGAGGACAGCGAGACGGCCGGCTGCATCCGTATCGGAGACTGTCAGGACCGCCAGATAGTGACCGTTACTGGTACCTTGCGCACGGTCACCCTTCGGCCGCGCGCCGGAGTGCCGGCCCTGGAGGCCGAGCTGTTCGACGGCTCCGCCGCGCTGGACGTGGTGTGGCTCGGCAGGCGCTCCATCGTCGGGATAGAGCCGGGGCGCAAGCTGATCGCGTCGGGCCGGATCTCGATGAGCCGGGGCCGACGGGTGCTGTTCAATCCCAAGTACGAACTGAGACCCCTCGGACGGGAGTAGCCGGTGACGTCGCTCGACAAGCCGACCGAAGAGAATTCTGCGGACGACGCCCGGGCGGTGACCGAGGCCGCCCTGTTCGAGGCGTTCGGCGGCGTGCGGGGCATGGTGGAGACGGTGTTGCCCGGCCTCCTCTTCGTCACCATCTACACGATCAACAAGGACCTGCATCTGTCGGCGATCGCGGCGCTGGCCGTGTCGCTGGTGCTGGTCGTGGTCCGGCTGGTGATGAAGGACACCGTCAAGCACGCCTTCAGCGGTGTCTTCGGCGTGGCCTTCGGTGTCGTCTTCGCGATGATGACCGGCAACGCCAAGGACTTCTACCTGCCCGGCATGCTCTACACGCTGGGTCTGGGACTCGCCTACATCATCACCACCCTGTGCGGGGTGCCGCTGATCGGGCTGATCCTCGGCCCGGTCTTCAAGGAGAACCTCTCCTGGCGCACCCGCAACCCGGGCCGCAAGAAGGCGTACGCGAAGGCCAGCTACGCCTGGGGCGCGATCCTGCTCGCCAAGTGCGCGATCCTCTTCCCGCTGTACTGGTGGGCCGACACCACGCAGCTGGGCTGGGTCCTGGTCGCCCTGAAGATCCCGCCCTTCCTGCTCGCGGTGTACCTGACGTGGGTGTTCCTCGCGAAGGCACCCGCCCCCATCGACGTGTTCGCCGAGATGGAGGCGGAGGAGAAGGCGGCCGAGGAGCAGGAGCGGCAGGCTGCCGCCCGGTCCGCCGAGCAGTGAACCCCCGGAGCTGACGGACGGGGCGTCCCGAGCACTCGGGACGCCCCTTCCGCTTGCTCCCGCGGACGCGCTCAGCTCGCCGCGTTCCGCCGTACGGACAGCAGGTCCTCCAGCTGCTCCTCCCGGGCCTGCGCGGCCACGAAGAGGAGTTCGTCGCCGGCCTCCAGGGAGTCCTCCCGGGAGGGGGTCAGGACGCGGTTGCCGCGGATGATCGTCACCAGGGACGTGTCCTGCGGCCACTCGACGTCGCCGACCTGCGTGCCGGCCAGCGCCGACTCCTCCGGCAGGGTCAGCTCGACCAGGTTGGCGTCGCCGTGGCTGAAGCGCAGCAGACGGACCAGGTCGCCGACGCTCACCGCCTCCTCGACCAGGGCCGACATCAGACGCGGGGTCGAGACGGCGACGTCCACGCCCCAGGACTCGTTGAACAACCACTCGTTCTTGGGGTTGTTCACACGGGCGACGACGCGCGGGACGCCGTACTCCGTCTTGGCGAGGAGCGAGACGACCAGGTTCACCTTGTCGTCGCCGGTCGCGGCGATCACGACGTTGCAGCGCTGGAGCGCCGCCTCGTCGAGGGACGTGATCTCGCAGGCGTCGGCGAGCAGCCATTCCGCCTGCGGGACGCGCTCGACCGAGATGGCGGTCGGCGCCTTGTCGATCAGCAGGATCTCGTGGCCGTTCTCCAGCAGTTCGCCCGCGATCGAGCGGCCGACGGCGCCGGCTCCGGCAATGGCGACCCTCATCAGTGACCGCCCTCCTCTTCGGGACCCTTGGCGAACGCCGCCTCGACCTTGTCGACCTCGTCGGTGCGCATCATCACGTGCACCAGGTCGCCCTCCTGCAGCACCGTGTGCGAGGTGGGCAGGACCGCCTCGCCGAGCCGCGTCAGGAACGCGACGCGCACGCCCGTCTCCTCCTGGATCCGGCTGATCTTGTGGCCGACCCAGGCGGGGGAGGTGTGCACCTCGGCGAGCTGGACACCGCCGGTGGGGTCGCGCCACAGCGGCTCGGCGCCGGAGGGGAGCAGACGGCGCAGCATCTGGTCGGCCGTCCAGCGGACCGTCGCGACGGTGGGGATGCCCAGGCGCTGGTAGACCTCGGCGCGGCGGGGGTCGTAGATGCGGGCGGCGACGTTCTCGATGCCGAACATCTCGCGGGCCACGCGAGCGGCGATGATGTTGGAGTTGTCACCGCTGGAGACGGCGGCGAAGGCGCCGGCCTCCTCGATGCCGGCCTCGCGCAGGGTGTCCTGGTCGAAGCCGACGCCCGTGACGCGGCGTCCGCCGAACCCCGAGCCCAGCCTGCGGAAGGCGGTGGGGTCCTGGTCGACCACGGCGACCGTGTGCCCCTGTTGCTCCAGGTTCTGGGCCAGCGCGGAACCCACCCTTCCGCAACCCATGATGACGATGTGCATGGCCTCACACCACGCTTCCCGCAGACCTTCCGGCCTGCGTCAGTGTTCTGCTCATGTCTCTCTCTCGGCTCGCCGGGCAGCACTTCGCGGCCTTCTGTGCGGGCCGCAAGGCACCATCATGCCGGGGAACGCCGGGTGTGATCCCGTTCGGTGTCCGCACGCCCGGCCGATCGCCTGTGTCCAACGTATAGGCAAGGCCGCAGGAACCCGCCAGGACCCTCGGGCACGGCGGGGCCGGGGCCCGGTGGGCGTCGCACAGCGGAACGCGGCTGTCGAGCAGCGCGGCGCCGGGTGGTGCTCACGGCGTGCACCAGCAGCGTCATGCCCGCAGCGACCGGCCGGTAGCCCAGGATGGACCTGGTACAGCTCACGAACAGGCAGGGGGAGGAGCCGCCATGGGTCACGAGATCGACGTCCTGGTGCTGGGCGGAGCGGGTGTCGACACGATCGTGCACGTGCCCGAACTGCCCGTGCCGTTCGCGGACAGCCACATGATCCGGCCCGGGATCGTGACCCGGGCGGGCCAGAGCGGGGACTTCGTGGCGCTCGGGACGAGCGCGCTGGGCCTGCGCACGCACCACCTCGACCTGCTCGGCGACGACCCCGAGGGCGACCTCGTCCGGGCGCTGCACCAGGAACACGGCATCGGGCTCACCGCCGTCCCGCAGCCGCTCGGCACCAAACGCGCCGTGAACCTCGTCGGCCCCGACGGCAGGCGGCTGTCCCTCTACGACGCCACCCGGGCCGCCGACACGGACCGGCTGCCCGAGGCCACGGTGCGCGCACTCGCGGCCGTCAGCCGGCACGCCCACGTCGTCATCACCCAGCCGTGCGCCCACGCCCTGCCCGCCCTGCGCGAGGCAGGCCTCACGATCTCCACCGACCTGCACGACTGGGACGGCTCCCACCCCTACCACGAGCCCTTCGCCCACCAGGCCGACCTGGTCTTCCTGTCCACCACGGCCCTGACCGACCCGGAACGGACCATGCGGCGGCTCACCGAGCGCGGCCGGGCCCGGATCGTCGTCGCCACCGCCGGGGCGGACGGGGCGTACCTGCTGGCCGACGGCGAGCTCACCCACATACCCGCCGCCCCACCCCCGGCCCCGGTCGTCGACTCCAACGGCGCGGGCGACGCCTTCGCCGCCGCTTTCCTCCACGCCTGGCTGCACGGCACCCCGCCCCACCGCAGCGCCCTGCACGGCACGGTGGCCGGCGCCTACGCCTGCACGATCCCGTCGACCCGGACCGCCGCCATCGGACGGGAGGAACTGAACGCGGGGGTGGCGGGGCTGGAGCGGTCCGAGCAGCCGGGGGCCTCGTACTCCTAGCGCGCCCCCGGCGACACGTCCTTGCGGCGGCTGATGCTGCGGACGCTCGCCATCGTCAGGATTCCGAGGGCGACGAGAGTGGCCGCGGCGCCGATCAGCTGGGCAGGCGTGTGCATGGAACCTCCAGGGGCGGCAACGGCCGGAAGACGGACAGGGCTTAGTCATATAGGCATGGGAAGGAGGTGACCTGCGGAATCCGCAGCCGCCCGGGCCTTTGAATTCACTCGGAGAGCAGACGGAGCGCCGATGAGGGGTGGCGGGTGGGCGACCCCGCAATCGAACGCCTACGATCCTCTGTTGTGTCCAAACTGACCGACGTGCCCAAACGGATCCTGATCGGGCGCGCACTGCGCAGCGACCGGCTGGGCGAAACGCTCCTGCCGAAGCGCATCGCACTCCCCGTCTTCGCCTCCGACCCGCTGTCCTCCGTGGCGTACGCGCCCGGCGAGGTCCTGCTGGTCCTGTCGATCGCGGGCGTGACGGCGTACCACTTCAGCCCGTGGATCGCCGTCGCGGTCGTCGTGCTGATGTTCACCGTGGTCGCCTCGTACCGGCAGAACGTGCACGCCTACCCCAGCGGCGGCGGCGACTACGAGGTCGCGAACACCAACCTCGGCCCCAAGGCGGGCCTGACGGTCGCCAGCGCGCTGCTCGTCGACTACGTCCTCACCGTCGCCGTGTCGATCTCCTCCGGCATCGAGAACCTCGGCTCCGCGATCCCCTTCGTCGTCGAGCACAAGGTCGCCTGCGCGATCGGTGTGATCGTGCTGCTGACGCTGATGAACCTGCGCGGCGTACGCGAGTCGGGCACGCTGTTCGCGATTCCGACGTACATCTTCGTCGCGGGCGTCTTCACCATGATCGCGTGGGGCGCCTTCCGCGGACTGGTCATGGACGACACCATGCGGGCACCGACGGCGGACTACGTCATCAAGCCCGAACACCAGGGCCTGGCCGGATTCGCCCTGGTCTTCCTGCTGCTGCGTGCCTTCTCCTCCGGCTGCGCCGCCCTCACCGGCGTCGAGGCGATCTCCAACGGTGTCCCGGCCTTCCGCAAGCCCAAGTCGAAGAACGCCGCGACCACCCTCGCGGCGATGGGCCTGCTGGCCGTCACCATGTTCTGCGGCATCATCGCGCTGGCCGCCGCCACCGACGTCCGCATGGCCGAGAACCCGGCCAAGGACCTCGTCCACAACGGTGTCCCACTCGGCCCGGACTACGTCCAGAACCCCGTGATCTCCCAGGTCGCCGAGGCAGTCTTCGGCAAGGGCAGCTTCCTGTTCGTCATCCTGGCCGCCGCCACCGCGCTGGTGCTGTTCCTCGCCGCCAACACCGCCTACAACGGCTTCCCCCTGCTCGGCTCGATCCTCGCCCAGGACCGCTACCTGCCGCGCCAGCTGCACACCCGCGGCGACCGCCTCGCCTTCTCCAACGGCATCGTGCTCCTCGCCGGCGCCGCCGGACTGCTGGTGGGGATCTACGGCGCCGACTCCACCCGCCTGATCCAGCTGTACATCGTCGGCGTGTTCGTGTCCTTCACGCTCAGCCAGACCGGCATGGTCCGGCACTGGAACCGCCACCTGGCCACCGAGAAGGACCAGGCCAAGCGCCGCCACATGATCCGCTCCCGCGCCATCAACGCCTTCGGCGCCTTCTTCACCGGCCTCGTCCTGGTCGTCGTCCTCCTCACCAAGTTCACCCACGGCGCATGGGTCGCCCTGCTCGGCATGGTGATCTTCTACGCGACGATGACGGCCATCCGTAAGCACTACGACCGGGTCGCCGCCGAGATCGCCGCCCCCGAGGGCCCGAGCGACGACAGCGTACGGCCCTCCCGCGTCCACTCGGTCGTGCTGATCTCCAAGATCCACCGCCCGACACTGCGCGCCCTGGCCTACGCCAAGCTGATGCGCTCGGACACGCTGGAGGCCCTCAGCGTCAACGTCGACCCGGCGGAGACCAAGGCCCTGCGCGAGGAGTGGGAGCGGCGCGGCATCGACGTACCGCTGAAGATCCTGGACTCGCCCTACCGCGAGATCACCCGGCCGATCATCGAGTACGTCAAGAGCCTGCGCAAGGAATCGCCGCGGGACGCGGTGTCCGTGATCATCCCCGAGTACGTCGTCGGCCACTGGTACGAGCACCTGCTGCACAACCAGAGCGCCCTGCGGCTGAAGGGCCGGCTGCTGTTCACGCCCGGAATCATGGTCACCTCGATTCCGTACCAGCTCCAGTCGTCCGAGGCGGCCAAGCGGCGAGCCCGCCGGCAGCAGGACTGGAACGCGCCGGGGTCGGTGCGGCGCGGTCCCGCGCAGGTGCGGTCGAAGGAGTCCACCGAGCACAAGCCGTGAGACGACGGCTGATGTGAAACGGCCGGGTGGCAGCCACGTAGACTGGTGGGCTGTTGTCCGGCCGTTTCCGTTCGGCCCTTGCCCCTCACGCGTTTTGGAGTCACCCCGCCATGCAGGCAGAACCGAGGAAATCGCTGGTGGGGGAGGAGTACGAGGTCGAGATCGGCCCCGTCGCCCACGGTGGTCACTGCATCGCCCGCACGTCCGAGGGCCAGGTGCTGTTCGTACGGCACGCGCTGCCCGGTGAGCGGGTCGTGGCGCGGGTGACGGAGGGCGAGCAGGGCGCGCGGTTCCTGCGCGCCGACGCCGTGACCGTGCTCGAGGCATCCAAGGACCGTATCGACGAGCCCTGCCCGTTCGCCGGCCCCGGCCGCTGCGGCGGCTGCGACTGGCAGCACGCCAAGCCGGGCGCGCAGCGGCGCCTGAAGGCCGACGTCATCGCCGAACAGCTCCAGCACCTCGCCGGACTCACCCCGGAGGAGGCCGGCTGGGACGGCACGGTCCTGCCCGCCGAGGGCGACAAGGTGCCCGCGGGCCAGGTCCCCGCGTGGCGCACCCGCGTCCAGTACGCCGTCACCGCCGACGGCCGGGCGGGCCTGCGCCGGCACCGCTCCCACGAGGTGGAGCCGATCGACCACTGCATGATCGCCGCGGAGGGCGTCAGCGAGCTGGGCATCGAGAAGCGGGTCTGGACGGGCATGGACTCCGTCGAGGCCATCGCGGCGACGGGCTCCCAGGACCGCCAGGTGATCCTCACCCCGAAGCCGGGCGCGCGCCTCCCCCTCGTCGAACTCGACCACCCGGTCTCCGTGCTGCGCGTGGACGAGCGCTCCGGCGGTGTGCACCGCGTCCACGGCCGCCCCTTCGTCCGCGAACGCGCCGACGGCCGCACGCACCGCGTCGGCAACGGCGGCTTCTGGCAGGTCCACCCGAAGGCCGCGGACACCCTGGTGACCGCGGTCATGCAGGGTCTGCTGCCGCGCAAGGGCGACATGGCCCTCGACCTGTACTGCGGCGCCGGCCTCTTCGCCGGCGCCCTCGCCGACCGCGTCGGCGACCAGGGCGCGGTCCTCGGCATCGAGTCCGGCAAGCGGGCGGTGGAGGACGCGCGGCACAACCTCGCCGACTTCGACCGCGTCCGCATCGAACTGGGCAAGGTCGAGAGCGTGCTGCCGCGCACGGGCATCACGGAGGTCGACCTGATCGTCCTCGACCCGCCCCGGGCGGGAGCGGGCCGCAAGACGGTGGAGCAGCTGTCCTCGCTGGGCGCGCGCCGGATCGCGTACGTGGCCTGCGATCCGGCTGCGCTGGCGCGGGACTTGGGGTACTTCCGGGACGGGGGATACCGGGTGCGGACGCTTCGGGCGTTCGATCTGTTTCCGATGACGCATCATGTGGAGTGCGTGGCGATTCTGGAGCCTGCCGCGAAGGGTGCCTGACCTGCGGTTTTGCGGCGCGTTGTGGTCGCTCGACCTGTTTCCCTTCGTGTAGCGGTTCGAGCGGGCGGGACGCCCCGCGAACGCTGCCTGACCTGCGACTTCGTGGGGGAGGCGTACGCATCGGCGACACCCTCGCGACGTAGCTGGAAGCTTCTCGACGCTCGGATGACGCTCGTCTCGGGGCTCTGGGCCGGCCGCATGGCCGGGGAATTCCAGCCATCGGAAATTCCTGCCTCCCTGGTCGGTCACAATCCGGCCCAAGCGGGTGCCGGGGCCCGAGCGCGGCTTGGCCGAGGACGTTCTCGGCCAAGCCTTTGCGGTCGTCGTCCTCGCGGTGTACATCTGGCGGGCCGTCACGTTGCTCCCACCTCCCACGGCCCTGTTCTCCTTGCACGTGCTCTCTACGAGGACCTCTCCTCCAGGAATATGACCGCGAGCTGCGTCAACGCCCCGGCACGTACTACACCCCGCCGCGTCTGGTGAAGGAGAGGGTTCGACCCCACCGCCGCTCGGCACCCTGAACTCGACGGTGATTGAGAGCGAGGCGTGGGGCGACGGGCAGCGGCGTGTCCGTCACCTGGGCGCTCAGGTCTTCAGGAGTAGGTTCACGTGCGCGTGCCCCACCGGATCCGGACGTCGTCGCGCCGCCGGTTCCTTGGTCTTCGTCCTCGTTCACCAGTTCCCGTAGTCCTCCACGTAGGTGCCGATCAGCTCGAGCAGGGCGTCGGCCCGGTGCCGGTCCTCGCGTTGCTCGCGCAGGGCCTTGTCGGCGGCCTGGAGGCGGGCCAGGGCGGCCGGTTCACCGTCGACCAGGTCGTCGACCACCGACACCGTGGTGACCAGGTCCAGGCATTCGGTGAGCAGGCGGCGGGTGGCCGGGACGGGGGGAGCAGGGTCGGGGGCGGCGAAGTTGGTGGTCAGGTAGCGCGCGGGGTCGGTGAGGCTCCAGCCGACGACGGTTCCGTGCTGGACGAGGAGCGCCACGTCGGGGGCGATGCCGATGCGGGCATCCAGTGGTTCGTCGAGGACGTCGAGGTCGCGCAGGCAGGTCAGCACGGCATCGCCGGGAGCACGGCACAGCACCGTGCACATCTCGTGCCGGAAGTCCTTGACCTCGTCCGCGCGGAGCCCGCCCAGGCGTACTTCGGGCGGGACGGGAAGGCGGGCCGAGTCCTCGGCTGAGGCGGACTCTTCCGGAATTCGGAATTCAGCCCCGACCAGCTGTCGGTCGCTCGGGGCGAAGCGGAAAACGTCGGGGAGGTCCCACAGCAGGTCCTGGCTGCCGAACGTGTCCGCGAGGAACTTCTCCCGTTCCACCCGATCCGCATAGGGGGAAACGATCAGGAAGGTACCGAGGAGACGGGGAACGACGTCGAGCGGCTCGTCCGTCACCGTCGCGGACCAGCCGCCGTCGAACTTCAGTTTCGTCGTCATCACTGCCTCATCTGATCTGTACCGCCGGAGGCTGGAAGCGGCCGTCCTTGGCGGGAATCCTGCCGTTCACGATGTCCTCGTGCGTCACCGGCGCACCGGGGTCTGTTGGTTTCCCGCCGAGCGCCGTGGCTCCGGAGTCGCCCTTGATGCCCGACGGTCCGTACGCCGTGATGGCCTGGCCCTGGGTGTTGCCGGGGCCGTCGATCACCACGATGTCGTCGCCCTGTCTGAAGGTGAATGTCCCGGCCGTGCCTGTCGAGTGGTACACGGCGTCTGGGTTCTTGAGAATCTCGATGACTCGTTCGTCGCTGAAGTCGTGTCGGGTGTCCCCGTGGTAGTCGTGGCGCTTCTTGAACCCGCTGTCCTGTGCTCTCTCGACGATGTCGTCCACGACCTTGTTGATCCGCTTCTGGGCCCGCTCCTCCTTCGTGTACTTGGGCATGAGGCCCAGCGGGTCGCACCCGCTGTGCGGGTTGTGCACGTACGCGACGGGGTTCGGGGCGGGAGCGAGGCCGAGGGGGTCGGGGGAGGTGTAGCGGCCGGTTTCGGGGTCGTAGTGGCGGAAGTAGTTGTAGTGGAGGCCGGTTTCGGGGTCGTAGTACTGGCCGGGGAAGCGGAGGGGGGTGTAGGTGCTGCTGTCCCGGGACCAGGCCGTGGTGCCCCAGAGCGTGCTCCGGGTGCGCCAGGCGATGTCGCCCGTCTCGTCGATCAGTTCGGTGGGGGTGCCGATGAGGTCGGTGGCGATGGCGAAGAACCGGCGGTCGATCTCCTCCTGGCGGTCGTCGGCCGTGAGGATGCGCTCGGTCTGGGCCAGGGGGACGTCGGCACGGTGGTCCCAGGTGAGGGCGACCGTGTTCGGGGCATCCGGCTGGTGGCTGGTCTGTTCGCACAGGGTGAGGCCGTCCCAGGTGAAACGGACCTCCTCCACCACGCTCTCGCCGTCGGTCGCCAGGCGCTGTTTCGTGGTGCGGCGGCCGAGTGGGTCGTAGCGGTACCTCCAGCGGGTTCCGTCGGGGGTGGTCACGGAGGTGAGGCGGTTCTCCGTGTCCCACTCGTAGCGCCAGGTGTCGGGCTTGCGGGAGAGGCGGGTCTTCTGCCGCAGGGTGACCCGGCCGAGGGCGTCATGTTCGAAGCGGACGTCTCCGGCGCGGGTGAGGGTGGTGCCGGTGTAGGCGCGCGGTCCGGTGGCCTCGCTGCCGGGGTGGCGGGACGGCCAGGATGCGGAGGTCTGGTTGCCGGCGTCGTCGTAGGCGTACCGCTCCGTCCAGCCCTGGGCGTGGACGGAAGTGACGCGGCCCGCCCGGTCGAGGCCGAAGGTGCGGGTGCCCGACAGCCGGTCCGCGACGGAGGTCAGGTGACCGTCGGCGCGATAGGAGTAGGCGCGGCTGTTGACGTTGTGCCCGCCGGCGGTGATGTGCTGCGCGGAGAGCCGTCCGGCCTCGTCCCAGGCGGAGGTCATGGTGATCGCGTCGCCGAAGACGCGGGCGAGTTCCCGGCCGGCGGCGTCGTGGGTGAAGTCGATCCGGTGACCGCCGGTAGTCAGGCGGCGGGGTTGTCCGTCGGCGCCGTAGGAGTAGGAGGTGACGTGACCGGTGGGCGTGGTGCGGCGCGTACGGCGGCCCAGGGCGTCGTACGCGTATGAGAGGGGACGGCCGTCGACCAGTTCCGTCTTGGTGAGTCCGCGTCGGTCGTACTGGTAGCGGAGTTCGCTGTCCGGTCCGGCTGCCTCCAGCAGGCGTCCTGCCCTGTCGTGGGTGTAGGTCGTCACCTGACCGTCGACGTCCTTGCGGACCACCTGGCCGAGCTGGTCGCGCTCGAACGAGATGGTCCCGCCGAGCGCGTCGGTGCGGGCGGCGAGCCGGCCCGCGGCGTCCACCCGGTAGGTGAGGGTGCGGCCGTCGAAGTCGGTCTCGGAGACGATGTCGCCGGCGGCGTCGTAGTCGTAGGTCCAGGTCAGCCCCTGTGGGTTGGTGACGCGGGTGAGGCGCAGCTCGGCGTCGTGCTCGAACTCGTAGCGGGCGCCGTCGGGTCGGGTGCGGGCGACCGGCAGGTCGAAGTGGGTGTACTCGAAGCGGGAGACGCCACCGACCGCGTCCGTGTGGGTGAGGCAGTTGCCCTCGCCGTCGTAGGTCCACGACTCCGTGGCTCCGTCGGGGCCGGTGCGCCGGGCGAGCTGCCCGTCGGCGTGCCACTCCAGGCGGGTGACACCGCCCACCGGATCGGTGATGCGGACCGGCCTTCCGAGGGCGTCCCGCTCCGTGCGGGTGACGCCGCCGGCCGGGTCGCTCACCTCCACGGGCAGGCCTGCCGCGTCACACGCCACTCGTGTCGTGGCTCCGAGGGCGTCGGTGACCGACGTGAGTCGGCCGGCGGGGTCGTAGCTGTAACGGGTAGTGGAGCCGGCCTGGTCGGTGACTGCCGTGCGGTTGCCGCGTTCGTCGAACTCATTGACCCTGCGGGTGCCGTCCGGCCCGACGACCTCCACCGGAAGACCGAACCGGCCGCGCACGGTACGCAGTTCGCTTCCGTCGGGGCGGGTGGCGGAGACGGCCCGACCGTCCTCGTCGTAGGAGAACGTGGTGGTGAGGCCCAGGGGATCGGTGCGGGTCAGAAGGTTGCCGCGCGTGTCGTAGGTGAACCGGGTGGTGTGGCCGAGGGGGTCGGTGACGGCCAGGAGACGGCAGCCCGGGCCGAACAGGTGGCGGGTGCTGTGTCCGCCGGCAGTGGTGACTGTGGTGGTGCGGTGGCCGGTTTCCGGGTCGGGTTCGGTGTAGGTGAGGGTGATCTGGACGTGGCCCGCCTCGCCGCCCTCCGACACCACGCGGTCGCGGTCGTCGTAGATGTAGTCGTAGCGGCTGTTGTTGGAGTCGATCCAGGCGATGACGCGGCGGCGGTCGTCGTAGACGAAGGTGGTGGTGGCACCGGAGGGCTTGGTGACGGTGGTGAGGTTGCCTTCCTGGTAGCTGTAGTGCATCAGGGGAAGGTCCGCGCCGCCCTCGCCCGCGCCGGCCAGGGACAGGGCGGTGACCAGGCCGTCGGCGGACGACAGCTTCACCTGGTGGCCCGCCGAGTGGACCAGGGCCAGCGGCAGGCCGTCCTCGCCGCGGTCGACGGTGATGGCGTGGCCGTTGCGTTCGGTGATGCCCGACAGCCATGCGACGCCGTCGCCTCCCGGTTTGCTGCCGGGCGGGGCGGTGAAGTGGAAGATCAGGCCGCTGTCGGGGTCGGTGACGGTGTAGTCGCCGTCGGCGTCGCGGGCCAGCAGGGTGCGGGCGGTGCCGGACTCGGGACGAGTTGGGGCGCCGGGGACCGGGTGCGGGTAGGGGATCAGGAGCCCGTCGGCGGTGACGTGGACGACGCCGATGGCGTCGATCTGGAGGCGCTCGTCGACGGTGGAGGTCCAGGCGGGGCCGAGGAAGCGGCCGACCGCGCAGCCGGACTCGGTGCGGCGGGTGAAGACCAGCGGCAGGATGCCGGGCAGTTCGACGTCGGTCTGGGGCAGGAACATCCGGCCCGAGGCGAGGTCGACGGGGTCGGTGCCGTCGGTGGTGCGCTCGCCGTCGGGGCGGTTGTGGGTGCCGTCGGGGGCGTCGTCGACCAGCTTGCGCAGCCGTGCGGCGTCGGCGGCCTCCTCGGCGATGCGGATGCCCTTGACCGCGGCGCCGCCGCCACCGGTGGCGGCGGTCAGCGCGAGGTCGGGGATCAGCCTGCCGAAGCCCTCGGCCGGGTCCTTCATGAAGTCGCTGACCATCTGCTTGCCGGTGCCGACCGGGTCGTTGGCGGCGACGATCAGCCCGGCGGCCAGGCTGTTGAGGGATGTGGCGTACTCGGCCGGATGCGTGATGTTGTACGGGTCGACGGGGTTGACGCTGCGGACGAAGTTGAGGATGCCCGCCGTGCCCTTGATGATCCCGCCGCCGACATGGTCGCCCATGATCTGGAACTCCTGGAACCCGCTCCCCAGTTGTTCGGCGTAGGAGGGCTTCTGCGGGGCCATGTCGCGGGCGGCACGGACCGCGGTGCGTGCCGTTTCCGCCGCCGAGTTCCGCTGCTTGCGGGCCTCGGCGAGGATGTCCTGCGCCTCCTGCATCAGCTTCTTGCCGGGGTCCTCGAACGTCGCCGCGGGCCTGGGCGGGAGCGAGGCCGGATCGCGCTTGTCGGCGGGCTGGGCGTTGTAGCGGTCGACGGCGGCGTTGTAGCCGTCGATCTTCTTGCGGTGGGCTTCGGCGGCGTCCTCGGAGGCCTTGACACCCTCCTTCCACTTGTCGATCGCCGTCTGCGCCTGTGCCTGCGCCCAGGTGATCGTGCCGGCGAACGCGTCGAGCGCGCCGAGCGCCTTCGCGCAGGCGTCGGCGGCGGCGTACCACTTGGGCGGCTGGGTGCTCACCGCGGTGCGCAGCGCTTGGGCCGTCTCGCCCTTGAGCCGGGAGGAGTCCAGGCCCTTGAGACCGTCACCGGCGTCGTCGAAGGCCGTCTGGAAGGCCCGGAGCTTGTCGGCGGTGGCGGTGACCTTGCTCGGGCTGCCGTAGATCAGCTTGGTCTTGTCCTCGGTCTGCCCGAGGTCCATCTCGTCGACCTCGGCGCCCATGCGGTTGGCGACCGAACGGGACTGCTCGCGCACCCAGTCGGCACCGGACTCCCAGCCGACGTCCTGCAGCCGGTCGGCGGTCCAGTTACCGGCGTCCTCGACCCGGTTGCCGGCCCATTCGACACCGTCCTCGACCGCGTTCTCGACCGAGTCGGGCGTGATGTCGCTGATGAAGTCGCCTATACCCACCGTCAGTTCCCCCCGGACTCACCCTGCTGCTGCGCCTGCTGGGCGCGTTCCTCGGGCGAGGGCCCGAAGGTGTTGTCCAGCGCCTGGTTCCACTGGTCCTCGGAGACCCCCGACGCGTCGATGATCGCCTGCGACCGCCGGCCGCCCTCGCCCTCGGTGAGAACCGTGCGGCCGGTGTCCTTCCACGTCTGCTCGATGTCCTCACCCGCCTTGTCGAACGACTCCGCGCTCCAGTCCGGGTTCAGGTAGTCCGGCGTGACGATGTCGCCCCAGCCCTGCTGGGTGATCTCCTCCTCGGTGGCGTGCGGGTTGCCGCCCATCACGGAGTTGACGCCCACCTTCAGCGTGCCCTCGACGTACTGGTCGTGCTCCCACTGGGTGCCCGCCGCCAAGCCGAGGCGGTTCGCGAGCGCGCTGGCGTCGCCCACCAGGGCCCGCACACCCCACTCCCACCGCTCGCAGAAGTCCTCGAAGTCGACCGAGAGGCCGTGGTGCCCGGCCTCCATCCCGGTCATCGCCAGCTCCGAAAAGCCCTTGCCCAGCACCGACCCGGTGGCGCCGCCCAGATCCCCGAGCCCATCGATGGTCGCGCCCACGCCCTGCGTGAACTTCGCGACAGACGCCTTGTCGAACTGCAGATCGGCCCCGTCACCGCCCATGACCACGCCCCTCCTTCGCCTCGCCGGAGTCGACGGCGACGCCGTCCGCGACGATGCCGACGACCGGCGGGAAGAACATCGACCCGTCCTCGGTGGCGATGTCGACGGCCAGGCCGGCGGGTTCGTCCAAAGACGGCACGACCTCGTCGACGATGCGCGCGCCCAACAACGCCGCGTAGTCCATGGGCTGATCACCGGACCCGTGCAGCAGAGCGAACCGGGCCAGTGCGGCCTCGTCGGTGAACCCGCAGATCCACCGCACCCCGCCCGACCACGCCGACCAGAGGCCCCCACCGGCCGTCGGCACCAGCAGAACCGAGCGCCGCATCTCACCGACCAGCGCACGAGGGTCACCGACTCCCCTTCTCTGCTCGGCGATTCGCTCGGCGAGCGCTGTCCTGGTCTGCCGCACGACCTCTCCCCGTCCTAGGTGACTGATGGCACCGTAGATCAAGAAGACGCACGCGAACATGTCGGCGGTTCTCCTGGAAGCTCATCATGGCCCTGCATGTCGCCCTCAGTTCGAGACCGCCGTGGAGACAGGGCCAGCCCTCACGTGCAGCGGGACGCGAGCTGGGGGAAAGCGTCTTCCCACACGGCGCGCACGGTACGGCCGACGAGTGTGCGCAGCACCAGCCACAGCTTGCGGAGCAGATCCTGGTTGAGGTAACTGGGCAGGTCATCACGCAGACCCTCGTGCAGGACAGTGCGGTACAGGACCATGCGCTGGCGAGGCTTGCTCATGTCGTACGAGGTCATCTCCGGCCGGGCCATGTGCAATGGCAGCTCCACGCCCCCTGGGCCGGGCCGTGCAACTCGTCCAGCGACTCCGGCAGCCGGAGCCGGAACTTCTCCCGGTACAGCGCGAGGTCCTCGGCGACTGCGCCCGAGACGTCGCTCGGCGTGGGTGCGGGCGGGCTGTGGGCTGGAGGGCGTGACTCCATTCTGGCGGTCTGAGAAGCGGTGCGGGTCATGATGTTCGAGCCTGCGTCCGGAGTGAGCAGGAGCGGGCTCGTGCGGGTGAGCTGGTCGTGGCGGCCCCTTCCGCCCGAAGAGGAGGGAGGGGCGGTTGGTCATGACGCTCATTTGACGCTCTGGGCGCCCGCACCCGGGACAGAGAGTCGATAGTGCGGCTCTGACCTGTGCTTTTCTGTGACTCGCCCAAGCCGATATCTTTCCGATGACGCATCATGTGGAGTGCGTTGCCATCCTCGAACCGGCGACAAAGGGCGTCTGACCTGCGGTTTTTTGGTTCGGGTGGGTCGTTCGACCTGTTTCCTGCGTGCAGCGGGCCGAACGGACGGGTCGACCCTCGCAAGCCTCCTGACCTGCGAATTCATGAGGGAGGCGCTTGCATCATCGATGCCTTCAGGGAGTCGTTCGGAGATTCTTGACGCTTGGATGACGCTCGAAGCGGAAGTCTCAACCTCCCGGACCTCTTCGGCTGTGGCCGTGCGGACCGGACCATCGGCACGGGGGGAAGCGCTCCGGTATGGGCGTCCCGCTGCACCTTTCCAGCGGCCGCGCGAGCTGCCATCCCGGCCTCAGGCTCGTCGGAGCCGGGAGCGCGGCCCGTCCAAGCCTCAGAACGTGGCGCCGTAGTCCGAGGTCTTGAGTGGCTGGTATCACCTCGCCACCTAGATACCAGTCAGGTATCATCACTGTATGGCGATGACACTCCGACTCCCCGATGACCTTGATGCGAAGCTCACCGAGCGTGCTCGTCGGGAGCGCCGCAGCAAGCAGGAACTCGCCATCGAGGCCATCCGCGACGCCCAGAATCGGGCCGAACTGGCAGTCGATGACGTGCTGGCCGACCTCATGAACAGCGATGCGGAAATCCTGGACTACCTGAAGTGACCGAGGTGCGCTACATCCAGATCGACGAGATCTTGGCCATCGCTCGCACGGTCAATGGTACCGAGCACAGCGTGCGTGACATGGGACTTTTGGTGTCAGCGATCGAACGGCCCCGGACCAACGTGTTCGGGGCCGAGCTGTATCCCACGCTGCACGAGAAGGCGGCGGCACTGCTGCACTCTGTTGCCCGAAATCACGCGCTGATCGATGGCAACAAGCGCACCGCCTGGCTCGCCATGCGCGTCTTCCTCCGGCTCAACGGCGTCAGCGCCAGTATTGCCCCGCCGCCCGCCTCCATTGCAGGACCGTTCGTCGAGGACGTCGCGCAGGACAACATCGATGTCCCGGTCATCGCCAAGCGCCTCTCGGCCTGGTTCCCCGTTTCCTGACGCACGAGACGTGAGCGTCGGTTCGGCAGTGAGCTTGCGGGTGGACTCGTACGTTCAGCGCAGCGGCGACATGGGATTCGTACGCACATCAGGCTCGACCGGAGACAGCAGCGCATCCCGCAGGGCCGGCTCGCGCTCGACCAGACGCTCGCGACCACCGCCGGCCCGGCGGACCCGACCCAGGGGAGCCCGGCCGGGCTCAAGTTCCCGCACGCCGAGCGACACCGTGCCCTCACGAACGCCTGCGGCGCGGGCAACCGCCCTGATTCCGCCGTGCTCCAGCGACCGGGCCTCCGCCCCTGTCAACAGACGGCGCTGTCACTCGTTCAAGTGAGGCAGAACCGCCGCGAACTTCGCTGCCAGTGCTGTCCGTTGCTCGCCCAACCCACCGCTACCGCCGTCTCAACCACCGCTACGAGCGGAAGCCAGGCAACTGCCTGGCCTTTCTCGGGCTGGCATCCGTCCTCTGCTGCTACAAACGACTCATCCACCTCACCACGTAGGACACGGTCTAAGTTCAACCACGTCCAGAAGGTCGCGACGGCCCACGCCGTGGCTCGGTCCGTAGGCCCATCGCGCCGCTCTGCGCACGGTGGAGGGGGTGGGGGCCGAAAGCATCGGGCGCGGCGGCAGCCGTGGTCAGGTGGTGTGCGGCGTCGGTGAGGCTTCAGCTCACTACGGCGCCGTACGGGCCAGGTCCCTGCCGATGGCTGTGCCTGTACGTCCAGGCTCTTCATCCTTCCAGCAGGTCGCTGACGTACTCGCGGAGTTGAGGAGGGAGGTCGGCGAGGACGAGCTCCTGCAGAGGTGCGATGTGCTCAAGGTCGACATGTCCGGTGGACGTCAGTGCGATGACGGCGTGCAGTTCGGCTTCCAGGGCGGCGTTCTCGCTTTCGCAGACTGCGGTTGCCGCCAGCAGTGTCGCCAAGGTCGACGCCTGGACGGGTGTGTACGCACCCAGGTGGTCGGTCACTTCGTCGGCCGCGCGTTCTCGTGCCTGTGCATCGGCTTCCGAAATCATTCGCGCAATACCGATGAAGTCGTGAGACTTCAATGCGAAACACCCGTTCGTCACCAGTACGGAAGTGGAAACTGAGCCGACCAGGGAATGTGTGGGGCATGGGCCGCATCCGGATTGTAGTGCGGACTGTTCGGTTGTGCACCTGTCGGTGATACAGGTTCCCCGCATCATCCTGGTACTTCCCGTCGATCGATATGCGGTAGATGCCCCTACGTGCCGCGTTGGAGTCGATGGGGGCGGTTCCGTCCTTGTCGTGCACCCCGGAAGCGTCATGTGGAGTGCTGGGCGACTCCTGTGCCCGCAAGAAGGGCCTTCATCTGCTGCTTTGTATTCCAGGTGGTCGATTCGATTTGTTTTGGCTCATGAAATGCGTTAGCTGAGGCTCGCTTGCGCATAACAGCCTGATCTGCAGCTTATAGGGCTGGCACGGGTTTCGCGGGCGACGTGGCGAGGCGGAATGCGGAATTTTGACGCTCGGATAACGCTCGAATTCGGAAGTCTCAGCCTCACTGATCTCTGCCGCCCGGACCGTCAGCACGGGGCAAGGGCTCCGGCTCGGGCATCCTACTGCGCCTCCCCAATGGTGGGTGCGAGCTGCCGACCGAACGCATCACTCGAACAGACCGGGAAGTGGGGCGCGTGAAGCTCATCGGACCTCAGAATTCGTGCACTACGACCCAGTAGTCGGATTCTTCGACCGAGGCGGCACACAGGTGGCGGCCGTCAACTGAAACGGCCATGAACTCGGGTGAACCCGTCGCCGCGCAGATTCGGGACGGGGGGTTTTTGCCGACTGGGTCCTTTACACGCACCCAGCCGATCTGGCTCCCACCAGGTACGGGCGGGAGGATGAGGAACTCTCCGTTCTCCCCGTAGAGCGAAGCTTGTGAGGCATGGCGATGCCACGCCTCGTCCAGTCCCTCGGCGGCGTGGGGAGTGGAGGCGAGGATTGCGGCGACCGGCTCCACCTCGAATCCGCTGACCGCGTAGATGGCGGCGTTCACGGGTGGGCCGTCAGGTGCCGCTTTCCCCGTCACCTCAAGTCCGCAGCGCCCAAGGGCGTCCAGTTACTCCGCTGCCTGCCGGTCGTTCATGATTCTGACCTTTCGTCGGCCCTTACGGCATTCAGTCGCCTTCGTAGAACAGGTCGTGGGTGAGGTATCGCGCGGTTTCAGATTTCATGGATGGCGACGGTCGGGTGCCGTTCCGCAGTACGACCGGGCCCGGAAGTTGCGCGGACATCGCCCACGCCCACCAGCTCGGGCTGGTCAAGCCCCTGGTTGAGAGACCTGCGGTGGAGATCCTCGCCGATGCCGACTACCAGACCCCTGGGTGCCCAAACCTGAGGTCGGATGGTGGCACACCGCATCACAAGTTCAAGAAGAACGCCAACTCATCAGATCGACATACCCGTTGGGATCACCCGGCAGAGGAACGGCAAGTCTTGATCGGTGCGCAGGCGCGAGTGTACGCCGACTGCTCCGGGTCTGGTTGGTCAGAGAGACGTAGGAGGGTGACGGTGGCTGCGCCTGTGATGCCACTGGGCACACCATCCGGCGGATCAGGCAACCGCCCGGAGACCGGCTGAGGCCGGCGGCCGAGGACACGTAAGGATGCAGATAGTGATCAATCGTAGGCCGGTGTGCCTTGGACTCCTTGCCACGGCCGTGGCCGACTTGTTGTATCTCGGGGGCACCGGTTGTGGTGGGGACGGAGACGAGGAGGCGGCCGACAAGGCTCTGGCGGGGACGCAACTGTGCGGTGGCGACGCGGTGTCCGCCCAGGCGTCCAAGGCGCTGAAGGTGATCACGGTATCGTCGCGGTTCGGGACGACGGCGGAGAAGTCCACCGTCGCGCGGGCCGCGATGGACCTTGTCGAGGCGTTTCCGTTCGCCACCGGGGGGGCGCGATGACGTCTGCCGCATCTACACGGCCGACGATGCGCCGTTTCGCGATCCGAGTCACCTGGGGGCTGGATGGCGGCCCCCCGACGGGGACTCCGGCCCCGGATTTCACCGTGCTGGATATAGGGGAGCGCACCCTGGCGGGGGCGAACAGGGCGTCGATCCGGTTCGCGTGCCGGAGCGACAGGCCCGAGGGTGACATTGAGGCGTTGAAGGACGCTCACGCGACCGTGGCCCACTCCTTCTCGCTGGCCATGGCCAAGGAACTGCGTTGCGAGAAGAACGGTGGGCTCCCCGCGCGGCCCGTGCTGGATCCCGCGTAGCCGCCGGCGTATGGGGAACCGACCATGACCAGGCGGCCCTTTCTGTCCGGAGGAGGGGCCGCCTGCTGTATGCGGTGCGCCACGGGCGAGCACGGGGCCAAGGACCATGTCTCCAGGGGGCACCGATTTCGCGCTCGCCCACATTTCCGACCCGGCCCGGCTCCCCGTACCGGACGGTGCGGAGAAGGACTCCTCGGCGAAGACCCGGTAAAGATCCGCGTACCGGTCGCCCACCCCTCGCCGACCGGGCTGTGCTGACCCGCCAGGACCTGTCGGTGAACGCTGGGGGCGTCCCCTGGCCGACGGTGGCGAGTGCCGCATGGGGGTCCTGCTGCCTATGCGCTGAATTGCGCACTGCCGACGCCGGGGAACTGGCGCGCTGTCAGAGGCTTCACTTGTCAGCCAGCCCAACTGGCCGAAGCTGCGTCGGGCGGGCACAGCAGTACAGCCTGAAAAGTGATCTTCTCCTGGCCCGGAAGTTCGGGCTGTTCCGCCCAGAACTTCACGGCGTCGTTCAGGGTGCGGAAGAGGATTTCGCGTTCCTCGGCGCTCTCCGAAAGTACTGCGTCGGCGTCGTCGATGGTAAGGAGGAAGTGCTTGGCGCTGATCCAGCGAAGATCGGTCAGACAGTCCCGCAGTGCGTTCCAGTTCCAGCCGAAGTGGCCCGGGAGGCGTAGTGCCTCGTGGAACTGAGTGAACACCCCCTCGGAGTCGTTCATTTCCTGTCCTCGCATTCGGGCCGAGTAGATCAGTCCGGTGGGAGGCAGGGCGCGCGCAACGGAGAGCGTGGAGTCGATCGGGACGACACGGACTTCTTCCTCGTTCCGTTCCCACCAGGTGGCGTTGCTCATTGGCTGGTCTCCATCACGATGTACGTCTGATCATGCGGCGGAGTGCAGTAACTTCCCGAATTCGACAGCCAGGGGGCGGCGTCTGCTGGCGTGTGTACATGATCACGGCCATGTCGGCGAGGCAGACGAGCACACCGGTGCTGGCCGGGTCGAAGCGGAGGATGTGGGACACGTCCCAGAGCCAGTCCTGGCGCGGTCTTCGTCGAGGTGCCTACGAGGCGGGGCGTGACGGGCCGCGGATCCTCCGGCAGGGTGGCGTGCCAGCGAGTGGGTGCTCTGCCTCGATCTTTCGTGACGCTCTGCCGCTTCATCTCCTCGACAATCCTCATTCTTGCTGTTCAGAGGCGCTTTTCATTCGTCTGACCACCCGTCGGACGCCATGCTTCATGAAAGCGCGAGGTGAGAAATAAGGCAGCCGTGACCTCGCGACCCGTCCCACTCTGTCTGATGGCCGGCGCCTCGAGGCGGCTCCCCGCACCTACCCTGCAATCTTCTAGGGTCTCCATGACGTCCCCCCGTGTGACCATGCACATGTAAAACACGACACAAGGGGGATCACGTGAACTTCCGGAAGAGTCACTTACGAATCGTCGCGGCCACTGTCGGCCTCGCCACGGCCGTCACGCTCGGACTCGGGGCTTCGCCCGCATCGGCGAAGGTGTCCGACGGATGGGTGCGCGGATACGACGCGTACGCCAACGACTGGGACGACGAAGGGGAACTCTCCAACCTCAGTCCCTGGGCCTCATCAAACGCCACATGCCTGTGGCAGCGCATCCTGTGGGCAGAAGGCGCCTCCGCCACCAACTACGACGGCAAGATCTTCGCGGTGAGCCACATCAACGGGGTGTTCAACTACCGGACCCAGTACACGACGATAGACCTCCAGAAGCGGTGGGGCCTGAGCGGTGACGGCATCGTCGGCAGCAACACGTTCAAGCGGGCCGCCAAGCAGCTCTCCCACGTCAGCGGCAGCACCAGTCCCGGCAAAACCCTGACCCTGCGCTATCAAGGGAAAGCCCACAGCTTCGAAGTGCCCCGCAACGCGGAAGGCAAGTACCTCTTCCGCGACGGCGACAACGGCTGGCGCCAGGCCGGATACAAGTACCGCACCTGTAGCTGACAACCCGCCACACGATTGATCTTGGTCGCGTATGGCGACATACGGAAGGCCGCGCGTGCTTGCCTGGGTTGTGAAGACTGGGCGAGCCGCACGGCCCACCCCGCACAAGTCGACTACGAAAATCGTGCCCGTCCACACGGCAGCCTGATGAATCCTTCACCAGACGTAACCCCAGGCCGACACGCCCCCGATACCAATCGCGCGGCAGCCCGTTAGCCTCGTTCGTTCATGAGTCCTCGTCGGTGTGCTGACGGGAACTCTGTGTTTGCGAGGTGGGGTCTTCTAGGGGCTGGGGGCGTGCGGACGACCAGCCGCATGCCCTTGGGTCAGGTGCTCAGGTCGAACATGTCGGCGATCTCGGTGTCCCGGGCGCCGCGCCGTTCGATGGCGCCGGAGTCATGGGCCGGCGACCATGCCTTCTTCGGGATCTTCAGGACGGCCTGGCGGATGGTGTCGGTGATGGTCATTCCGACGGAATACGACAGCCACCGGCCGGGCCTGGTGCGCCAGTCGAGGAAGTGATCGGTGCCGCCGGCGGAGTCGGGACGGATCAGCGTTGGCGTCCCCGCCGCAGATGTCTGGGGAGTTGGGAGCCCAAGGCTGTCGCGAGCGCGACATCCAGCAGGACCTTCCCGGGCGGCACGGCCTCGTCGGCTGCCGTCCGCACTGCTCAACGAGAAGCCGTCACTGAGCGCGCGGGTCGTCAGACCGTGGCGGTCGGCGGGATCCAGCGGCGGGTGCGGGGGACCGTGCTGGAGACGCCGTAGTCCTTCTTGAGGGTTTCGGGGATCGCGTAGTGCATGACGCGTCCACGGGTGAGGGAGGACAGCTCGAGGACCGTGGTGAGGTGGCCGAGGCGGTCCAGGGCCCAGGCGCCGAGCGGGGAGCGGTCCTCGATGCTCTCCAGGATGCCGAGGAGGTGGGGCACGGCCTTCACGACGGTGTCCCACGAAGTGCGCGGGACCTGGAGCCAGTCGGCGCAGGTGTCGCCGACGAGGTGGCGGATGAGGGCGGAGACGATGGGGTCGAAGAGGGTGCCGGGCACCACCTCCTCGTAGAGGTCGATCAGCTGCCGGGTCAGATGCGTGCCCTCCTCGGAGGGTCCCATGTGCCGGACCATGTACAGGTCGAGGAACTGCCGGGCCTCGTCGAGGGTCCGGGGGACGGCGTCCTGGTCGACGCCGAGCATGGCACCGACGACCCGCCACGCGTAGTAGTACGCCTCCGCGCCCTCGGTCGACATGTGGATGCCGAGGCGATGCAGGCTGTCCAGCACGAGCAGGGAGAAGAACATCTGCCCGCCGATCATGTCCTCCTGGCAGATCGGCGTGCCCAGTGCCGCTGTGTCCCACCGGTTCTCGCGAGTGAGGTGGTGGCGGATGGAGGCGTGCAGGAGGCGGACCTTCTGGGCGGCGGGGATGAAGCGGCTGCCGGCCTCGAAGGCGTCGGGCTGCATCAGATGGACGGTGAACTGGCCTGTCTCCGCCATCCGTTTGGAGGGGTACTTCAATCCGTGGGTGGCCGACAGCAGCTTCGCCACGTGCGGGACGAGGTAGCAGGCGGGCATGGAGGCGAAGGACAGCGCGGTGGAGATGTGCACGTTGTTGTCGATGAAGAACAGCCGCGCTTTCTCCATCTCCGCCCAGTCCACCGAGGAGGGCGGTACGCGGGTGGCCTCGAGGTACTCGCGCGCGACGTCGGGCAGCCCGTCCGGGAGGGGAGCGCCGGCGGTCGAGACGTAGCGCATCAGGGTGTTGAACTTGCCCACCTCCCCGCGTGCGAAGAGCTCGGCGACGGTGGCATCGGCGAGTTCGTCCCCGGCCTGCCGCAGGGCGTCCATCGATGCGTCGGTGTAGGGCATGGAAGGTTCCTCGGTTTTCTCGGAGCGGACACGACAGACGCGAGGGGCGCCGGCCCGGGACGACACGGGCTCGAGTCACCCCACACGGCGGTCAGGACAGGCGTACTGCCGCGGAGTGCGCCAGCGCGGTCAGCGTGCCGGCGGCGTGCGCCGGAAGATCCAGTTCGCGGAGGGCACCGAGGGCCTCCTCGACCCGTACGTGGATCATGTCCTCGATGCGGTCCGGCGCCCTGAGGCGGCGCATCACCTCGCGCACCGCATCCAGCCCTTCCCCGTCCGGGTCATCCCGGCCCAGAAGCGAGTGCAGCAGTTCCCGCTCCGTGTCGTCGGCAAGACGCCATGCCTCCGCCAGCAGCGTCGTGGGCCGCCGGCCGCGCACGTCGTCGGCATTGGCCTTGCCGGTGTGCTCGGGTTCTCCGAACAGCCCGAGCAGGTCGTCCCGGAGCTGGAACGCCTCACCCAGCGGCAGCCCGTACGCGGAGTAGCCCTCGCGCAGCCGCGCGCCCGCCCCGGCCAGCGCTCCACCGATCAACAGGGGCTGTTCGACGGTGTACTTGGCGGTCTTGTACCGGATCACCTTCAGCGATGCCTCGGTGTCCGGGCCTGCTCCGGTACGCAGGATCTCCAGACACTCGCCCGCGATCAGCTCGCGGGCCATCACCGCCCACAACGGGCGGGCCCGGACGAGATACGCGGCGGGCAGACCGCTGGTGGCGAACAACTGCCCGGCCAGTGCCATCAGCAGGTCACCCACCAGCATCGCCAGCGAACGCGCGGCGCCGTCGGCGTCCGCACGAGCCCCTACGGCCTCGCGTAGGGCGACATGGGCCGTGGGCTGCCCGTGCCGCAGCGAACTGTCGTCGATGAGGTCGTCGTGCACGACCGCGGCGGCATGCACCAGCTCCATCGAGGCCGCCGCCCGCACCAGCGCGTCGCTGTCCGGCTGCCCCACCGCCCGCCACCCCCAGTAGCAGAACGCCGCCCGCAGCCGCTTGCCGTACGCGACCGCTGCCTCCAGCCTGTCGGCCACCGCACCGAGCATCGGATCAACCGCCGCGAACTCGTCGGCTTCCCGGGCGACGAACTGCCGCAGGACCTCGTCCACGCGGGCCTTGAAGGCGTCCGGCTCCCACCGGTCAGACGTCACCGGTGGCCCTCCGGGCCAGGGCGCGCCGGGCGAGGATCTCCAAGTGGGCGGGGGGCACGGCCGCGTACCGGTCCAGCACCAGGCGGCCACGCGCCACGAGTTCGTGCTCGGCCTCCGCAGCAAGCTCTTCGGCGTCCGACCGGCGCAGCAGCCCTCGCACGGTCCCGAGCGCCGAACCCACCGTGCTCACCGCCAGATCGGCCAGCCCGGCGGCCAGGAGCAGAGCCTGTCCTTCTAAGCCTCCTCGGTGTCCCGCTTCCTGAGTCACGCCATCCCCCTCATCTGTCGTACGTCCAGGCAACCCTGGGCGCACACCGGTGCCTTCCGAGCATCGCGTCGCACCGGGTGTGACAGTGGAAGAACTCACGAACGGAGGATCCGTCCGCTCGGCCGTGCGGATCACAGCCGGATCGATGGTGACCGGCGACTCCCGTGACGCAGCTCACCGTGTCTGCGGGTGCGTTGACTCCGTCAGGGCCTCGGCCTCGTGCCGGCGTCGAGTGCCCGCCGTGAATTCCCGCGCGTACGCCGCCTCGTCCATCCTGTCGCGCAGGCGGGCCACGACGCGTTCCACGTCTCCCCGCTCCGCCGGTGGATGCGGGGCGCCGGCGCGTTCCCGGGTCGCTGCCGCCGTGCCGAGGAGACGGGTTGCCCGTTCCGGGGCGTCCTTCAGGGAGTAGGCGCCCGCCAGGCCTTCCAGGGCCAGGGCGACCGAGCGGGGGTCCTTGGTCGTGACGGCGGCTGTGAGGCCGTCCCGGTGGTGGGTCAGGGCGCGGTCGGCGTCGCCGCGCTGTTCGGCGATGAAGCCCAGTTCGGCCAGGACCAGCGCGAGGCCGGGGCCGTCGCCGCGGCGGCGGTTCCAGGCGAGCCAGGGGCGCAGCAGCTCCTCGGCGGCGTCGAGGCGGCCCTGGCGGCGGGCGCTCAGCGCGAGGCCCAGCGCGGCGAACTGCTCGGCCGGCTGGTTGCCCTGCCCGACCGCGATCCGCAGGGCGCGCCTGTGCAGGCCGTCGGCCTCGTCGTAGCGCTGGGTGAGCAGGGCGATCCGGCCGAGACCCGAAAGTTTCGCGGACATCTCGGGCCATGCCTCCAGGGCCTGGGCGATGCTCAGGCTCTCCCGGTGCAGTCGGGCGGCGAGGTCGTAGTCGCCGTTGATCTCGGCGAGCCTGCCGAGCACGTCCGTCGTCTTCAGCCGGCCCCACAGGTCGCCCAGCTCCGCGAAGTGGGCGCGGGCCTCCTCGGCGTTGCCGCGCAGCGACTCCAGGTCCCCGCGGGCCAGGGCGAAGCACGCGCGCGTGGTCAGGGCGGCGGCGGTGCCCCACGCGTCGCGCAGGGTGCGGAACCGGACCAGGACGCGCTCGACCCGCTGCTCGCCCTCGACCAGCGCCCCCACCGTCCACTGCGCGTGCGCCAGGAACCACTGTGCCCTGGCCGACTCCGGGGTGGACTCCGGCGGGTACTCCTCCAGGGCGTCGCACTCCGGGTCGTGCTCACCCAGCAGCAGGCGGATGCCCGTGTACCAGTACATCGCCTCCACGCGCTCCTCGGGCGCGGCCCCGCCCGGCGTGTCCAGGGCTGTCGCCAGTGCCCGGCGGGCCTCTCCCAGCCGGCCACGGACGTACCAGTACCAGGTCAGCGAGTTGACGAGGCGCAGCGCTTCCCGCGCGGCCCCGGCCCGGTCGGCCTCCGCCAGCGCGCGCTGTATGTTCGCCGCCTCCAGGTCCAGGTACTGGAACCAGCGGGACTGCTCCCGCTCGTGCAGACGCGGCCGGGCCCGCTCGGCGAGGCGGACGCAGTGGCGCAGGTGCCGGGCGGCGGTCCCGGCGTACTCACCGGACCCGGCGAGCCGGTCACGCGCGTAGACCGCGACGGATTCCAGCAGCCGGTAGCGCGGGCCCTGCGGCCCCTCGGTGCGGACGGCCAGCGAGCGTTCGACGAGCAGGCTCAGCGCGTCGAGGACGTCGGCGGGGGACACGCCGCCGCCGGAGCACACGTCCTCGGCGGCCCGCAGTGCGCACCCGTCGCCGAACACCGACAACCGGCGCAGCACGGTCCGTTCGCGCTCGTCGAGCAGGCTCCAGCTCCAGTCGAGCGTGGCCTGCAGCGTGCGGTGGCGTGCAGGGGCGTCCCGGAAGCCGTTGCTGAGCACCTTGAGCCGGTCGTCGAGCCGGTCGTGCAGTTCCCTGACACCCAGCGATCTCACGCGCGTGGCGGCCAGTTCCAGGGCGAGCGGGATGCCGTCGAGGCGGCGGCACACATCGGCGACGAGAGGAGCGGTGGTGGCGTCGAGGACGAACTGCGGGTCCGTGGCCCTGGCCCTGGCCACGAAGAGGCGTACGGCGCCCGCGCTCGTCAGGGCGTCGAGGTCGGGGCCGTCCTCCGGGGGGAGCGACAGCGGCGCGACCGGATACACCGTCTCGTCCCGGGTGCGCAGCGGTTCCTGGCTGGTCGTCAGGATGCGCAGGTGCGGTGCCCGGCTCAGCAGCAGGCCGGCCAGTCGCGCGACGGCCTCCACGACGTGCTCGCAGTTGTCCAGCAGGAGCAGCAGCCGCCGGCCGGCCAGCGCGTTCGCCAGGCGGTCCGTCGGGCCCTCGGCGTCGCCGTCCGAGGTGTTCTGCCGGATTCCCAGCGTCGCCATGACCTGCTCGGCCAGCACCTCCGCGCCGGCGAACCGCTTCGGGCCCCCGGCGTCCGCGAGCCCCACCAGCCAGGTGCCCTCGCCTAAGGCGCCCGCCAGACTCTCCGCCGCGGCCTGGGCGAGACGGGTCTTGCCGACCCCGCCCGGGCCGGTGAGCGTCACCAGACGGCGTTGCAGGAGCAGGGTCCGGACGGCCCGGACGTCCTGTTCGCGGCCCACCAGGGCCGACGCCGAGCCGGCCGGCTCGGGCCCCGCCTGCGGCCCCGCGGCGGATCGCGCGGGCGGCGCCGGGCGGGCCAGAACCGGATCGTGGCGCAGGATGGCCTGCTGCAGTGCCTCCAGGGACGGTCCGGGGGTCAGCCCCAACTCCTCGTCGAGCCGGCGCCGCAGATCGTTGAAGCAGTCGAGCGCGTCGGAGGAGCGGCCCGCCCGGTGGAGCGCCCGCATCAGCGCGCCCCGCAGTCCCTCGCGCAGCGGATGCCGCTCCACCAGCTCCGTCAGCTCGCCCACCAGCAGGCTGTGCTCGCCCAACTCCAGTCGTACTTCGGCGTGTTCCTCGACGGCCGCCAGGCGCTCCTCCTCCAGGCTCGCCGCCGTCGGCCGCACGGACGGCCGGTCCGTGAACTCGGCGAAGGCGGGACCCCGCCACAGCGCCAGCGCCTCGGCGTACAGCGGTGCCCGCGTCACCGGGTCCTCGCCGGACCGGGCCCGGGCGATCAGTGCACGGAACCGCCCGGCGTCGAGCGCTCCGGCCGGGACGTCCAGGACGTATCCGGGCGGCCGGTGTGCGATCAGTTCGCGGCCGCCCGGCTCCGCGTCCTCCAAAGCGCGCCGCAACTGGGAGACCTTGGCCTGGAGCGACGCCGTCGGCCTTGCCGTGAACGTCGAGCCGCCCCACAGGTCCTCGATGAGCCGCGCCGCCGGGACGACCCGCCCGTGGTGGGCGAGCAGCTCGGCGAGGAGCATGCGCACCTTGACCTCGGGGACCCGCACGACCCGACTCTCGTCCGTGCGCACCTCCAGCGGTCCCAGCACCCCGAATTCCATGATCCGAGCGTAACCGGCGGACGACCGGCGCCACATGCGACGAACAGGGCTCTGCCGTTGCTCCGGAGGGCGCCCCCGCAGCGTTTCCGAAGTCGTCCGAAGCGAATCCGAAGGGGCGAATGCCAGGGTTTTGCGGTAAGCGGTCCGGCGCTGGTGCGGAAGGCCACCCCGGGCCGCTTTCCCCTCGGCGGGCCCCGCGTGCCGGCCCGCACAGCACACCACTTCGTACTGGAGGAACAGATTCATGGGTGACAACCACACCTCGGTGTCGGTGCTCGGCCTCGGCCTGATGGGGCAGGCCCTGGCCGCCGCCTTCCTGAAGGCGGGCCATGCCACCACCGTGTGGAACCGGTCGGCGGACAAGGCCGATCGTCTCGTCGCGGACGGCGCGGTCCTCGCCGCGGACCCCGCCGACGCCGTCGCGGCGAGCGACCTCGTGGTCGTGTGCGTGTCGACGTACGACGTGGTGCACGACGTCATCGGCTCGCTCGGTGACGCCCTGTGCGGCAAGACCGTCGTCAACCTGACCACGGGCTCCTCCGAGCAGGCCAGACAGACCGCCGAGTGGGCGGAGAAGCACGATGCGCGGTACCTCGACGGTGCCATCATGATCACCCCGCCCGGCATCGGCGCCGCCACCTCCGTCCTCTTCTACGCCGGTGACCAGGCCGTCTTCGACGCCCACGAGCCGGTGCTGAAGCTCCTCGGCGGCGGCACCACCTATCTCGGCACCGACCACGGCAAGCCCGCCCTGTTCGACGTGTCGCTGCTCGGTCTGATGTGGGGTGCCCTCAACAGCTTCCTGCACGGCGTTGCCATCGTGGAGACCGGTGGCGTCAAGGCGCAGGAGTTCCTGCCGTGGGCGCACATGTGGCTGGACGCCATCAAGATGTTCACGGCCGACTACGCCGCGCAGATCGACGCCGGCGACGAGCGGTTTCCGGCCAACGACGCCACCCTGGAGACGCACCTGGGCGCGCTCAAGCACCTCGTCGAGGAGAGCGAGGCGCTCGGCATCGACACCGAACTGCCCAAGTACTCCGAGGCGTTGATGGAGGGCATCATCGCCCAGGGCCACGCCGGGAACAGCTACGCCAGCGTCGTGAAGGCATACCGCCGCCCGAACCGGTGATGCCCTGCCGCGCGGGATCGCTGCCGCGCGCAGCCCACCACGGACCCGGCCTGACCGGGCGCCGCGGTACGGGGACGGTGGTCGGAATCCGGTCGCCCACGACGGCCGGCCGAGCCTGGGGTGCGGTCATGGACCGGAATGCGTGGCACGGGAAGTACGACACGGCCGATTCCTGGATGGCGCGGCGCCTGCGGACCGTGCGGCAGCAGATCCGCCACGCCCCGGACGATGCCCCGGCCGGACCGCTGAAGGCGGTCAGCCTGTGCGTCGGGGAGGGCAGGGGTCTTCTCCACGTCCTCGCCCGTCATCCCCGGCGCCACGAGGTGCGGGCGAGACTGGTCGAACCGGACCCCCGCAACGCCGAGGCGGCGTCGGACACGGCACGCCGGGCGCACCTGGACGGGACGACATGGCCTCGTCGGATACGACGTGCTGCGGACCGGCGCGGAGAAGCGAGGCGCCCCGTCCGCCCGTGACACGCCGGCGTCGTAATCGCGCCGATTTCGCGGTCGTTGCGTACGGCTGGGTGAGCGTCGGGGCGAGCGGCGCGAGAATGGTGAGGGCCCGGAAGCGGGCTCCGCGGGCCGGTACGGTGCCGAGACAGGCAAGGTCCGGGATCAGGCACGCTCCCCAGATGTGATCGGACCGTCTTCAGACCGGCACCCACGCGCCGGAACGGAGGACTGACTCATGGCCACCCCGCTCACCGCCGCCCGGCTCGTCGCCGCGTTGAAGGCCGAGGGCTGCGCCGTTCACGAGGTCGCCGGCTGGCGCACCAACAACCGGAACCACAAAGGCCCTTGGGGGCCCGTGCACGGCGTGATGATTCACCACACCGTCACCGGCCCCGGCACGGACGTCGTCGGGCTGATCTTCCACGGCCACAGCGCCCTGCCCGGCCCGCTCGCCACCGGATGCGTCACCAAGGACGGCGTCGTCCACCTCACCGGCAACGGCCGGGCAAACCACGCCGGCGGCGGCGACGGCGACGTGCTCAACGCCGTCATCGGCGAGTCGTACGGCACCTACCCGCCCCCGACGCACGAGCACGACGGCTCGGCCGGGGCGGTCGACGGAAACGCCCGCTTCTACGGCTGGGAGTGCGAGAACAAGGGCGACGGCAAGGACCCGTGGCCGCCCGCCCAGTACGTCGCGATGGTCAAGGCCACCGCCGCGATCTGCCGCGCGCACGGCTGGGGCCCCAAGAGCGCCATCGGCCACCTGGAATGGAGCGACTGGAAGATCGACCCGCGCGGATTCGACATGGCCGGCTTCCGCCGTGACGTCGCCGACGCCCTGGCCCACCCGGCGGGCCGGTGGGAAGGAGAGGACCCCATGCCCCAGTACGTCAACCTCGGTGCCGCCGCGCGGTACCAACTCGCGCCCGGCGCCTGGGACTCGGTCGAGTTCACCGCGGAGTGGACCGACGAGACCGGCGACCACGCCACCGGAGGCAGCGTCTTCGTCCGCGGCCCGGCCCGCTTCAGCGGAACCCTCGGCCTGCACATCGACGGTCTGCCGGCCGGCGCGGTCGTCCAGGCGCGCATGTCGGAGTACCAGGGTGACCGGCACCGGGCGGACCACCCGATCCACGAGATCGTGGGGACGGGCGGCGGCACCTTCGCGGTACTGCCCGTGACGAAGCGGATCTCGTCGGGCCGCAGTATGCGGGTGCGGCTGCTGAACCAGGCCCCCGTTCCGGTCACCGTGGCGAGCGCCGTACTGACCGTGCTGGTGTGGAAGGAGACCTGAGCACCGGCATTTCACCGGGAGACGATCGCCCGCCTCGGTACGTATAGCCGGGCATGAACCGAAGCGAGCCATGTCCGTTACGAGTTGAACGAACACGCGGCCCTGTGATTAGGGTGCGGGCGATGTTCTGCGCACACGCCACTCCCTTACTCCCGGCCGGAAGAGGCGCCCTCGCCTCGAGTCGCTTCGGGAGGGCCCGTGAGTGACACGGTGGCCACCATCCGCCCGGGGGCCGAAGCGACCCGGGTCACGCGGACGAAGGAGCAGGGCGCGGCGCTCCGCCCGGTCCGGCAGCGGGACGCGTTCTTCGACAACGCCAAGTACCTCGCGATCGTGCTCGTGGCCGTGGGGCACGCCTGGGAGCCACTGCGCCAGGGCAGCAGGGCCGTCACCGCCCTCTACATGTTCGTCTACGCCTTCCACATGCCGGCGTTCATCATCGTCTCCGGCTACTTCTCCCGTACCTTCGACGGCAGCCCGGCCCGCATCGGCCGCCTGGTCACCGGTGTCGCCGTCCCGTACGTGGTGTTCGAGACGGCGTACACGTGCTTCACCCGCTGGACCAGCCAGGACCCCGACCGCCCGGTGAGCCTGCTGGACCCCCTGTACCTCACCTGGTTCCTCGCGGCGCTGTTCGTCTGGCGGCTGACGACACCCCTGTGGCGGCTGGTGCGGTGGCCGCTCCCGCTCGCCCTGGTCATCGCGATGGCGGCGACGACCGCGCCGTCCATCGGCCACGACCTCGATCTGCAGCGCACCCTGCAGTTCCTGCCGTACTTCGTGTGCGGTCTGCTGCTGCGGCCGGAGCACTTCCGTCTGGTGCGACGGCGCGAGGTGCGGATCCTCGCCGTGCCGGTGGCCGTCAGCGCGCTGGCCATGGCCTACTGGGCGGTCCCGCGGATGGACTACGCCTGGTTCTTCCACGCCGACAGCGCACGGGAGCTGGGCGTCCCCCTCTGGTACGGGCCCCTGATGACCCTGGCCGCCTTCGGCTGCTCCCTCGTCCTGGCCGGCTGCTTCCTCGCCTGGGTGCCCGGGCGCCGGACCTGGTTCACCGTGCTGGGCGCCGGCACCCTGTCCGGCTACCTGCTGCACGGCTTCGTCGCGCAGGCCGTGAAGTACGGAGGCTGGTACGAGCCGGCCTGGGTCCGCGGCCCCGCCGGCGTGATCGCCGCCACCCTGGTCGCGGCCGTCGTCGTCACCGCCCTGTGCACACCGTCGGTACGGCGGGTCTTCCGCTGTGTGACGGAACCCCGGATGGCGTGGGCCTTGCGCGACACGGCCGCCACCCGGTCCGGTGCCCGTCGGGCTGCGCCCTGACCGACCGGCCCGCACGCTGGAGAGACAGCGCAGTTCTCCGCGAGGGAGCACCGGCATGGCGAAGGCACGCAGCGAGGGCGGGAAACCGAAGAAGGGCGACAAGGTCACCTGGAGCAGTCACGGCAGCCGGACCGAGGGCGAGGTGGAGAAGGAGATCACCGAGCGCACCGAGGCGTCCGGCCGCACGGTCGACGCCTCGCCGGACGACCCGCAGTACGAGGTGCGCAGCGACAAGTCGGGCAGGACCGCGGTGCACAAGCCGTCCGCGCTCAAGAAGAAGAAGTGAGACGGCATGGACGGTGAGGAACGCGAGGAGGCCTGGAACGACTTCCGTGAGCTGGTGAACATGACACCGGCCGGCCTGGAGACATGGCTGGAGTCCGACGACTCACGAAGCGCCGGGCAGCACCAGGACGGGGGTGAGTCCACCGGGCACGCCTCCGGCCGGCGGATCGTGGCGATCCTGCGGGCCGGGAAGGACGACCTCACGGACGACGACTACCAGCACATGCGCAAGGTCGTCGGCTACGTCCGTCGCCACCTGGCCCAGCGGCCCTCCGGCGACGTACGCGACACGCGGTGGCGGTACTCCCTGATGAACTGGGGCCACGACCCGCTCGGTGGGTGACGGCCCCGACCCGGGGAGAGTCTCCTCGGTGGAAGGCCCGACGGCCCCCGTCGATCAGTTCGCGCCGGTCTCGAGCGGGGTCGGGGCGACGCCGTTCAGCGCCTGGCTCATCTGGTGCTGGGTCTCTTCGGCCACCGCACGCGCCTCCTCGACGACGTCACCCCGCTCGCGAATGAGGCTCTCGTAGATCGGCAGTTCTTCGGTCCGGGTCGAGTCGGTTTTCACAGTGCTGTTCCTAACGCTTCGCAGCCGGGATCTGAGGGGTCCGAGTAAGTCTGCGTCACGCCCTCTCACCGCGTTACCCACCCCCGTGGTGTCCAGATTTCCGTCACGTGCTTCGCAAATTCCCCACGTTCGCGGCCGTCGCGGGCGAGATTTCGTGTCGCGGTACGAAGCGGATGCGAGAGGGCCCCGGGAATCGCTTCCCGGGGCCCTCTGCGCGGATGTCGTCAGAGCGACGTCGTGTGCACGCCCGCGTTCGCGCCCGCAGCCGCGCCCTCCGGCGAGAGGGCCGCCTGCACGGTGGCGCAGGCCTCGCCGGTCAGGGGGCCGACCAGGCCGGCGGAGAGGCCGCCCACGAGGCCCGCGGAGACACCGACGCCGCCCGCGTTGCCGCCCGCGACGGTGTCCAGGTCGGCGTCGGAGAGCTCGGCGGTGTCGACCCGAGAGGTGAGGTTCATGGGGTGTTTCCCTTCGCGTGAATGTCTCGCCAGGGCGGTGAGCGCCGGTGACAGCCGGGATCAGGGGACCGGGATTCCGTTCCGGCCGCTCCCGCCGTGCGCAGGATCAAAGCACCCCCCGGAGCGGAGAGCCAACCGCTCACCGGCGCTGCGCGGCTCCGCTCCGCCCTCGCCTTCACCCTTGTGACCACGGGGTCACCGGATGCGCGCACTCCTTCACACAGCCCGTCGCCCGCCCGGGCGATCGGGCGTTGCGTCCCGATTCCCGAAGCGGGCACTTCGCCGCCAAGCCCCCACGCCGGGGCCGGGACCCGGCGGCCGGCCGGACGCCGCGCCGCCTCCCGGGGCGCGGTGTGCAGATGTGCTGGATGTTCGGGCCCCGTTCCCGTCAGGCCGCCGCGGCCGGCTGCATCAGGCGGGCCAGCAGGTCGTCCAGGGTGACCAGGCCGGTGAGCAGGCCGGAGCCGTCGCGCACCACGGCCAGGGAGGACCGGCGGCGGCGCAGCACCTCGATCGCGTCGGCGACCGTGGCGGTCTCCGCCAGCTCGGGCACCGGCCGGGCCAGGTCCCGCGCGGTCGTGGCCCGCCCCCGGGACCGGGCCACCAGGGCGTCCCGGGCGTGCACCGAGCCGAGGACGGTGCCGTTCTCCCGGACCAGCAGCCGGGTGCGGTCGTGCTCGGCGGCGAAGCGCAGCAGCGCGTCGAGGTCCGCGCCGCCCTCGACCCAGGTGATCTCGGCGGCCGGGATCCGCAGCGCGGCGACCGGTGTGTCCGGCTCGGTCAGCGAGCGGGTCAGCAGCTGCGAGTCGGTCGCGCTGATCAGGCCCAGCCGCTCCGACTCCTCCACCAGGTGCGTCAGCTGCTCCCGGTTGTGCACCGAGGCCAGCTCGTCGCGCGGGGCCACCCGGCACAGCCGTACCAGGGCGTTGCTCACCCAGTTGAGCAGCCGGATCAGCGGACGTACGGCCCGCACCACGGCCCGGAAGGGGGGTGACAGCAGCATCGCCGAACGCTCCGGGTGGGCGATCGCCCAGGACTTGGGCGCCATCTCGCCGAGCACCATGTGCAGGAACACCACCACGACCATCGCCACGGCGAAGGCCACGCCGTAGCTGACGGCGCTGGGCAGGCCCAGTCGGTGGAGCAGCGGGTCGAGTTCGTGCGAGATCGCCGGCTTGGACACCGAGCCCAGGCCCAGCGTGCACACGGTGATGCCCAGCTGGGCGCCGGCCAGCATCAGCGACAGCTCGCGCATCCCGGCCAGGGCGGCTCCGGCGCCGCGCCGCCCCTCGGCCGCCGCCTTCTCCATGCGGTGCCGTTTGGCTGCGACCAGCGCGAACTCGGCCGCGACGAAGAAGCCGCTGCCGATGAGCAGCAGCACGGTCACGAAGAGGGCCATCGGGAAACTCACGCCATCTCCTCGGCTTCCACGAGCGGGCTGATCCGGACGCGGTCGGCCACGTGCCGGTCCAGCGTGCGGACGTCGATCACGGCCCGGCCGCCCTCGGGCAGCTCGACGGTGACCCGGTCGCCGACCGTCGGGAAGCGGCCGAGCCGGTCCACGACCAGGCCGGCCACGGTGTCGTAGTCGTCGTCCTCCGGCAGCCGGACACCGGTCGCCTCGGACACCTCGTCCACCCGGCGGCCGGCGTCCACCAGCCAGCCGTCGCCGTCCGCGACGGCGAGCACGGTGACCTGGTCGGACTCGTCGGCGATGTCGCCCACCAGCTCCTCGGCGATGTCCTCGTACGTGACGATGCCCGCCACGCCGCCGTGCTCGTCGAGGACGACCGCGAACTCGTCGTCCTGCTCCCGCATCCGCGCCACCGCGTCGGGCAGCCCGAGCGTGTCCGGCAGCAGCAGCGGTCGCCGGGCCACCTCACCGGCACGCGCGCCGGCCAGGCGGGCGGCGGGCAGCGCCATCAGCTCGCGCACGCCCAGCACGCCCACGATGTCGTCCGGGTGGTCGCCGAGCACCGGGTAATTGGAGTGGCCGTGCCGGGCGATCAGGCCGACCGCCTCCTCGGCGCCGGCGTCCTTGCGGACGAACACCGCGTCGGCCCGCGGCACCATCACCTCGTCGAGGGCGCGCTCGGAGAACTCCAGCGCGTGGTCCAGCAGCGCGGCGGTGTCCTCGGGCAGCTCGCCCTGCTCGTGGGACTCGCCGATCAGATGGCCCAGCTCCTCCAGCGTGGCGCCGTGGTGCAGTTCCTCGACGGGCTCGATGCCGGTCTTGCGCAGCAGCCGGTTGGCCGCGCTGTCGAAGATCCGTACGAGCGGGCCGACGACCTTCAGATACGCCAGCGTGGACGGGGCCAGCGCCTTCGCCAGCCGCTCGGGCACGGCGATGGCGAGGTTCTTCGGGGCGAGTTCACCCAGCACCATCTGCACGACCGTGGCCAGCACGAAGGCGAGTACGACGGCGATGCCGCCGACGGCCGCGTCGGGCAGGCCGAGCCCCGACAGGGCGGGCCTGAGCAGCGCGGACACCGACGGCTCGGCGATGAAGCCGACCACCAGGCCGGTGACGGTGATGCCGAGCTGCGCGCCGGACAGCATGAACGACAGCCGCTCCAGGACCCTGAGGGCACGGGCCGCCTTGCGGTCCCCGGCCTCGGCCTCACGCGCGAGGGTGAGCCGGTCGGCGGAGACGTAGGCGAACTCCTGCGCCACGAAGTAGCCGGTGCCGGCGGTGAGCACGAACACGGCGAGCAGGCCCAGCAGGGCCTCTGCGGCACTCATCGAACACCACCCCGCCGTGTGCCGCGATCATTGGTGCCGTGGCGGGATGGTCGGGGACTGTGCCCCGGAGGGTCCGTCGCTCTGGCGGACAAGAACGTGCTCCTCACGTGCGGCGTGTCTCCGGTTCAACGCGAGTCGTCGTTCCGGTGTTCCCGAATTCTACGACCGTGTAGATCCAGCCATCCGGGGGCACGCAAGCCGGAGGCGCGGACCGGGCACACCAGCGTGTCGGCCCTCCGGTCCCGGCCCCCGGCCCGGGCCCGTCGGCCCCGTCGGCTCCCGGGTCAGTACACGTCCCGCACGTACCGCTTGTCCGCCGCGAGCTGTTTCACATACGCGGCGGCCTCGGCCTCGCCCAGTCCGCCGTGCGTCATCGCGATGTCCCGCAGCGCCCGGTCCACGTCCTTCGCCATCCGGGAGGCGTCGCCGCAGACGTAGAAGCGGGCCCCGTCGCGGAGCCAGTGCCACAGCTCCGGCCCGTGCTCGCGCATCCGGTCCTGCACGTACACCTTGTTGCGCTGGTCCCGGGAGAAGGCGGTGTCGAGCCGCGTGAGAATGCCCTCGTCGCGCAGCGCCGTCAGTTCGTCCTCGTAGTAGAAGTCCGTCGCCCGGTGCTGCTCCCCGAAGAACAGCCAGTTGGGGGCGTGGTGGCCGAGCGCCCGCCGCTCCTCCAGGAAGCCGACGAAGGGCGCCACGCCGGTGCCCGGGCCGACCATGACCATCGGCGTCGAGGCGTCGGCCGGGGGCCGGAAGTGCGGCGAGCGCTGCACGAACACCGGTACCTCCGTGTCCGGTTCGGCGTCCGCGAGGAACGGCGAGCAGACCCCGCCGCGCGCCCGGCCGTGCAGGCTCTCGTACCGCACGACGGATACCGTCAGCGACACCCGGTGGGGATCGGCCAGCGGGCTGGAGGATATGGAGTACAGCCGTGGCTGGAGTTTGCGCAGCACCCCGGCCCACTCCTCGGCGCTCGCCCGCACCGCGTACTCGGCGAGCACGTCCACGGCCTGCCGCCCCCAGCTCCACTGCGCCAGCCCGTCCCTGTTGTCCGGCCGCAGCAGCCTGCGCAGCTCGTGCTTGTCCCGGGCCCGTTCGGCGACGAAGCGCAGCAGGTCGGGGGTGATCCGGGTGATGTCGAGATGCCGGTGCAGCGCCTCGCCGAACGGCACCTCCCCGACACCGTCGACCGCCACGGCCGACCCGGCGTCCACCCCGGTCACCGCCAGCCACTCCGCCACGAGGGCCGGCGCGTTGACCGGCCGCACCCCGAGCGCGTCCCCGGCCTCGTACGCCAGATCCGTCCCGCTCGTGTCGAAGGTGAACCGCCGGACCTCCTTGTCCGCCCCGGCCCGGCTGAGCAGCCGGTTGCCGACGAGGCGGGCGGTGGTGACGGGCTTGGGCCTCGCCCGGGGCCTCTCGGCCGGGACGTCGGACCGCTCGCCCAGCGCCGACAGCACCTGGTCGAGCCACTCCCCGGCGGACGGCTCGAAGTCCGGCTCGCAGTCCGTGCGCGGCGCCAGCCGCACCCCGCCCAGCTCGTCGAGCCGCGCGTCCAGCCGCCGCCCGTGCCCGCAGAAGTCGTCGTAGGAGGAGTCGCCGAAGGCCAGCACCGCGTACCGCACCCCGTCCAGCCGAGGGGCCCGCTCGCCGCAGAGCGCGTCCCAGAAGCCCGAGCCGTTGTCGGGTGCGTCGCCGTCTCCGAAGGTGCTGGTGATGAACAGCAGGTCCGCCGTGCGGGCGAGCGCCCCGACATCGGCGTCGTCCATGCCGACGAGGGTCGTACGGTGCCCCGTCGTGGTCAGCCGCTCGGCGGTGGCGCCGGCGAACTCCTCCGCGTTGCCGGTCTGCGAGGCCCACAGCACGACGACCTCACGTCCGGGCCGGTCCTGCGGCGCGGCCGCCCCGGCCCGTGAGTACATGCCGGCCAGGACCCCGTTCACCCACAGCGCGTGCTCGGGGGAGAAGGGCGCGTCGGGCGGCAGCACCGGCACTCCGGGAGTGCCCGAGCCGAGCCCGGCCAGGAAGCCGGTCAGGTACCGGCGCTCCTGGGCGGAGAGCACCGGGGGAGGGGAGGGTTCGAGGCCGAAGGGGTTCGCGGTGCCCGGCGTCACCGTCGTGGGCGTCAGGGCCGGTGCCTCCGGTGCGGGCGCCGCCACCTTGGCCAGCGATACCGCGCACATCTTGAACTCCGGCTGGAACGACAGCGGATCCACCGCGTCGCTCGTCACCGCGTTGATGCTCAGGTACTCCCCGAACAGGTCGTTCCAGTGGAACGGCGCGAAACAGCACCCCGGCCGCACCCGGTCCGTCACCACTCCCGGCAGCACGGCCCGCCCGCGTCGTGAGGCCACCTCGACGAGATCGCCGTCGGTGACCCCGAGCGCCGAGGCGTCCTGGGGGTGGAGTTCCACGAACGGCCCGGGGTTCAGTTTGGTGAGCTTGGCGACCTTCCCGGTCTTGGTGAGCGTGTGCCACTGGTGCTGCACGCGCCCGGTGTTGAGCACGAACGGATAGTCGTCGTCCGGCATCTCGGCGGCGGGCAGATGCGGCCGCGCGAAGAAGACCGCCCGCCCCGAAGCCGTCGGAAAGCGCAGTCCCTCTTCCCCCACGTACCGGATCGGATTGCGCTCCGGCCCGTCCTCCCGCGCGGCCGGCCACTGCACGGGTGTCTCCCGCAGCCGCTCGTAGGTGACCCCGCGCAGATCCCACCCGGTCTTCGGGTTCCAGAACCGCCGGATCTCCTCGAAGACCTGCTCGGCGCTGTCGTACGAGAATCCCTTCTCGTACCCCATCGCGCAGGCCACCTCCGCGATGATCCGCCAGTCGGCCATCGCCTCCCCGGGCGGGTCCGCGGCGGCCCGGGTCAGGGTGAGGTTGCGCTCGCTGTTGACGAAGACACCCTCCGCCTCGGTCCACATCGCGCCGGGCAGGACGACATCGGCGTACGCGTTCGTCTCGGTGTCCGCGAACACGTCCTGCGTGACGACGAACTCGGCGGCCTCCAGGCCCTCGATGACCGTACGGCGATTGGCGACCGAGGCGACCGGGTTGGTGCAGATGATCCAGCAGGCCTTGATCTCCCGGTCGGCCATCCGCCGGAACATCTCGACGGTGCCCTGCCCGGCCCCGTCGGCCCGCAGTGTCCCCGGCGGCAGCTCCCACACCTGCTCGGTGAACGCCCGCTCCTCCTCGACGAGCACCGACCGCTGCCCCGGCAGCCCCGGGCCCATGTAGCCCATCTCGCGCCCGCCCATGGCGTTGGGCTGTCCGGTCAGCGAGAACGGCCCGGCGCCCGGACGGCAGATCGCTCCCGTCGCCAGATGCAGGTTGACCAGGGCGTTGGTGTTCCAGGTGCCGTGGGTGGACTGGTTCAGGCCCATGGTCCAGCAGCTCATCCACCGCCGGCCCGCCGCGCCGATGATCCGGGCCGCCTCGCGGAGGTCGTCCTCGTCGAGGCCGGTGATCTCGGCGACGGCGGACGGGGGGTAGTCGGCGAGGAAGCCGGGGAGTGCCTCCCAGCCCTCGGTGTGTGCGGTGACGAACTCCTCGTCCACCTGCCCGCTCTCGTGCAGCAGACGCAGCAGGCCGTTCAGCAACGCGAGGTCGGTCCCCGGCCGGACCTGGAGGAAGAGGTCGGCCTTCTCGGCGGTCGCGGTCCGCCGCGGATCGACGACGATCAGCTTGGCGCCCGCCTTGACCCGCTCCATCATCCGCAGGAAGAGAATCGGATGGCAGTCGGCCATGTTCGACCCGATGACGAGGAAGGCGTCCGCCCGGTCGAAGTCCTCGTACGACCCGGGCGGACCGTCCGCGCCCAGCGACAGCTTGTAGCCGGTTCCCGCGCTCGCCATGCACAGCCGCGAGTTCGACTCGATCCCGTTCGTCCCCACGAACCCCTTGGCCAGCTTGTTCGCCAGGTACTGCGCCTCCAGGCTCATCTGCCCGGAGACGTAGAAGGCGACCGCGTCCGGCCCGTGCTCGTCGACGATCGACCGCAGCCGCGCCGCCGTCTCGGCGATCGCGTCGGCCACGGACGCCGGGACGGCCTCCTCGCCCCGGTCGTCCCGCACCAGCGCGGTGGTCAGCCGTCCGGGCGCGGCCAGCATGTCGGCCGTGGTCGCGCCCTTGGTGCACAGCCGGCCCGCGTTCGCCGGATGCGCCTTGTCACCGGACGCCTTCAGCACCGTGCGCCGCCCGTCCGGGCCCGCCCCCACATCGAGCACGAGGCCGCAGCCGACACCGCAGTACGAGCAGACGGTGCGCACCTGCCGCGTGTCGGGCCGGCTTCCGGGGGTCGTGGTCATCCCCCAACGGTACGAATCGCCCGTTACGCCTCTGTCACACGGCTTGATCATCGGGAGTTACGCCCGTCACACAGCCGCCTTCCGGCCGTTGTGAGGTGCAATGAGGTCGCGGAGCGTGTCGCTGTTGGGCCGAACGGGTGACTCTGCGCAAGAATTGCCCGATGCAGACAGCGAGCGCTACCCAGGACGGAGCATGCCGGTGAACAGCCACGATGTCACCGACGAACAGTGGGAGGGGCTCGCCCAGGTCGTACCGCTGCGGGGCCGGGACGCCTGGCCGTCCTCCGTCGGCCACCGTTCCATACCCGAGGCCGAGACGGAGACCCGCCGCCGTTTCGTCGTCCTGCGGGTGAACGTCTTCGCCGACGCCCGCGACGTCGCCGAGCGGCTGATGGCGGGCGTCCCCGTCCTCCTCGACCTCACCGGCGCGGAGACGGAGGTCGCCAAGCGGGTCCTCGACTTCAGCACGGGCGTCGTCTTCGGCCTGGCGAGCGGGATGCACCGGGTGGACCGCAACGTGTTCCTGCTGACGCCCGCGGGGACCGAGGTGACCGGACTGATGGAGGGAGCGGGGCTTCCCGGGGTGTGACCGCCGGTGTGACCGTAGCTCGATCGTAGGAAGCCCCCGGAGACGGAACGGTTCGTCCTTCCGACGGACCCCTACCGTCCGGATATGACCCAGCCCGTCCTCCCCGGCCGCCCCCGCATCACCGAACTGCGTCTGGCCGCCTTCACCACCCACCGCCGCGCCGCGTTCCCGCTCGGCCCGCTCACCCTCCTCGCCGGTCCCAGCGGCTGCGGCAAGACCAGCGCGCTGCGGGCGTACGAGGCCCTCGCCCGGCTCGGGGGCGGCGCCGAGCTCGGCGAGGCGTTCCCCGACCCCGCCGCCTGCGTCCCGGAACGGGCCCGGCCCGACGCGCAGCGCCGCCGCGGGTTCCGCATCGGCTGCACGGCCGACGGCCCCGCCGGCCCGGTCCGCCTCGACATGGCCGTACAGGCCGAGCCCGAACTGCGCGTCGTGGGCGAGCGGTTGACGGCCGACGGACTGATCCTCCTGGAAACCGCCCTGCGCGACCCGGGCAAGCGTGCCGTGCAGGCCGCCTGGCACACCGCCGGGCCGACGCCGGTGACCCGAGGACCGCTCCCGGACGACCGGCTCGGCACCGCCCTGCTACCGCTGCGCGTGGCCGGCAAGACACCCGGGCAGCGCAGAGTGCTGGCCGCCGCCGAGCAGATGGTCGTCGCCCTGCGCTCCGCCTTCGCCTGTGACCCCGAACCCGCCCGTATGCGCGCTCCCGTGGCGGCCGGCTCCGGCCGTCTCCTGGGCGGCTGCGGCAACCTCGCGGACGTGCTGTGGCGCACCCGCGCCGAGTGCGGGCGGCGGCACGCACAGTTCGTGGCGGCGGTGCGGGCGGGGTGCGCGGGGCCGGTGGCGGACGTGCTCGCCCGGCTGGACGGCACCGGCACGGTCACCGCGGCCGTCGACCGGGGCAACGGCTTCCACACGGACCTGGGACGGCTCGGCCACGGCGAACTGCGCTACCTCGCCCTCGCGTTGGTGCTCCTCACCGGACCCGGCGTGCTGGAGGTCGACCCGGCCGGCGAGGTGCCCGCCGCGCTCCAGACGCTCACGGTGCTCGTCGACGGCTTCGACCGGGGCCTGGACCCACGGCAGCGGCAGGAACTGCTGGGCCTCGCGGCCCGGATGTGCGAGCGCGGGCACATCCGGCTGGTCGGCGCGGTCAGCGACGGCTCCTGGGCCGCCGGGACGGAGGGAGCCGCGGTGGTACACCTGGACCGTGACTGATCCACTGGACGCACCGCAGCCCGGCCCCCGCGGCGAACCCCTGGACGTGGCGACCCTGCAACGCCGGCTGGCCGAGTTCGCCGCCGCGCGGAACTGGCAGCCGTACCACACCCCCAAGAACCTGGCCGCCGCCCTCAGTGTCGAGGCGTCCGAACTGGTCGAGATCTTCCAGTGGTTGACGCCCGAGGAGTCGGCACGGGTCATGGCCGACCCGGACACCGCGCACCGCGTCACCGACGAGGTCGCCGACGTGCTCGCGTATCTGCTCCAGCTGTGCGAGGTGCTCGGCGTCGACCCGCTGGCCGCGCTGGCCGCGAAGATCGACCGGAACGAACGGAGGTTCCCGGTCTGAGTGCCTGCCCCGCCGCCTGGAGCAGCAAAATCCACTTGTACGCTGCGTAATCAAATCACGGTCCGAATCCGAATTGTTGTCCGAGAATTTCCGCCTTCCTCTGGCTTTTCGTCTCACATCCCTTCACTCTGGGTAGTGAACAAGGGAGTGCGGGCAGACGGACGCGCGCAGCGCGACGGACAAGACGGGGGCAGCCCATGGACGCGGTGCGGCTCATCGTGACGAGCAGGCGGTCCCTGGCGGCGGGCGGCGACGCGCGGGAGACCCTGGCCGAGGTGTGGCAGGCGCAGGCCCTCGCGCAAGCCATAGGAAGCCGCCTCGCGGTCGCCGGACCCCCCGAACTGCGGGGCGAGGCACTGGGTTTGACGGAGTTGGCGGGCCGGGGCTGCGGTGTCCTCGACCCGCCGGATCTGGCCCCCGGTGAGCTGCGGGCGGGCCAGCTCACCGAGTTGGGCGACGCCCGCCACACCCTGATGTACCTCGGTGGCCTCCTCGGCGAGGTCGGCATCGCCCTCGTCGCCCTGGCCAGCGCCGCCGACGACGAGGGCGCGTACTGGCAGTGCATGGAGGCCATCGACGCGGCGGACGAGTCCCGCGACCGCGTCCTGGAAATGCTCCGCAGACTCGCCGACCGGGAACAGGCGCTGCCGGAGAGGGAGGCGGGCTAGGGGGAGTCCTGGGGCCCGGTGCGAAAGCGGGGCCCGACGCGTGACGCAGGCGTCAACCCGCCTGCCCCTCCTCGACGACCTTGCGTTCGGAGTCCCCCGCCGCCTGAAGATCGGCGTCCAGCGCCGACAGATCCGCGTTCAACGCCGCCATCAACTCCTCCATCTGCTGCAACAGCCCTTTCGGCTGCCCGGTACCGCCCTGCTGCGGCACGGTCTCTTCGGACATGACGGCCTCCTCGGCCCCCGGCCCCCGGGGAGGCCGACGCGGGTGACGCCCCGGTGGTCCACCCCCCGGTGCGGAAGCCGGGGGCTCCGGCTCCGCCCGAGCCAACGATCACCGCCGGGGCCGGTCACTGGCCCGGTCGCCCGGGCCCCGCGGTATGGACGTAATTTCACCCGACCGGGGATCGGCCGGCCCGGGGGAGGCGACCTCGTGATCGCACACCCCGGCAGGCAGGATGGAAGCATGGATCTTCGCATCTTCACCGAGCCCCAGCAGGGGGCCACCTACGACACTCTGCTCACCGTCGCCAAGGCAACCGAGGACCTCGGCTTCGACGCCTTCTTCCGTTCCGACCACTACCTCCGCATGGGTAACGTGGACGGCCTGCCCGGCCCCACCGACGCCTGGATCACCCTGGCCGGACTCGCCCGCGAGACCAAGCGCATCCGGCTCGGCACCCTGATGACCGCCGGCACCTTCCGGCTGCCCGGCGTGCTCGCCATCCAGGTCGCCCAGGTCGACCAGATGTCCGGCGGCCGGGTCGAACTCGGCCTCGGTGCGGGCTGGTTCGAGGAGGAGCACAAGGCCTACGGCATCCCCTTCCCCAAGGAGAAGTTCGCCCGCCTCGAGGAGCAGCTGGAGATCGTCACCGGCCTGTGGGCGACGGACCCCGGCAAGACCTTCGACTTCCACGGCACCTACTACGACCTCGCGGACTCTCCCGCCCTGCCCAAGCCCGCGCAGCGGAAGATCCCCGTGCTGGTCGGCGGCCACGGCCCGTCCCGCACCCCTCGGCTGGCCGCCAAGTACGCCGACGAGTTCAACATGCCCTTCGCCTCCGTCGAGGACAGTGAGCGCCAGTTCGGCCGGGTGCGCGCGGCCGCCGAGGAGGCGGGCCGCGCAGGCGACGAGCTGACGTACTCCAACGCCCTCGTCGTCTGCGTCGGCCGGGACGAGGTGGAGGTCGCCCGCCGGGCCGCCGCGATCGGCCGCGAGGTCGACGAGCTGAAGCTCAACGGCCTGGCAGGCTCCCCGGCCGAGGTCGTCGACAAGATCGGCCGCTACACCGAGATCGGCTCCCGCCGCATCTACCTCCAGGTCCTCGACCTCGACGACCTCGACCACCTGGAACTGATCTCCGCGCAGGTGCAGTCGCAGCTGTCGTAGCGGGCCCGCCGAACCGCCCTCGATAAACGAAGGCGCTGGTGGGCACAGGTGTGCGAAGCTGTGGGCGTCGTCCTGCCGGGCCCCCGGGATCACCCTTCCCGGGGGCTCGCGCACGTACGGCACCGACACCGTCCACCCAGCCGGAGAGGCCCTCCGCATGTTCCTGACGATCACGACCACCGGCACTCCCGAACGCCCCGCCACCGACCTCGGCTACCTGCTGCACAAGCATCCCGACAAGGCGCAGGCGTTCTCCACCTCCTACGGCACGGCGCACGTCCTCTACCCCGAGGCGGAAGCCGGGCGCTGCACTGCGGCGCTGCTGCTGGAGGTCGATGCGGTGGCACTGGTCAGGCGCGGCAAGGGCAAGGGCCGCGGTGGCGCCCCGGACGCGGCACTCGCGCAGTACGTCAACGACCGCCCCTACGCGGCCTCCTCCCTGCTCGCCGTGGCGCTGAGCAGCGTCTTCTCCAGCGCGATGAAGGGCGTCTGCAACGCCCGGCCGGAACTGCCCGGCCAGGCCAGGCCGCTGCGCGTCGAGGTACCCGCGCTGCCCGCCCGGGGCGGCCCCGGCCTCGTACGGGGGCTCTTCGAGCCGCTCGGCTGGGCCGTCACCGCCGAGCCCGTGGCGCTGGACAGCGCATTCCCCGAGTGGGGCGACTCGCGGTACGTGAGCCTCGTCCTGGAATCGGACACGCTCACCCTCGCCGAGGCGCTGCGCCACCTCTACGTCCTGCTCCCCGTCCTCGACGACGCCAAGCACTACTGGGTCGCCCCCGACGAGGTCGACAAGCTGCTGCGCGCCGGGGAGGGCTGGCTGCCCGGCCACCCGGAGCAGCGGCTGATCACCAGCCGCTACCTCTCGCGCCGCTGGTCGCTGACCCGGCAGGCCACCGAGCGCCTGGAGCTGGTGCGGCTTGCGGAGACCGACGACAGTGAGGTCGAGGAGATCGACAATGCGGTCGAGGCGGACACCGAGGCCGAGGAGAAGCCGACCCCGCTGGCGGTGCAGCGCCGCGAGGCCATCGTCACGGCGCTCCGGCAGTCCAAAGCCGCCCGGGTTCTCGATCTCGGCTGCGGACAGGGCCAGTTGGTGCAGACCCTGCTCAAGGACCCGGCGTTCACCGAGATCGTCGGCGTGGACGTGTCGATGCGCGCGCTCACCATCGCCTCCCGGCGCCTGAAGCTGGACCGCATGGGTGAGCGGCAGGCGTCCCGCGTCGAGCTCTTCCAGGGCTCGCTCGCGTACACCGACGTCCGGCTCAAGGGCTACGACGCCGCCGTGCTCAGCGAGGTCATCGAGCACCTCGACCTGCCCCGGCTGCCCGCCCTGGAGTACGCGGTGTTCGGCTCCGCGCGTCCGAGGACGGTCCTCGTGACCACCCCGAACGTCGAGTACAACGTGCGCTGGGAGTCCCTCCCGGCCGGTCACGTCCGGCACGGCGACCACCGCTTCGAGTGGACCCGCGCGCAGTTCCGCACCTGGGCCGGGGCGGTGGCCGAACGGCACGGATACGGCGTCGAGTTCGTGCCCGTCGGCCCGGACGACCCCGAGGTGGGGCCGCCCACCCAGATGGCCGTGTTCACGATGACCACCCCGAAGGAGGCGAAGGCGGCATGACCGACGTACAGCAGGGGCGCGTGCTGCCCGTCACCGACCTGTCCCTGGTGGTGCTGGTCGGAGCCACCGGCTCCGGCAAGTCCACCTTCGCCCGCAGGCACTTCAAGCCCACCGAGATCATCTCGTCCGACTTCTGCCGCGGCCTCGTCTCGGACGACGAGAACGACCAGAGCGCCACCAAGGACGCCTTCGACGTCCTGCACTACATCGCGGGCAAGCGCCTGGCGGCCGGCCGCCGCACGGTCGTGGACGCGACCAGCGTGCAGCCCGACGCCCGCCGTCAGCTCATCGACCTGGCCAAGCAGTACGACGTGCTGCCGATCGCCATCGTGCTCGACGTGCCCGAGGAGGTGTGCGCCGAGCGCAACGCGGCCCGCACCGACCGCGCCGACATGCCCCGCCGGGTCATCCACCGCCACACCCGCGAACTGCGCCGCTCCCTCAGGCACCTGGAGCGCGAGGGCTTCCGCAAGGTGCACATCCTGCGCGGCGTCGACGAGGTCGAGCACGCCACGGTCGTCACCGAGAAGCGCTTCAACGACCTGACCCACCTCACCGGCCCGTTCGACATCATCGGCGACATCCACGGCTGCGCCGCCGAACTGGAGACGCTGCTGGCCAAGCTGGGCTACGTCGACGGGGCCCACCCGGAGGGCCGCACGGCCGTCTTCGTGGGCGACCTGGTCGACCGCGGCCCGGACAGCCCCGGCGTGCTGCGCCGGGTGATGGCGATGGTGAAGTCCGGCAACGCCCTGTGCGTGCCCGGCAACCACGAGAACAAGTACGGCCGTCACCTGCGCGGCCGCAAGGTCCAGCACACCCACGGCCTCGCCGAGACCATCGAGCAGATGGCGGGCGAGAGCGAGGAGTTCGTCGCCGAGGTGAGGGAGTTCCTCGACGGCCTCGTCAGCCACTACGTCCTCGACGGCGGCCGGCTCGTCGTCTGCCACGCCGGCCTGCCCGAGAAGTACCACGGCCGTACCTCCGGCCGGGTCCGCAGTCACGCCCTGTACGGCGACACGACCGGGGAGACCGACGAGTTCGGCCTGCCCGTGCGCTACCCGTGGGCGGAGGACTACCGGGGCCGGGCCGCGGTCGTCTACGGCCACACCCCGGTGCCGGAGGCGACCTGGCTCAACAACACCATCTGCCTGGACACCGGCGCGGTCTTCGGCGGCAAACTCACCGCGCTGCGCTGGCCGGAGCGCGAGCTGGCCGACGTACCCGCCGAGCGGGTCTGGTACGAGCCGGCGAAGCCGCTGCGCAGTGAGGCGCCCGGCGGGCACGACGGCCGTCCGCTGGACCTGGCCGACGTGCAGGGCCGCAGGGTGGTGGAGACCCGGCACCAGGGCCGCGTCTCGATCCGCGAGGAGAACGCGGCGGCCGCCCTGGAGGTCATGAGCCGCTTCGCGGTGGACCCCAGGCTGCTGCCGTACCTCCCGCCGACGATGGCCCCGACGGCCACGAGTCACATCGACGGCTACCTGGAGCACCCGGCCGAGGCCTTCGCGCAGTACGCGGCGGACGGGGTCGCGCGGGTCGTGTGCGAGGAGAAGCACATGGGCTCGCGGGCGGTGGCCCTGGTGTGCCGGGACGCCGAGGCGGCCCGCAAGCGCTTCGGCGTGGACGGGCCCAGCGGTTCCCTCTACACCCGTACCGGCCGCCCCTTCCTCGACGACGACGCCCTCACCGAGGGGATCCTCGGCCGGGTGCGCACGGCGATCGGCGAGGCCGGCCTCTGGGACGAGCTGGAGACGGACTGGCTGCTGCTGGATGCCGAGCTGATGCCCTGGTCGCTGAAGGCGTCCGGACTGCTGCGCTCGCAGTACGCCGCCGTGGGTGCCGCGTCCGGCGCGGTGCTCCCGCAGGCGCTGGCCACGCTGCAGGGCGCGGCGGCTCGGGGCGTGGACGTGGCCGGCCTGCTGGCCCGCACCGGCGAACGCGCCGCGGACGCAGCCGCGTTCACGCAGGCGTACCGCCGCTACTGCTGGACCACCGACGGCCTGGACGGCGTCCGCCTGGCACCGTTCCAGGTCCTCGCGGTCCAGGGGCGCAGCCTCGCCGGCCTGCCGCACGACGAGCAGCTCGGCCTGCTCGACCGGCTCGTCGAGCACGACGGCAGCGGCCTGCTCCAGACCACCCGGCGGCTCTACGTCGACACCGCCGACGCGGAGTCGGTCCGGTCCGGCGTCGACTGGTGGCTGGAGATGACCGGCCGCGGCGGCGAGGGCATGGTCGTCAAGCCGGTCGGCGCGGTGGTCCGCGACGGCGAGGGCCGCCTGGTCCAGCCCGGCATCAAGTGCCGGGGCCGCGAGTACCTGCGGATCATCTACGGCCCGGAGTACACGCGCCCGGAGAACCTCGCCCGCCTGCGCTCGCGGTTCCTCAACCACAAGCGGTCCCTGGCGATCCGCGAGTACGCCCTGGGCCTGGAGGCCCTGGACCGGCTGGCCGGGGGCGAGCCGCTGTGGCGGGTGCACGAGGCGGTGTTCGGGGCGCTGGCCCTGGAGTCGGAGCCGGTCGACCCGAGGCTGTGAGCCGGAGGCCACACGATTCCGGCCAGGCTTGTCCCGCCTGGGACGCTCCTGGCCGGACGTCGCCCTTCCGGTCCCATTCGTCCCTGGTTAACCGCTGGTTGCCGTGCTAGCTTCGCTGGTCGGCCCAGACAGGTGAACCGACTCAGGGGGAAAGTCGGTGCGGACAGGTACGGCGCCCGGCGAGTTCGGCGGCACACCCGGACAGCAGCCGGATTTCGAGCTGCTGTTACAGCTCACCGACGTTCTCTGCGAGCTGGGCTGCGTCGAGGACGCGCCGAGCCGGGTGCAGTTCGCCGGTCTCCTGGGCGGCCAGCTCCGCCGGCAGGTGGACATCCGCGGCGTCAAACTCCGTGAGGACGTGGTGAGTCTGGTGACCGCCGCGCTGAGCGTGGCGGGCGGGGAGCACGTGCTGGTCGGGGTGGTCCGCATCCTCGAGGGAGCCCCCGCCGGTGACGAACTCGACCGGCTGATCTCTCCTGCCCCCACCCTGGCCGGACCGCTGTCCAGGGACGACGAGAAGAGCGCACGCGTCGCGCTCTCCCGCGGCGACCTGCCCGCCGCACGATTACGGGACGGCCTGGCCGAGGAACTCGCCGGCCTGGACCTCCCCGGCGGACTCACCCCCGAGCAGCTGTTCGGGCACCTCCTGGAATGGAACGTGCAGGAGGACGGCCTGCCACCCGTGGTCCTGCTCCTCGACCACGCGGCCCGTCTCGCCGGGACCGCCGAGCACCGCCTCGCGCTGACCGGCTGGGTCGACGACTGGACCGGACGTGCGGGCCTGACCGCGGAGTTGGGCAGACGCCGGGAAAGACGCGCGGCGGTGGTGTGGTCGCCCGACATCCCCCGCACCCTCGTCGTGGCCGTCGAACCGGCCCGGGACGGCAGCACGGACGTGGTCGTGCGGACCTGGACCAACGCGACCCCGGGGCGCTGGGACCCGCGCCCCGGCGAGCCGGACACGATCCCCCTGGACGACCTCGGCCACGCGGTGGACGAGGCGCTCCGGCGCGGCACCCAGCTCTGGCTGGTGCCGCGCGAACCGGATCCGGGCGGACGCCAGGAGCCGCTTGCGTACATAGAGTTCCTCCTTCCGTACGATCTGATGAACCACGATGTGGCGGGGTTGACGTTCGCCATAGGCGACGGTGAGCCCACTCCGCTCAGCCTGCGGTACGGGGTGCACCTACGCAGCCTGGAACGCATGCGTACGGACAACGCCGTGGTCCGGCAGCAGTGGCAGCGGCGTTGGGCGGCGCTGAAGCAGCACGGGATCACGGTGCACGCCTGGCGCGAAGCGGACGCCCGGCGGCTGCGCGCGTGGCAGATCGCGCTCGCCGGGGAATCCAGAAGGACGGCAGTGCTGTTGGACGCGCCGACCGGGGCACCGGCTCTGGAGGCACTCAAAGCGGCGATCGCGGAGGGAGTCGGCCTCGCCGTCTGGGACCGCAGAGGTGTGTTCGAAGAGGAGAGGCGCGAAGTGGTGACCGCGGTCTTCGCCGCCGTCACGATGCCCGTCCAGCTTCCTTCCGTCATTCACCGCATGCGTCTGAACGCCGAGAGCGGCGCGCAGGACGCGGTCCAGTATCTGGCCCGGAACGTCGGATTCCTGTGGGACGACCCCACACGTGTCGTCGACCTCCAGGCCATCGACCCCGGCGATCTCGCCAGCTGAGCTAGGAGGCTTCGGCATGAGCGCACAGGAACGGACGGCCGCGGACGACTGGCGGGTCTTCCATGCCACCGGACACCCGCAGGACGCCCCGCCCGTGCTGCCCGACCCGCCGCCCTGGCGGAGGTTCCGTGGCGGTCCGGTCGAGGCCCCGCCCCCGGACGACGCCGAGGCGGCGCTGCGCCGCCTGGGCCCCGGCGGCCTCACCCCGCAGCTCGACGAGGAGCAGATAGAGACGGTCAACGCCGCCCTGCTGCTGCGCCGTCCGCTGCTGATCACCGGCCCGCCGGGCGTCGGCAAGTCGACGCTCGCCTACCTGATCTCGCGTGAGCTGGGGCTCGGCCGGGTACTCGAATGGAACGTCGTGAGCCGGACCAGCCTGCGGGACGGCCTGTACGTCCACGACGCCATGGGCCGTGCGCAGGCCATCGCCGCCTGGCAGGCCGGACTGCGGGACACGGCGCGGGCGGAGCCGGTGTTCGAAGAAGACGAACAGACCGTCAACTCCACAGTCATGCCAAAAGATCGTCAACTTGCGCCGGTTATAGGCGAGTTCATTACACTGGGGCCCCTGGGCACCGCCCTGCTGCCTTACGAACGGCCCCGGGTGCTTCTCGTCGACGAACTCGACAAGAGCGACATCGACCTGCCGAACGACCTGTTGCACGTTCTGGAGAATGGAAGTTATGAGGTTCCGGAGCTGGTGCGCGACGCCGCAGACGCGGCGAGCGTGCACACCAGCGACCCGGGGAGCCGGGCGGTGGTGCGCAACGGACGGGTCGAGTGCCGGGAGTTCCCGGTCGTGGTGATCACCAGCAACGGGGAGCGGGAATTCCCCGCCGCCTTCCGTCGCCGCTGCCTGCCGATGGAGATGCACACCCCCACCCGGGAGCAACTACTGGCCATGGTGGAGGGCCATCTCGGGCTCCGGCCGCACGGCACGGAAGACCTCGTCGACCTGTTCGTTCAGCGGGTCCAGGCGGGCGGAGTCCACTCCCTCGACCAGTTGCTCAACGCTGTCCAGATGACTACTGCGGGTGGTTTTCAGGCTGACGGTGACGGGCGTAAGCTCGTCGAACTGCTGCTCCGCGACCTCGCGAAGGGCCGCTGATGACCCGGGAGCGCGCATCCGGACCCGGCGACGGGGATCCCGCATCGGGATCCTCGCCGCCTCCTTCGGTGTACCCCGAGCCGCCCGCGGGCGAGCGCGGGGACCGGGTCCCGGCCGCTCCCGACCACTTCGTGCCACGCTGGCAGGAGTTCGCCGACGCGGTATGGCTCGCCGCCCACTGGAGCCGGTACGGCCGTCTCGGCGGCGCGGCCCGGGAGGCGCTGGCCCCGGCCGCGGAAACGGACACCGCAGACCCGCAGGACGCAGGGACCGAACAGCCGCCCCGGCCCGCGGACGACGAAGCACTTCCCGGCCGGCCCGCGGACGACGACGCACTCCCCGGCCGGCCCGCGGCCGACGCCGAGGACGCTTCGCCCGAGCCCCCGCCGGCCGGCCGCACCCCCGCCTCGATCCCTCTCGCCGACCGGGCCGCCTCCCGCGCCGACGGCCGCTTCTCACCCCGCCCCGACGGCCGCTTCACCCTGCACCTCGGGCCGCCCCTGCTGCCCCGGGCCGAACCCGACCCGTCCGGCCCCGGCCGCGTCACGGCCCTGCTCGCGCGCGCCCTGCACCACCTGGCCCGCCGCATCCCGTCCCGCAGCAGCCTGGAGCTGGACGAGGAGACCACCGCCGAACAGGGCCTCGCCGACGGGCTGTGGATGCCGTTCCTGCGGCCCTCCCGGGTCTCCGCCTTCGACCTGGTGCTGCTGCTCGACGACGCGCCCACGATGCGGATCTGGGAGGAGAGCGCCGCACGCCTCGCCCGCGCCGCCGAGCACAGCGGCGCCTTCCGGAGCGTGCGCACGATCCGGGCGACCGTGCCGCGCACCGGCACCGCCACGCTGCGCTGGCCCACGGGCCGGGCCGTCGCCGACCCGGCCGAACTGCTCGACGGCCGGGGCAGCCGGATCTTCCTCGTCGTCACCGACGGACTCGCCCACGGCTGGGCCGCCACCGCCGCCGACGAACTCCTCGGCCGCCTCGCCCACGCCGGCCCCACCGCCCTCGTCCACCTGCTGCCGCCGCATCTGCGCCACCGGTCCTCGCTCTACCCGTACCCGGCCGTCCTGGAGGCCGGTGGCTTCGGCGCCCCCAACGACGGCCTCGGGCACTGGGCGCCGCCCGGCGGACCCGACCCGATGCGGCCGCTGCCCGAGGCGGGCGACGGCTCCGTCGCCGTCCCGGTGCTCTCCCTGAAGCCCGCCTCCCTCGCCGCCTGGTCCGATCTGGTCACCGGCGGGCGCGGCGTACGGCGGTCGCTGCCCGTCGTGCTGGCCGGCGCCCTGAGCAAGGGCGCCCCCGCCCCCGGTCTGCGCGCCCCGCGCCTCCCCCGTGCCGCCACCGCCGCCGTACGGCGCTTCTTCAGCCTTGCCACCCCCTCCGCCCGCCGGCTCGCGACCCAACTGGCCGCCGTGCCCTTCGACTTCGACCTCGTCGAGCAGCTGCGCAGGCGGGTCATGCCGGAGACCGGCCCCGACCACCTCGCCGAGATCCTCATGGGCGGGCTGATCGACTGGGAGGGTGGAGAGCAGGGGCGCCCCGAGTTCGCCGAGGGTGTCCGCGAAGCGCTGCTCGCGACCACCACCCGCAGCCAACTCGCCCGCACGGTCAGCGTGGTGGGCGAGCTGCCCGCCGCGGGCGAGCGGGGCGTCGCCCTGCGCGCCGCCCTGCACGACCCACTGCGGACCAGGCTGCCCGACCCGGCCGAACCCGGCTGGGCGCGCAGCGAACTGGCCGTGATGCGAGCCCTGTCGGGCCCCTACTCCGAGCGGGCCAAACGCATCGAACCGAACCTGTCCAGGCACGCGCCCGCCGCGGCCGTACAAGGGGAGAACACCGCGTCCGCACATCCACCCCCACAGGTGAATAACCCGGGCGATACGACTCCATCCAGCCCAGCGGACAGTGACCCGGATTCGGGAATTTCCGATCTGACTGGAGAATCCGCGCCGTCTTCGACGGCCGGCGAGTACCGACAAGAGACCCCGGAGGCAGAGCCGCTCATGCAGAGCACCACGACCGCAACGCCGGCCCTACTGGTGAACGTCCCCATGCGTAACACCTCGTTCGTCGGCCGTCAGGCGCTGCTGAGGGCCGTGGAGGAGCAGCTCGCCGCCCAGGACACCGCGGCCGTGCTGCCCAACGCCTTGCACGGCCTCGGTGGCGTCGGCAAGTCCCAGCTGGCGCTGGAGTACATCTACACCCACCAGCGCGACTACCGGATCATCTGCTGGATCCCCGCCGAGCGCGAGAGCCTCATCCTGGCCGCGCTGTCCTCCCTCGCCTCGCAGCTGGGCGTCGCCCCGGCCGGCCAGGACAGTCTGGGCGCCGCCGCGGCCAACACCGCCGTGCCCGCCGTACTGGAGGCGCTGCGCACCGGGACGCCGTACGACAACTGGCTGCTGGTCTTCGACAACGCCGAGGACATCGAGGCGGTGCGCGGCTACTTCCCGCACAACGGGCCGGGCAAGGTCATCGTCACCTCCCGGAACCGGGGCTGGGAACGGGTGGCCACCTCGCTGCCGGTGAACGTCTTCGAGCGCGACGAGTCCATCGAACTGCTCCAGAAGCGCGCCAAGGACCTGCCCGGGGTGGACGCCGACCGGCTCGCCGAAGCGCTCGGCGACCTGCCGCTCGCCGTGGAGCAGGCGGGCGCCTGGCTCGGTGTCACCGGCATGGAGGTCGACGAGTACCTCGAACTGCTCGCCCAGCGCAGCCCGGAGATCCTCGAGATCGAGCAGAGCCCCGACTACCCGGTCTCGGTCGCCGCCGCCTGGGACATCTCCCTGGAGCGCATCAGGGAGAACAATCCGGGCGCCCGGCAGCTGCTCGACATCTGCGCCAGCATGGCCCCCGAGCCGATTCCGCGCTCGATCCTGCGCAGCAGCCGGGGGGTCAACATCACGCCGCAGGTCGACCCGATGCTGCGCGAGCCGATCAAACTGAACCGGGCCATCCGCGACCTCAGCCAGTTCTCCCTGATCAAGGTCGACCCGCGCGCGGGCACCCTGCAGATGCACCGCCTCCTGCAGACCGTGCTCCTCGCCAAGCTGAGCGAGGAGGAACGCGAGAGGATGCGGGACGCCGCCCACCAGCTGCTGTCCGCCGCCAACCGCGGCCCCTTCGGATCCTCCCAGGAGTGGCGCGACTACCAGGCGCTGCTGCCCCACGTCCTCGCCTCCCAGGCCGTGACCAGCACCGACCCCTATGTGCGTGACCTGGTCTACGACACCATGTGGTTCCTCTACTACTGGGGCGACCACGAGAACGCCGCGGCCTTCGGCCGACAGGCGTGGAGCGCCTGGCTCGCCGCCTCGGGCGAGGACGACATCTATGTCATCCGGATGACCAAGGGCTTCGCCTTCCTGCTGCGCCAGGTGGGTCAGATCGCCGAGTCGATCCCGCTCACCGAGAAGGCGCTGGAGGTCTCCCGCCGGGTGCAGGTCGAGCCCGAGGAACTCATCGACTCGCTGTGCGAGATGTCCGACGCCCGCCGGTACCAGGGCCGCTTCCAGGAGGCGCGGGACCTGGGCAAGGAGGCCACCGAACTGGCCCGGGGCCTCTTCGGTCCCGACGACCCGGCCACCCTGCGGGGCAGCCACAGCTGGGGCGTCGACCTGAGACTGTGCGGGGAGTTCAGGGAAGCGCTGCCGCTCGACCAGGAGACCGCCCGCCAGCGTGACACGCTGTTCGGTGAGACCAGCTTCTTCACGCTCAACACCCTGCACTGCGTCGGCATCGACATGCGCGAGGCGGGCCGGTACCCCAAGGCGCGCGAGTGGCAGGAGGACGTCTACCGCCGGGCGCTCGCCGCCCTCGGCGAGAAGCACCCCCTGACCCTGCGCATCGCCCGTGACCTCGGAGTCTGCCGCCGCCGGGACGGAGACCTCGCAGAAGGCGCCAAGCTCGCCGAGGAGACCCTGCGCAACTTCAGGTCCCGCTACGGCGACGAGCATCTCGACTCGCTGACCACGGCGACCAACGTCTGTGTCGACCGGCGGCTGGCCGGGGACCTGGACGGCTCGTACCGGCTCGCGCAGTCCACCGTGGCCCGGCTGGTGCGTCGCATCGGCGAGAACCACGCCCACACCCTGGTGACCAGGGCGAACCTGGCCGCCACTGAGCGGGCCCTGGGCGCCCTGGACACCGCGCAGGAGCTGGAGGACGACGTGGTGCGCCGGCTGAGCGGCACGGTCGGAGCACAGCACGTCATCACCCTCACCGTCGGCATCGGCCAGGCCAACACCGCCTACGCCCGGCTCGACTTCGAGCGGGCGCACGCGATCGACTCCGCCAATCTGCCGCTGCTGACCGAGGTGGCGGGCGGGGACCATCCGCTCACCCTCTCCTGCACCTCCAACCTCGCCCTCGATCTGCGTGGCCTCGGGCGCGGTGACGAGGCGGACGTGCTTCAGCGCAAGGCGGTGGAGGGCTTCGCCGCAGTGCTGCGCACCGACCACCCCTGGCTCCAGGCCGCCCGCCAGCGCCGCCGCATCGAGTGCGACATCGCTCCCATGCCCATGTGAAACCGTCAACTCCCAGGTGAAACTGATAAGTTGGTATCACCAGGGCAGTCGTGTCACGGGGGGCGCATGACGGCGGTCGTCTTCGTCCATGGGACCGGGGTTCGCGAGCCGGGCCTCTCCGCGCTGGTCGCACGTGTGACGGCCGGACTCGCCGCACAGCGCGACGGCCTTCGTGTGGTGTCCTACGCCTGGGGAGCGGCACACGGTGCCACGCTCGCGGCCGGCGGGGCGAGCCTGCCGCCCCTGTCCGGCACCACACGCGGTCTCGGCGAAGGCCCCGCGGGGCCCGCCCCGGGCGACGGGACGGCCGCAGCGTGGGCCGCCCTCTACGCCGACCCGTACGCCGAACTGGCCCTGGCCGCCGCCGGATCCGGCCCGGCCGTCGAACGCCCGCCCGGCTCCGTGCCGCCGCAGCAGTGCATACGGGCGCTGCTCACCGCGCTCGCCGCCCGAGGGGACACGCCCGCAGCCGAGCTGGGCCCCGGACTGGCCCGGGCCGCGACCGACCTGGCCTCCCACCCCCTGCTCGCCCCCGCCGCAGACGCCCTCGACCCGGCGGACCTCGCCGCTCTCGCCGCCCGCAGCCTCACCGCACGCCTCACGGCCGCCGCCCTCGACGCCGACTCCCCGCTCGTTCCGGTCGGCGCAACCCGTGACGCCGTCACCGGCCGGATCGCCGAGGCCCTCGGCGCACCGCCCCACGGCTCGGAGCGAGGGCTGCGCTCCTACCTGCTGCGCACGGCCGGAGCCGTGGCCACCCGGGCCGTCGAACGCCGCCGGCGTGCCCTCACCGAGGCCGCCCACCCCGCCGCCGGTGACATCCTGCGCTATCTGAGCCGCGGTGCGGCCTTCCGGGACGGCCTGCGCACCCTCGTCGCCGGCCTGGAGCCGCCCGTCGCCGTGGTCGGCCACAGCCTCGGCGGCATCATCGCCCTCGACACGCTGGTCTCCGCCCCGCTGCCCCAGGTCCGGCTCCTGGTGACGGCGGGCTCCCAGGGGCCCTTCCTCTACGAGTCGGGCTCCCTGCCGTCCCTCGAACACCCCGCGCCCCTGCCGTCGCACGTCCCGGCCTGGCTGAACCTGTACGACCCGCGTGATCTGCTCGGCTATCTCGGCGCGGGACTCTTCCCGGGCCGTGTCACCGATGTCGCCGTCGACAGCGGCCAGCCGTTCCCCGCCGCCCACAGCGCCTACTGGACGAACCCCGCCGTGTACCGCCACATCGTGGACCGCCTGCCGTGAGCGGGCCGACGCCGCCCGTCGACCCCGCCCGGGTGCACGCCCTCGTCGTCGGGATCGAGGCGTACGAGGCCGGGGACGCCTGGCGGCTGCCCGGTCCCGCCCGGGACGCCGTACGGTTCTGGCGCCTGCTGCGGGACGCCGGGGTGCCCGAGGACCAACTGCGGCTGCACCTGGCCCCGTTGGCGCCGTACGAGCCGCCCGTCCCGTACCGGAGTGCGGACCGGGCGACCCTGCGCCGGATCCTGGTCCGCGAACTGTCCCGGGCCCAGGGCGACGTGCTGTGGGTGTGGTGGGGCGGCCACGGCGTGCTGGACAGGGCCGGGCGGCTGCGGCTGTTCTGCGCGGACGCGGGCGTCGACGACAAGGCGGCCATCGACCTGGACTCCGCGCTCGCCCGGTACACGGGCGATGCCGTACCCGGTCTGCGCGAGCAGATGTGGGTCGTGGACGCCTGCGAGACGTTCGAGGAGGACCTCGCCTTCCAGGAGGCGCTGCCCGCCGACGCCCTGCCCGTGGGCCGGCCCGGGCATGCGCACCGGCAGACCGTGCTGCGCGCCGCCGGCCGGGGCAGGGCGGCGGCCAACGACCCCGTCCGTGCCACGGGCCTGTTCTCCGACGTCCTGCTCGGTCTGCTGGCCGACCGGGCGGCCGTTCTGCCCGCACCGCCCGATCCGGAGGAACTGTTTCCGGCCGTTCGGGCTCGCATCGCGGCCCTCAGGGACGAGGGCCGTACTCTTCAGCACCCCGAGATCCGGCTCCAGGGCGCCGACCGCACCGAGACGCTGCCCCCGGCCGGACCGCCCGCCCCGGCGCGGCCCCTCGCGGCGTTGCAGCGGGCGGTGGAGGCCCTGCTCGCCTACCCCCTGATACACGACCCCGACGAACGGCAGACCGTCGTCGCCGCGCTGAACCCCCGTGTCACAGCCGTACTGCGCCGCAACAGCAAGGCGCGCACCGACGTCGTCAACATCCTCGGCGGGCTCGCCCGGCGGAACCCGGAGACGCTGTGGGACCTGTTCGACGCGGTGGTGTCCGTCGACGACGATCCGGAACTGAAGGACGAACTCGCCGCCGCACTGGCCGCGTTGTCGCCCTCGTCGGCGCCTCGGCGTGACCGGCGATGATCAGTGGCGTGATCGTACGGTTTTCGCCCCGGGGGGTAATGGCCATGATGGAAAGACACGGGGCATCGCGTGCCACCGTGCGAGAAGGGGGAGCATCTTGGACCAGCCGCCCGTTCTGCACCACGTCGGAGCCGCCGCACCTGAACCGGCCGTCGCCACGACGGGGACCGACGTCTGGGAATCCGATCTGGCGGACCTCGCGGCGCTGCCCCTGAGCGCCGTGGACGGTCTCCCCGCCCTGCCCCCCACCACGCGCCTGCTGACCGAGGTGCTGCGCGCCCGCAGCAGCATGAGGAGCGGTGAAGGAGGAGGCTCGGGCGCCCGAGCCGACTAGCCGCCGACCGTCCCGACGGCAGAGCCCCGGTGCGACACCCGTACGCGCACCGGGGTCCCCGCATGTCCGCCAACCGACCGGAGGTCCGCGACGATGACCAGCGAGCAGCACCTCGCCCCCTTCCGCATGCCGGACCGGCTCTTCGCGGAGCTGGCCGCCGGAGGTGGCTCCGCGGCGGCCGTCGCCTTCCTCGAACGGGCGGAACGGGCGCGGCGGTTGCTGCTCCTGCGCACCCTCCTCGGCCATCTCGACGCCCTGCCCACCCCCCTCACCCCGGTCGCCGAAGCCTGGCGGGTGCTCAAGGAGGCGGCCGAGACGTCACCCGAGCCGGTCGAACGCCTGCTGCTGGCCCCGCCGACCGGCGGCTGGATCTCCCACATGCTGCGCCGGGTCCACGGCACGGCCACCGGGCCGCCGCTCTGGGCGGAGGCGGGCCACCTGAGCGCGCTGGCCCTCTCGGCGTCCCTGCACGCGGGCACGGAGACGGCCTTCGACGTTCCCCTCACCGACGGGCGGCTGCCGCTGCCCGGTCTCGGCATGGTCCGGCTCCCCGGCGCGCAGGAGGGTCTGACGGCCGGCCGGGCCACGACGGCCGGGGGAGAGCTGACCGTCACGGCCCCCGCCGCCACGACCGGCTCGGTGCGGGTCACCTGCCACCCGCTGCGCCGGCACGCCGACGACGACCGGTCAGCGGCGCGAGAGGACAGCTGGCTGCCGCTGCGCACCCTCACCCACACCGGCCCCGACGGCACGGCCCCGGTCGCCGTGGTCCTCGACGACCTCGATCCCTACCGCGACCTCGACGACCACCTGCCGCCCGCCCGGCTCGACGAGGACGAGGCACAGGAGTGGCAGCGGTTGTTCGACGAGGCCGCGCGCATCCTCGCCCGCCCGGGCGGGCCGGGCCCCGGGCGGGTCGACCCCGCCATGATCCGGGCGATCGTGCCCTTCGGACGCACCGGCGTCAGCCCGCCCCCGCTGCCCTTCGTCCAGGTCTCGGCCTCCAGCGGCGACTCCTTCGGCGGCATGCTCATCGTCCGCCCGGCCTCCGCGCTCGCCCTCGCCGAAACCCTGGTGCACGAGCTCCAGCACAGCAAGCTGGCCGCCCTCCTGCACCTGTTCCCGCTGCTGGAGGACGACCGGGCCGAGCGCTACTACGCACCCTGGCGCACCGACCCCCGCCACCTCACCGGCCTGCTGCACGGCGCCTACGCCTTCACCGGCGTCGCGGGCTTCTGGCGGGACCGGCTGGCCGGCGCGGAGGGGGCCGAGGCGGTCGAGCGCGCCGGCTACTTCTTCGCCCTGCGCCGGCTGCAGAGCCGCCTGGCCGCGCGCACCCTGCTGACCAGCGGCCGGCTGACCGTGCAGGGCCGCGCCCTCGTGTCGGGGCTCGCCCGCACCCTGGACGGCTGGCTGCGGGAGGAGGTCTCCCCGGCCGCACTGCACCGCGCCCGCACCGCCGCCGCACTGCACCGCACCGAGTGGCGGCTGCGCAACGTCGTGCCCGCTCCGGCCGCCGCGCCGTCGGACCTCCGCTTCCGCCCCGACCGCACCTCCTGGCCGGACCTGCGCACCCACGGCTTCGCCCCGCGTCCCGCCGCCCCGCGCACCGCCGACGAGCACCTCGCCGCCGGGGACGCGGCTGCCGCGCTCGTCCGGTACGCCGATGTCCTGGCCGACGCCCCGGCCGAGCCGCATGCCCTCGCGGGCTGGATCGTCGCCCGGACGATCCTCGAACCGGGCCGGGCCGCCCGCCGGATGCTGGCCCGGCCCGAGGAACTGCTGGAGCCGTCGCCCAGGGTGTGAGCCGGTCCCGCCGCATTTTTCGTCGCCGCGACGAGAACCGGTGGTCACGGAAACGGTCGAGGAGCGCGTCAATACGCCCTCCGATGGTCAGGATGGAGGCATGGCATACCACGTCCACTCCGAGGCCGGGCGGCTGCGCCGCGTCATCCTGCACCGGCCCGATCTCGAGCTCAAAAGGCTCACCCCCAGCAACAAGACCTCGCTGCTCTTCGACGACGTGCTGTGGGTGCGCAGGGCCCGCGCCGAGCACGACGGGTTCGCCGACGTGCTGCGCGACCGCGGTGTCGCCGTCCACCTCTTCGGCGACCTGCTGGCCGAGACGCTCGAGGTCCCGGCGGCCAGATCCCTCGTCCTGGAGCGGGTCTTCGACGAGAAGGAGTACGGCCCGCTGGCCACCGACCCGCTCAGAGCCGCCTTCGAGAACCTGCCCGCGCGGGAGCTGGCCGAGGTCCTGGTCGGCGGCATGACGAAACGCGAGTTCCTGGACGTGCACCCGGAGCCGACCTCCGTGCGCTTCCACGTCATGGAACTGGACGACTTCCTGCTGGGCCCGCTGCCCAACCACCTCTTCACCCGCGACACCTCCGCCTGGATCTACGACGGCGTGTCCATCAACGCCATGCGCTGGCCCGCCCGGCAGCGCGAGACCGTGCACTTCGAGGCGATCTACCGGCACCACCCGCTGTTCCGCGACGAGACCTTCCACGAGTGGTCGAAGGGGCAGGCCGACTACCCGTCCACCATCGAGGGCGGGGACGTGCTGGTCATCGGCAACGGGGCGGTGCTCATCGGCATGAGCGAGCGCACCACCCCGCAGGCCGTGGAGATGCTCGCGCACAAGTTGTTCGCCGCCGGGTCCGCCGAGACGATCGTGGCCCTCGACATGCCCAAGCGGCGTGCCTTCATGCACCTCGACACGGTGATGACGATGGTCGACGGCGACACCTTCACCCAGTACGCGGGCCTCGGCATGCTCCGCTCGTACACCATCGAGCCGGGCGTCGGTGACAAGGAGCTGAAGGTCACCGACCATCCGCCGGAGCACATGCACCGCGCGATCGCCGCCGCGCTCGGCCTGAACGAGATCCGGGTGCTGACCGCGACCCAGGACGTGCACGCGGCCGAACGCGAGCAGTGGGACGACGGCTGCAACGTCCTCGCCGTCGAACCCGGGGTCGTGGTCGCCTACGAGCGGAACGCCACCACCAACACCCATCTGCGCAAACAGGGCATCGAGGTGATAGAGATCCCGGGCAGTGAGCTGGGCCGGGGGCGGGGCGGGCCGCGGTGCATGAGCTGCCCGGTCGAACGGGATCCGGTCTAAGAGGCTCCCGAGGGTCCCGGCGGCCGGGGAGGTTCCGTATAGGCATGCTGTCTTTCGTATAGTATTCCAGGAGTCTGTGTCCCCCGTATCCCTGGAGCGCCCCCATGGCGACTGTCCCGACCGCCCTCGCCGGCCGCCACCTCGTCAAGGAGCTGGACTTCACCGAGGAGGAGTTCCGCGGTCTGGTCGACCTGGCCGCGGAGCTGAAGGCGGCCAAGAAGACCGGGACCGAGACCCAGTACCTCCGGGGCCGCAACATCGCGCTGATCTTCGAGAAGACCTCCACCCGCACCCGCTGCGCGTTCGAGGTCGCGGCCGCCGACCAGGGCGCCTCGACCACCTACCTCGACCCCTCCGGGTCCCAGATCGGGCACAAGGAGTCGGTCAAGGACACCGCGCGGGTGCTGGGCCGGATGTACGACGCGATCGAGTACCGGGGCGACAGCCAGCAGAAGGTGGAGGAGCTCGCGGCGCACGCCGGTGTCCCCGTGTACAACGGGCTCACCGACGACTGGCACCCCACCCAGATGCTCGCCGACGTGCTGACCATGACCGAGCACTGCGCCAAGCCGCTGACGGAGACCGCCTTCGCCTACCTGGGCGACGCCCGCTTCAACATGGGCAACTCCTACCTGGTCACCGGCGCACTGCTCGGCATGGACGTCCGGCTCGTCGCACCCAAGGAGTACTGGCCGGCCCAGGAGGTCGTCGACCGGGCCCGCGCGCTCGCCGCGGCCAGCGGCGCCCGCGTCACGCTCACCGAGACCGTGGACGAGGGTGTCCGCGGCGCCGACTTCGTCGCCACGGACGTCTGGGTGTCCATGGGCGAGCCGAAGGAGGTCTGGGCCCAGCGCGTCGCCGCTCTCGCCCCGTACGCCGTGACCATGGACGTCCTGCGCGCCACCGGCAACCCGGACGTGAAGTTCCTGCACTGCCTGCCGGCCTTCCACGACCTCGGCACCAAGGTCGGCCAGGAGATCCACGCGGCACACGGCCTGGAGTACCTGGAGGTCTCCGACGAGGTCTTCGAGTCGGCCCACTCGGTCGTCTTCGACGAGGCGGAGAACCGGATGCACACCGTCAAGGCGGTCCTGGTGGCCACTCTCGCCTGAACAGGCGTCCTGCCGACCGGCAGCCCGGGCCCCCAGGTTCCCGGCTCGCCGCGGTCACGCCGACGGGCGCCGCTGAGCCGGTACCACGGGCAGTCTGAACCAGACCGCCTTGCCGGACTCGGTCGGCCGGTGCCCGCAGGAGGAGCTCAGGGTGCGGATCAGCAGCAGCCCGCGCCCGTGCTCCTGCCAGGGGTCGGGCGGTCCGCCGGCCGGGCGGGTGAGGTCGCCGGGCGGGGCCGGGTCGGTGTCGTGCACCTCGACCTGGCAGCCCGACGGCATCAGCTCCACGACCAGCTCTATCGGCGTCTCGCCCGTGGTGTGCTCCACGGCGTTGGCCACCAGCTCCGCCGTGAGCAGTTCCGCGGTGTCGCAGTCCGCCCCGTGCTCCAGCTCGGCCAGCGCCGTACGGACCAGGGCACGGGCCACGGGCACCGCCGCTGCGGTGTGCGGAAGCGCGATGCGCCAGGAGGCGGGGGCTGAGGGGAGTTCGTACACGGCGGGTCCGTTCATGGAGCAGGACATCCTGCTTTCAACCTGATGAATGGTACGGCGCCGCTCTCCGGGGACGTCCGAGGGGCACCGCCGGAGGCGCCTTCGCCTCCTTGCCGGACGGCTTACCCAGGTGAACGCGGTGCCGCGCACAGCTGCTCCCGCCGTTACGCCGGTGTGGACGATCTGTGACGGATGTAACCGGCCCAGGTCACGCCGAGGGCTCGCATCGGAGTCCTACCCGGGCGGCTTATCGCGCACTCATGACGACAGTCACGGATGAGTGATAGCTTCGGAGGGTAGAGCTCAGTGAGGCAGTGCCCCCCGAGGAGGCCGCACGTCATGAGTCCCTTCACCGGCTCCGCCGCCCGCACCCCCGGCTGGGAGCATCTGCGCGTCGAGGTCGCCGACGGCGTCGCGACCGTCACCCTGGCCCGCCCCGAGAAACTCAACGCGCTCACCTTCGGCGCCTACGCCGACCTGCGCGACCTGCTCGCGGAGCTGTCCCGGGAACGGTCCGTACGGGCCCTGGTACTGGCCGGAGAGGGCCGCGGCTTCTGCTCCGGCGGCGACGTCGACGAGATCATCGGCGCGACCCTCGGCATGGACACCGCCCAGCTCCTCGACTTCAACCGGATGACCGGCCAGGTGGTCCGCGCGATCAGGGAGTGCCCGTTCCCGGTGATCGCGTCACTGCACGGCGTGGCCGCGGGGGCCGGAGCGGTCCTCGCCCTGGCCGCGGACTTCCGCATCGCCGACCCCACCGCCCGCTTCGCCTTCCTCTTCACCCGCGTCGGCCTCTCCGGCGGCGACATGGGCGCGGCCTACCTCCTGCCCCGGGTCGTCGGCCTGGGCCACGCGACCCGGCTGCTGATGCTGGGCGACCCGGTCCGGGCCACCGAGGCCGAGCGCATCGGCCTGATCAGCGAACTGACGGAGGAGGGCCGGGCGGACGAGGCCTCACAGCGACTGGCCCACCGCCTGGCCCAGGGCCCGGCCTTGGCGTACGCACAGACGAAGGCCCTCCTCACGTCGGAGCTGGACATGCCGCTCGCGGCGTCGGTGGAACTCGACGCCTCGACACAGGCACTCCTGATGAACGGAGCGGACTACGCGGAGTTCCACGCGGCGTTCACGGAGAAGCGACCCCCGAAATGGAGCGGACGATAGTGGACGTAGCTGAAGGGGCGCGGGGAACTGCGCGACCGGCCACAGACGACCCGCACCCGACCACCCCGCCCGGCGAACCCCTGCGCGTCGCAGTCATCGGCGGCGGCCCCGGCGGCCTGTACGCCGCCGCCCTCCTCAAACGCCTCGACCCGGACCGGGAGATCACCGTCTGGGAACGCAACGCCCCGGACGACACCTTCGGCTTCGGAGTGGTCCTCTCCGACGAGACCCTCGGCGGCATAGAACACGCCGACCCCCAGGTCTACGAGGCCCTCCAGCGGCACTTCACCCGCTGGGACGACATCGACATCGTCCACCGCGACACCCGCCACACCTCCACAGGACACGGCTTCGCGGCCCTCGGCCGCCAACGACTCCTGGAGATCCTCCACGCCCGCTGCCGCGCACTCGGCGTCGCCCTCCGCTTCCACACCGAGGCCTCGGACGACCTCACGCGGACCCACGACCTGGTCATCGCCGCGGACGGCGTCCACAGCACCACCCGCGAGACCCACGCGGACGTCTTCCGCCCCCGGGTGACGAGCCACCGCTGCCGCTACATCTGGCTCGCCGCCGACTTCCCCTTCGACTCCTTCCGCTTCGAGATCGCCGAAACCGAACACGGCGTGATGCAGCTCCACGGCTACCCCTATGCCCCCGACGCGTCGACGGTGATCGTCGAGATGCGCGAAGAGGTCTGGCACGCTGCCGGCTTCGACGAGCTCGACGAAGCGGAGTCGATCGAGCGCTGCGCCAAGATCTTCGCGGAGGCGCTCCGCGGCCGCCCTCTGAAGTCGAACAACTCCACCTGGACGACGTTCCGCACGGTCGTCAACGACCGCTGGTCGCACGGCAACCTCGTCCTCCTCGGGGACGCCGCCCACACCGCGCACTTCTCCATCGGCTCCGGCACCAAGCTCGCCGTCGAGGACGCGCTGGCCCTGGCCGCCTGCCTGGAGGAGCGCGGCACGCTGCCCGAGGCGCTGGCCGCCTATGAGGCGGAGCGGCGCCCCGTCGTCGCCTCCACGCAGCGCGCGGCCCGGGCCAGTCTGGAGTGGTTCGAGAACCTCGACCTGTACCTGGACCAGCCGCCCCGCCAGTTCGCCTTCAACCTGCTCACCCGCAGCCGCCGCGTCACGCATGACAACCTGAGGCTGCGCGACGCCCGCTTCACGGAGTCGGTGGAGCGCGAGTTCGGCTGCCCGCCCGGTACGCCCCCGATGTTCACACCGTTCCGGCTGCGCGGCCTGACCCTGCGCAACCGGGTCGTCGTCTCACCCATGGACATGTACTCGTCGGCCGACGGCGTCCCCGGCGACTTCCACCTCGTCCACCTGGGCGCGCGGGCGCTGGGCGGGGCCGGGCTGGTGATGACCGAGATGGTGTGCGTCAGCGAGGAGGGCCGGATCACACCCGGCTGCGCCGGCCTCTACACCGGACGGCAGGCCGAGGCCTGGAAGCGGATCACGGACTTCGTGCACGACCGGGCCCCCGGCACCGCGATCGGCGTGCAGCTCGGCCACAGCGGCCGCAAGGGCTCCACGAAGCTGATGTGGGAGGGCATGGACGAACCGCTTCCGGAGGGCAACTGGCCGCTCGTAGCCCCCTCGGCGCTCCCGTACAAGGGGTCCAGCCAGACGCCGCGCGAGCTGTCCCGCGCCCAACTCACCGATGTCCGAGAGCAGTTCACGGCGTCCGCCGCCCGCGCCGCCCGGGCCGGCTTCGACCTGCTCGAACTGCACTGCGCGCACGGCTACCTGCTGTCCGGGTTCCTCTCCCCGCTGACCAACCGGCGTACCGACGCCTACGGAGGCACCCTGGAGAAACGGCTCCGCTTCCCGCTGGAGGTCTTCGACGCCGTACGCAACGTGTGGCCCGGGGAGCGGCCCATGACCGTCCGCATCTCCGCCACCGACTGGGCCGAGGGCGGGACGACCGCCGAGGACGCCGTCGAGATCGCCCGGGCCTTCGCCGCGCACGGCGCCGACGCGATCGACGTGTCGACCGGCCAGGTCGTGGCGGACGAGCGGCCGGAGTTCGGACGGTCGTACCAGACGCCGTTCGCCGACCGGATCCGCCACACCATCGGCATCCCGGTGATCGCCGTCGGCGCGATCTCCTCCTGGGACGACGTCAACTCCCTGATCCTGGCGGGCCGCACCGACCTCTGCGCCCTCGCCCGCCCCCACCTCTACGACCCCCACTGGACCCTGCACGCGGCGGCCGAGCAGGGCTACACGGGCCCGGGCGCGACCTGGCCGGCCCCCTACCGCGCGGGCAGCCGCCGCCCCCAGACGGGCCGCACGGACGCCCCGAAACCGCGGCTGAGCCTCGGAAGCGGCGGTGTGCAGGGCGGTTAGGATCCGGGGCATGGCCCTGAGCATGGCGGACGTGGACCGGTTCGAAGCCTTCAGGCCGCGCCTGGAGGCCGTGGCCTACCGGCTCCTCGGGTCGGCGAGCGAGGCCGAGGACGCCGTGCAGGAGACGTTCCTGCGCTGGCAGGGCGCCGACACCGACCGCATCGAGGTCCCCGAGGCATGGCTGACGAAGGTGCTCACCAACCTGTGCCTCAACCAGCTCACCTCGGCCCGTGCGCGGCGCGAGACCTATGTGGGGCAGTGGCTTCCCGAGCCGCTGCTCGCCGGCGACCCCATGCTCGGGCCCGCCGACACCGCCGAGCAGCGTGAATCGGTCTCGTACGCGGTGCTCGTGCTGCTGGAGCGGCTCTCCCCGAACGAGCGGGCGGTGTACGTGCTGCGGGAGGCCTTCGACTGCCCGCACCGGGAGATCGCCGAGATCCTCGACATCACCGAGGCCGCCAGCCAGCAGATCCTCCACCGTGCGAAGAAGCACATCGCGCAGGGCAGGGCCCGCACGCGCACCGAGGTCGACGACGCCGCCGCCCGCCGGATCATCGACGAGTTCCTCGCGGCCGCCGCCAGCGGCCGGACCGAGCCGCTCGTGCGGCTGCTCACCCAGGACGCCGTGTCGGTCGGCGACGGCGGCGGGAAGGTCCCGGCCCGCGCCAAGGCGTTCGAGGGTGCCCTCGCGGTCGCCACGTTCATGCGGGGCCTGTTCAAACCGGGCAAGGCCAAGCGTGCCCTGGTCGGCGGCTCTCCCTCGGTCTACGCGTCGACCGCCAACGGCGACCCCGCCGTCGTGGCCGTTCTCGACGGCCGGGTCATCGGCGTCATGTGCCTGGAGGTCACCGCGGACGGCATCGCGGCGTTCCGCAACCAGGTCAACCCCGACAAGCTCGAACGCGCGACCCGGCTGTGGGCCGCCGGCGACCACGGGGACCCCCTGTTCGACGCCTTCTGACCCGGCCGATCCCGATGTGAGGTGCTTCACATCGCGTTCCTGTCAGGAAACGGCGGGCCGCCCGGTTCAAGGGTCGAGTCCGCTACAGACAGCCGTCATGACAGGAGCCACGCCATGCAGCACCGCATCGTCGTCCTCGGAGCCGGCTACACCGGAGCCACCGCCGCCGGGCGCCTCGCCAGGCGACTGCACCGCGAAGACGTCGCCCTCACTCTCGTCAACGCCGAGCCGGACTTCGTCGAGCGCATCCGGATGCACCAGCTCGCATCCGGCCAGGACCTCGCGCCCAGGCCGCTCGGCGAGATGTTCGCGGGCACCGGCGTCGCACTGAAGCAGGGAAGGGTCACCGCCCTCGACGTCGACCGCAGAACCGTCACCGTCGCCGCCCTCGGCACCGACGGCACGGGGGAGCCCAGGGACGAGGAACTGGAGTACGACACCCTCGTGTACGCCCTCGGCAGCGGCTGGAACGACCAGGGCGTGCCCGGTACCGCCGAGCACGCCTACGAGATCGCCGGCCGCCCCGGAGCGCTCCGGCTGCGCGAGCGCCTGGCCGGCCTGGCCGCCGGGGAGCCCGTGGTCGTGGTCGGCGGCGGCCTCACCGGCGTGGAGGCCGCGACCGAGATCGCCGAGGCCCGCCCGGACCTCGACGTAGCCCTCGCCGCTCGCGGCGGCCTCGGCGACTGGCTCTCCGCCAGGGGCGCCCGGCATCTGCGCAAGGTCTTCGACCGGCTCGGCATCACCGCCCACGAACACACCGCCGTCACCACCGTCGAAGCCGACCGCGTCACCACCGCCGCCGGCACGGCTCTGCCGGCCGCGGTCACCGTCTGGACCACCGGCTTCGCCGTCCACCCGATCGCACGGGCCACCACCCTGGACGTCACCGGCACCGGCCGGATCGTGGTCGACCGGACCATGCGCTCGGTGTCGCACCCGGAGGTGTACGCCATCGGTGACGCGGCCCTGGTGATGGGTCCCGCGGACAACCCCCTGCGGATGTCGTGCGCCACGGGCATCCCGACCGCCTGGCAGGCCGCCGACTCCATCGCGGCCCGCCTGACCGGTGGCAAGCTCCCGGACGTCCCGCTGCGCTACTTCAACCAGTGCGTCTCGCTGGGCCGCCGGGACGGCCTGATCCAGTACGTCACCGCCGACGACCGCGCCGTCCGGGCAGCCCTGACCGGCCGGTTCGCCGCGCTCTACAAGGAACTCGTCTGCAAGGGCGCGGCCTGGGGTGCCGCCCACCCGATCGTCCTGCCGGCCCGGCGCCGCCGCGTCCTGCGTGAGGCCGTCGTCCCGGAGGGCTCGCCGGTCGGGGCTGCGGCCTGACCCACGGGGTTCAGACCGGGTAGGCGTGGGTCTGCGTCGCCTTCACCGTCGCCCAGACCTCCGCGCCCGGGTGGAGGTCGAGTTCGGCCGCGGCGACCGTCGTGAGGTCGGCGGCGAGGGGGAGTTCACCGGTGAGGTCGGCCCTGATCTGGTCGCCGTGGGTCTCCAGGCCGGCCACCTCGCAGCGCCACAGGTTGCGGGCGCTGGAGCCGGTGGGCCGGTCACGGTGGAGGGTGACCGCGCCGGGCGGGAACGCCACGAAGACCGGACCGGACAGGACCTCCGTGGTGGTGAGGACCGGCCCGTCGGCGAGACGGACGGTGTGGCCGTCGGCCTCGCCCCGATAGAGGTTCAGGCCGACCAGCTGCGCGATGTAGTCCGTGCGGGGGCGGCGGGCGATGTCGGCCGGGGTGCCCTCCTGGACGACCCGGCCGTGCTCCACGACCACCAGCCGGTCGGCCAGCACCATGGCGTCGAGCGGATCGTGGGTGACGAGCACGGCGACCGCCTCGAAGTCGGCCAGATGGCGCCGGAGCCGGGCGCGGACCTCCAGCCGGGTGCGGGCGTCCAGCGCCGCCAGCGGCTCGTCGAGGAGCAGCAGCCGGGGGCGGGTCGCCAGGGCCCGGGCGAGGGCGACGCGCTGGGCCTGGCCGCCGGAGAGCCTGCGCGGTTTGGCACCGGTGTGCGCCGCGAGGCCCAGGCGGTCGAGCCACTCGGCGGCCTGCGCCCGGGCCTCCGCCTTGGTCGCGCCCTGGCAGCGCGGGCCGAAGGCGACGTTGTCGAGGGCCGTGAGGTGGGGGAAGAGCAGGTAGTCCTGGAAGACGACACCGACGGGGCGGGCCTCCGGCGGCGTACGGTCCAGCTCCGTGCCGTCCAGCCGCAGATGGCCGCCGGAGAGCGGAGTCAGGCCGGCGAGGGCGCGCAGCGCGGTGGTCTTGCCCGCTCCGTTCGGCCCGAGCAGGGCGACGACCTCGCCGGGCGCGACGGTCAGCGCCACGTCGAGACGGAAGCCGCCGCGGTCCACGACGAGTCGGGCGTCGAGTCCGTCCGCCACGGCGCCGGCGGGCGCGTGCTGCTCCTGCGTCCCGGTCATCCGGCACGCATCCAGCGGTCACGCAACCCCGCCAGCACCGCGATCGACACCGCCAGCAGCACCAGGCTGAGGGCGATCGCGGCCTCCGGGTCGCTCTGCAGGGCCAGGTACACGGCCAGGGGCATGGTCTGGGTGCGGCCGGGGAAGTTGCCGGCGAAGGTGATCGTCGCACCGAACTCGCCGAGGGCCCGCGCCCAGGCGAGGACCGCGCCCGCCGCGATGCCCGGCGCGATCAGCGGCAGCGTGACCCGGCGGAACGCGGTGAAGCGGGAGGCGCCCAGGGTGGCGGCCGCCTCCTCGTAGCGGGGGTCGGCGGCCCGCAGGGTGCCCTCGACGCTGATGACGAGGAACGGCATCGCCACGAACGCCTCCGCGATCACGACCCCGGCGGTGCTGAAGGGCAGCGTGATCCCGAACCACGAGTCGAGCCACCGCCCCACGATGCCGTTGCGGCCGAGCGCCATCAGCAGTGCCACACCGCCGACGACCGGAGGCAGGACGAGGGGGAGCGTCACCAGGGCTCGTACGAGGCCGCGGCCGGGGAAGTCGACGCGGGCCAGCAGCCAGGCCAGCGGCACGCCGATGGCCAGGCTCACCGCGGTGGCCGCCGTGGCGCACAGCAGGGACAGCCTGAGGGCCTGCCACACGTCCGGACTGGTGAGCTGCGCGGGCAGGCTGTGCCACGGGGTCCGCACGAGCAGGGCGATCAGCGGCACGATCAGGAAGGCCAGGCCGAACAGCGCGGGGAGCAGCAGGGGCAGCGGGACGCCCGTCCGGACGCGCCGGCGCCGCGGACCGCCCCGGAGGGTGCCGGCCGCTTCGCGTGACATGTCGGTCGGGGAGGTCACGGCTTGAGGAACCCGGCCCCACTCAGGACCTTCTGCCCCTCGGCGGACCGCACCAGCGCGATGAACGCCTCGGCGGCCTCGGCGTTCCTCGCGTCCTTGAGCAGGGCGATCGGGTAGTCGTTGACGGCGTCGGCGGATTCGGGGAACCGCACGCCCTGCACCTTGTCACCCGCCGCCTCGACATCGGTCTTGTAGACGACGGCGGCGTCGGCCTCCTTCAGCTCCACCTTGGTGAGCGCGGCCTTGACATCCTGCTCGTAGGAGACGGGCGTGAGCTTCAGCCCGCTCGCGTCGAGGGCCTTGCGAGCCGCGGCGCCGCACGGCACCTCCTTGTCGCAGAGCACGACCTTCAGGCCCGGTGCGGTGAGGTCCTCGAGGGAGGAGACCTTGTGCGGGTTGCCCGGCAGGGTGGCGATCTCCAGCTCGTTGCGGACGAAGGCGACGGGCGGGCCCGAGGCGTCTCCGGCGTCCGTGACGATCTTCATCGTCTTGAGGCTGGCCGAGGCGAAGACATCCGCCGGGGCGCCCGCGGTGATGCTCGCGGCGAGGGAGTCGCTGCCGCCGAAGCTGAAGGTGACCTTCGTGCCGGGGTGCCTCTTCTCGAACCGCTCGCCCAGCGTCGTGAAGCTCTCCTGCAGAGAGGCCGCGGCGAAGACGGTCACCTCACCGGAGAGCTTGCCCGACCTGGAGGAGTCCGGCTGCGCCGAGGAGTCCGAGCCGGACGACGAGCAGGCACTCAGGGCCAGCAGGGCGGCGGCTCCCACCGCGGCCCCCTGGAGCGGGCGGCGGATCCGGCGCACGGTTCGGGTCATCACGGTTGCGCTCCCTCTGCTGGGCATGCGCCGATGATAATGCCGCAGATGCGAGGGGAAAGTCCCCTGTGGGTTCGCATGAGCCGGAGCCGGGATCCCTGAGGGTGGCATGTGCGTAAGTACAGAACGGCGCTGCCGTTTCCGGCCGCGGCACCGGCGGCGCGGAGGTTGACCTGTGAACGGGGCGGGCCGGCGGGCGCGCCGGCCGTCCGGCCCGCGCCGGCCGAAGGGGCGCACGCCATCGGTGCGCGCCGGAGGCGGCCGGCCCGTCCGTGCGACTGCCGGACCCGGGCCGCGGATCCCGTGCCGGAGACGCCGGTGCGACGCGCGGCGCTGGTGGTGGAGGACGGCCCGGTGGCGGCATACGGGCACGTCTCCGGCCGCGCCGCCGAGCCGACGCTGCTGCACCCGCCCCGCGCCGGCGGCCGAGGCCCCGTGCTCGGCCGGGCCCGTGCTCGGCCGGGCCCGTGCTCGGCCGGGCCCGAGCCCGGCCTGCGGCTGCCGCGGTCGCGACGGGCGGCGTGCGGAAACCCGCGCCCGGCACTGCGCGCGGCAGGCCGGTGGCCGGGCCGCTACGAGGACGGGGCGCGTCACGTCCTGGCGCGGTCCGTGTGGCTCGGCTGAGGGGCCGGCTACCCGTCGCGATGCCCGGGCCCGTGGTGCTCCAGGCCCCAGCGGCCGAGGAGCGCGCCGCCGTAGACGACGTAACCCACGCCGATGAGCCAGGACTCCACGACGAGGACCACACCGACCGCTCCGTAGCTGATGGCGTTGGTGACGATGAGGGGGGTGAAGACGAAGTAGGAGAACATGCGCAGGCCGCCCAGCCCCAGCACGGTGGCCACCGCCCCCGGGAGCAGGTCGCGCCAGCGGACCTGTCCGCCCAGCAGGAAGTGCTGCCCCCACCAGAAGAACAGCACACCGGACGCCGCGCTCAGCGCGATCCGCTCCGGTCCCGAGGCCAGGTCCCGCGTCTGCACCTCCTGGTACAGGTACGTGGTCACCGCGATCATCCACACCGCCTGCCGCCAGACCCGGTGCCACGGGCCCGAGGGCAGGCCCCAGATCCGCTCGTAGCCGTTCTGCACGCTCCCGCCGAACGCGACGCCGAAGACGGCGAGCGCCACCCCGCCGAGCACGCTCGTCGTGCCGATGACCTTGCGCGGCGGACTGATGATGTCCGTCAGCACCCGAGCGGACCGCCCGGACAGCCCCATGCCGTCGGCCAGCCACGAGGCGAATCCGCCCCGTCCCAGAGGGTCGGCGGCGGCGACCACGATCAGCAGCGGTGCCAGCGTGACCAGGGCGAGCGTGGCGAACCCCATGGCCCGGTGCAGCAACTCCACCTCGCGGCCCTGCCGGACGAGGGTGTGCGCACCGGCCCGCTCCCACTCGCCGCGCACCGAGCGCCCCCACCGCCTCACGGGAGCCGGTCCGCGCGGGCGCCTGCCGTCCTCGGTGGTGTGGTGACGGTCATCCCTCGGTCCGCCTCCCGCTGCGCGCTCCGTCCACTCGCGGACATCGTTTGACCGTTCCACAGCGGACCAAACGCGGCAAACCGGGCGGTGCCCGCGGAGGTCAGAGCCCCACGAACTCCGCCCCCGCGTCCCGCAGCCGCTCGTGCAGCCCCCGGAACACCGCCGACGAGCGGACTCCCGGCCAGTCGGCGGGAAGCAGTTCGGACGGCAGACCCGGGTCGGTGTAGGGGAGGTGGCGCCAGGAGTCCAGCGCGAGGAGGTAGTCCCGGTAGGCCTCCTCGGCCGGGGTGTCCTCGCGCTTCTCCCAGTCGTGCAGCACCGGCGCGTGGCGGTCGAGGAACGCCTCGTGCTCCTTGGCGATGGCGGCCAGGTCCCACCACCGGGCGACGGCCTCGGCGGTCGGGGCGAAGCCGAGGTGGTCGCCGCGGAAGAAGTCGACGTACGTGTCGAGCCCCAGCCGCTGGAGCGTGTGCCGGGTCTCCTCGTGCAGCCGCGCGGGCGCGATCCACACGCCCGGAGCGGCCGTTCCGAAACCGAGCCCGGCCAGCCGGGAGCGCAGTACATGCCGCTTCTGCCGTTCCGACTCCGGCACGGAGAACACCGCGAGCACCCAGCCCTCGTCCTCGGGCGGAGCCGAGGTGTAGATACGGCGGTCGCCGTCGTCGAGCAACTGCCGGGCGTCCGGGGACAGTTCGTACCCGGCCGCACCCTGGGCGGTGCGGGCGGGCACGAGCAGTCCGCGTCTCTTGAGCCGCGACACCGAGGAGCGTACGGACGGGGCGTCCACGCCGGCCGCGGCCAGCAGCCGGATCAGTTCGGCTACCGGCACGGGGCCCGGTACGAAGCGGCCGTACGCGCCGTAGAGCGTGACGATGAGAGACCGTGGTGCATGCTGGTCGGACACGTTGATCATCTTAGGTCGTACGGATCAGTCCCGGTCGCCTTCCGGTACCCCGTGGGCGCGCAGTCTGAACCGCTGGAGCTTGCCGGTGGCCGTGCGCGGCAGCGCGTCCAGGAAGACGATCTCACGCGGGCACTTGTACGGCGCCAGCTCGCTCTTCACGAAGGCGCGCAGCGCCTCGGCGTCCCGCCGCGCGCCCTCTCTGAGGACGGCGAAGGCCAGCACGACCTGCCCGCGGGCCTCGTCGGGCCGCCCCACGACCGCCGCCTCCACCACGTCCGGGTGCCGCAGCAGCGCGTCCTCCACCTCGGGGCCGGCGATGTTGTACCCGGCCGAGATGATCATGTCGTCGGCGCGGGCGACGTAGCGGAAGTAGCCGTCGGGGTCGCGGACGTAGGTGTCGCCGGTGATGTTCCAGCCGTCGCGCACGTAGTCCCGCTGCCGCGGGTCGGCGAGGTACCGGCAGCCGACCGGTCCGCGTACGGCGAGCAGCCCCGGCTGCCCGTCGGGTACGGGCCGGCCGTCCGCGTCCTGCACGCGCGCGTCCCAGCCCGGCACGGGAACGCCCGTGGTCCCGGGCCGGATCCGGTCGTCGGCCGCCGAGATGAAGATGTGCAGCAGCTCGGTCGCGCCGATGCCGTTGATGACGCGCAGGCCCGTGCGCTCGTACCAGGCCTGCCAGGTGGCCGCCGGCAGGTTCTCGCCGGCCGAGACGCAGCGGCGCAGGGAGGAGACGTCGTACCCGTCGAGCTCGTCGAGCATCGCGCGGTACGCCGTCGGCGCGGTGAACAGCACGGAGACCCGGTGCCGGGCGATCGCGGGGAGCAGCTGCCGGGGCCCCGCCTGTTCGAGCAGCAGCGCACTCGCGCCGGCCCGCAGCGGGAAGACCACCAGCCCGCCGAGACCGAAGGTGAAGCCCAGCGGGGGACTGCCCGTGAACAGGTCGTCCGCTCCGGGCTTCAGGACGTGCCGGGAGAAGGTGTCGGCGATCGCCAGGACGTCCCGGTGCAGGTGCATACAGCCTTTGGGGCGGCCGGTGGTGCCGGAGGTGAAGGCGATCAGTGCCACGTCGTCGGCCGCCGTCGCGACGGCCCCGTACGGTGTGCCGGGCGCCGGGCGGTTGAGGAGGTCGTCCGGGGCGTCACCGCCGTAGGCCGTGATCCGCAGGCCGGGGATCTCGGCCTTGGCGAGGTCGTCGACGGCCCGGATGTCGCACAGGGCGTGCCGCACCCGCGCGATCTCGCACATCGTGCTCAGCTCGTGCGGGCGCTGCTGGGCGAGCACCGTGACCGCCACGGCCCCCGCCTTCAGCACCGCCAGCCAGCATGCCGCGAGCCAGGGCGTGGTGGGGCCGCGCAGCAGGACCCGGTTGCCGGGGACGACACCGAGTTCACCGGTGAGCAGATGCGCGACGCGGTCCACGCGGGCGCGCAGTTCGCCGTACGTCCACGTCTCGTCGGTGGCGGTGAGGAACGCCGGGCGGTCGCCGGGCGCTCCGTTCAGCAGCTCGGCGGCGCAGTTGAGCCGTTCGGGGTAGTGCAGCTCCGGCAGATCGAAACGGAGCTCGGGCCATTGGTCCGGGGGTGGCAGATGGTCCCGGGCGAAGGAGTCGACGTGGGCCGTGCCCCGTGGATTCATACGGTTCGCCCCCTTGGCGTGGTGGGCTCGCCCCTGGAGCGTATCGTGTTGGTGACGACAGTCAACGGTCCGCGATAGCCTCGGAGTGGCCCAGCCGGAACGCAGGGTGGCGGAGAAGGGACCGGCGATGACCGCATTCTCGCTCGAACCGGAACAACTCTCCTGGTGTGCCGAACTGCGCACCCTGGCCGCGGAACGGCTCCGCCCGCTGGCCGACAAGGGTGAACCAGGGCACGTGAACCGGCCCCTGGTCGCCGAACTGGGCGGCCTCGGGCTGCTGGGGCGCCTGTTCACCTCGGGTGCGCTCGACCTCTGCCTGATGCGCGAGTCCCTGGCCTACGCCTGCACGGAGGCCGAGACGGCCCTGGCCCTCCAGGGCCTCGGCGCCCACCCGGTCCACACCCACGGCACCCGGGCGCAACGCACCCGCTGGCTCCCCGGGGTCACCGACGGCACGGTGATCGCGGCCTTTGCGCTGAGCGAGCCGGGAGCGGGGTCGGACGCGGCGGCGCTGGAACTGCGAGCGGAGCCGGACGCCGCACAGGGCGGCCGGGCATCGGCCGGTACGGCACTCACCGCCGCCCCCGACGGCACCGCCCGCTGGCGCCTCACCGGTGAGAAGTGCTGGATCTCCAACGCCCCCGAGGCGGACTTCTACACCGTCTTCGCCCGGACCACCCCGGGTGCCGGGGCCCGTGGCGTCACGGCCTTCCTCGTGCCCGCCGACCGGCCGGGCCTGACCGGCCGCGCTCTCGACATGCTCTCGCCGCACCCCATCGGCGCCCTCGGCTTCGACGCCGTGCCCGTGACGGCCGACGACGTGCTCGGCGAGGTGGACCGCGGCTTCCGGGTCGCCATGGGGACGCTCAACCTGTTCCGGCCCAGCGTCGGCGCGTTCGCCGTCGGCATGGCCCAGGCGGCTCTCGACGCGACCCTCGCCCACACCGCCGGCCGGGACGCCTTCGGGGGCAAGCTGCGGGACCTGCAGGCCGTCGCGCACCAGGTCGCCGAGATGGCCCTGCGCACGGAGGCGGCGCGGCTGATGGTCCACGCGGCGGCCTCGGCGTACGACGCGGACTCCCCGGAGGTGCCCCGGCGCTCCGCCATGGCGAAACTGCTCGCCACCGAGACCGCGCAGTACGTCGTCGACACGGCCGTCCAGTTGCACGGTGCCCGGGCCCTGCAACGCGGCCACCTGCTCGAACACCTCTACCGGGAGGTGCGCGCCCCGCGCATCTACGAGGGGGCCAGCGAGGTGCAACGCGGCATCATCGCCAAGGAGTTGTACGCCCGTCAGGAGGCCCCGTGAGCACCGAACGCGTCAACCCGTCCGAGCTGTCCCCGCCGGCCGGCTTCTCCCACGCGGTCGTGGCCACCGGGTCACGGGTGGTGTTCCTCGCGGGGCAGACCGCCCTCGACACCGACGGCAAGGTGGTCGGACGGACCCTGCCCGAGCAGTTCGGGAAGGCCCTCACCAATCTGCTGACCGCCCTCAGCGCGGCCGGCGGCACACCGTCCGACCTGGCCCGCGTCACCGTCTACACCACGGACGTCGAGGCGTACCGCGCGCACGCGGTGGAACTGGGCCGCCTGTGGCGCGCGTCGGCCGGTCGCGACTATCCCGCGATGGCGGTCGTCCAGGTCGTCCGGTTGTGGGACGCGGAGGCGATGGTGGAACTGGACGGCTTCGCCGTCCTGCCGTAGGGCGACCGTCGTGCCGCCGTGGAGCGGCCCTCCGGTCAGGCCGCGACGGCCAGCCCCCGCGCCGTCACCCGGCGCGGCTGCACCACGCGTCCGTCCGGAAGCAGTTCACCGGTGTCGTCGAAGACGACCGTCCCGTCGCACAGCAGGCTCCAGCCCTGCTCGGGGCGGGCCGCCACGACGTGCGCGGCGGGGGAGTCGGTCGCGGAGCACAGGGGCTGGTGGGCACACATGGCGCACCTCCACGTCGGTAGGGCCATTCGAAGGATTCGCATGACTCGTACAGACAGACCATCCTCCCGTCCCGAACTCATCGGAACGGCCCGGCGGGAAGCGTGACACGCCCAGGACATTCCCAGGACGGCCCCGCGACGGCCGGCGCGGACTCGCCACCGAAGGGGTGAGGACCACGGGCGCCCGCCCGGCGAGCCGGGTACGAGTGGAAACCACACTTCCACCCCTTTCGGGAGGTTCCCCCCATGCGTGTACGTCCCCTTCTCGGCGCGGCGGCCGGTGCCGCGCTGCTCCTGCTCACCGGTGCCGGCGCGGCGCCCGCCACCGCGTCCGCCCTCGCCCCGACCGGTTCCGTCACGGTCGGCGCCGTGGGCCGGATCGCCGCCGACGGCACCGTCACCCTGTCCGGCACCTACCGCTGCACCGGCTCAAGTGGCCCGGTCTTCGTCAGCTCCTCGGTGAACCAGGGCGCCTCCACGACCCGTCACGGCATCGGCGGTACCCGGGCGGTGTGCGACGGCGCCGAGCACCGCTGGGTGAACTCGGGCCGTCCGGGATCCGGCGCGCTGGAGGCCGGGGCGGCGCACGTCGAGGCGACCGTGATGGAGCTGCGCAGCTTCGGCGGCCTGCCGCTGCCTGCCTTCCATGCGGTCAAGAACCAGGACATCACCCTGAAGCAGGCCTCGGCACGGCGGTGAACCGTCCGGCGGGCGTCCTGATTCCGGGACGCCCGCCGATCCTGTTTAATTGCGAAGTCTTTGCAACAGCAGGATCAGGGCATCAAGGGGTGTGAGGTCACATGTCGACCCGTCGGATACGAGGGGCCGCCGCCACGGCGGCGCTGGCCGCGGCGGTCACCGCCTGTTCGGCCCCCAGCAGCGGCGGCTCGGGCGACGGCACATCCGCAGGGTCCGTCGTGCTCGGGGTGGCCTCCGAACCCGGCACCCTCAGCCCGCTCCTCGGCTACGGCAAGGACGGCAACTCCAAGATCTTCGACGGGCTCCTCGCCCACGACGCCGACCTGAAGCTGAAGCCCGCGCTGGCGGCCGGACTGCCGAAGATCACCGGCGGTGGCCGCACGTACACCTACACGCTGCGCGACGGGGTCGAGTTCAGCGACGGTGAGCCCCTGACGGCCGCCGACGTCGTCTACACGTACCGGACCGCCCTCGACCCGAAGACCAACAACACCTTCAAGAGCGAGCTGGACGCCGTCAAGGAGGTCCGGGCGAGCGGCGACGGCAAGGTCGTCTTCACGCTGAAGTACCCCTACGCCCCCTTCGCCGCCCGCACGGTCCTGCCCATCGTCCCCGAGCACGTGGCCGGTGGGCAGGACCCCAACACCGGCTCCTTCAACACGAAGCCGGTCGGCACCGGGCCGTACGTCCTCGCCGGCTGGAGCAAGGGCGAGAAGCTCACCTTCAAGGCCAACCCCCGCTACTGGGGCGGCGAGCCGAAGGTGAAGACCTTCACCATGGCGGTCATCGGCGACGACAACGTGCGCGCCACCCGCCTGCGCTCCGGCGACCTCGACGGTGCGGTCCTGCCGCCCAACCTCGCGGCCACCTTCAAGAACGACCACGGCAAGCGCACCTACGAGGCCCGGTCCTACGACTTCCGGGCCGTCGCCCTCCCCACCGCGAACAAGGTCACCGGCGACCGCGCGATCCGGCAGGCCCTCGACGCCGCCGTGGACCGCGAGGCCATGGTCGACAAGATCCTCGACGGCGCGGGCCGCCCGGCGTACGGGCCGCTGCCCGTCGACGACCCTGCCTTCACCGAGGACATCGAGCGCACCCAGGACCTCGGCAAGGCCGGCAGGATCCTGGACGAGGCCGGCTGGAAGCCCGGCGAGGGCGGCGTCCGCTCCCGGGACGGACAGTGGGCCTCCTTCGACCTGCTCTACCCCGCCGGCGACAAGGTCCGCCAGGACCACGCCCTCGCCTACGCCTCCGACGCCAAGAAGGCCGGCATCGACGTGCGGGTGGAGAGCGCCACCTGGGAGGTCATCGAACCACGCATGAAGGACGACGCCGTCCTCGCGGGCTTCGGCAGCACCGGCGACCCCGACTTCGGCCTCTACACCCTGCTGCACTCCTCCCTCGCCGGCGACGGCTTCAACAACATGGCCCGTTACGACAACCCCGCCGTGGACCGGGCCCTGGACAACGGCCGCCGCAGCCAGGACCCGGCCGAGCGCAAGTCGGCCTACGACAAGCTCCAGCGTGCCCTGGTGCAGGACCCCGGTTACACCTTCCTCACCCACATCGACCACCTCTACGTCCTGGCCGACCGCTGGGAGGGCCTGAACACCCAGTTGGAGCCGCACGAGCACGGCTTCGCCAGCGGCCCCTGGTGGAACATCGAGGACTGGCAGCCGAAGAAGTGACCCGCCTCCCCTGGGGAGCGATGGCGCGGCTGGCGGGACGGCGGGTCCTGTTCGCCGTCCCCGTCCTGCTCGTCGTCACCTTCGGCGTGTTCGCCATCGCCGCAGCCTCCCCCTTCGACCCCGTCAAGGCGTACGCCGGCACCGCCGCGCTCGGCGCCGACCAGCAGACCCTGGACCGGCTGCGCGAGAACCTCGGCGTGGACCGGCCCTTCGCCGCCCGCTGGTGGCACTGGCTGACCTCCGCCCTCACCGGCGACCTCGGCCACTCCAGCGTCATGCGGCAACCGGTCGCCCAGGTCATCGGCGAACGGCTCGTGTGGTCCGCGCTGCTCTGCGCGGTCGCCTTCGCCGCCGCCGTGCTGGTGGGCGCGCTTCTCGGCGTGCTCGCAGCCCGCCGCCCCGGCTCGCTCGTCGACCGGACCGTCACCTCCCTGGCCTACACCCTGGAGGCGGCACCGGTCTTCTGGATCGCGCTGCTCGCCATCTGGCTGTTCGCCCTCCAGTGGGACGTCCTGCCGGCGGGCGGCCTGACCGACACCGGCAGCGAACGGGTCACGCCCGGCCAGGTCACCAGCCATCTCGTCCTGCCCGCCGGTGTCCTCGCCGTGTCCCAACTGCCCTGGTTCACGCTGTACGTACGCCAGGGCGTCGGCGACGCCCTGGCGGAGGACCCCGTCCGCGGCGCCCGGGCCCGGGGCTTGGGCGAACGCACCGTCCTGCTCGGCCACGCCCTGCGCTCCGGGCTCCTGCCGGTGCTCACGCTGATCGGCTCCCGTGTCCCCGAACTCATCACCGGGGCGCTGCTGGTGGAGAGCGTCTTCAGCTGGCCGGGCATCGCCGCGGCCACCGTCGAGGCGGCCACCTCCGTCGACTTCCCGCTGCTCGCCGCCCTGACCACCCTGGCCACCGCCGCCGTCCTCGCCGGGAACCTGCTCGCCGACCTGCTCTACGGACTGTTCGACCCGAGGGTGAAGCTCAGTGACATGTGACGCACCGGCGCCCGCCGGCGCCCCGCAGACGACCGCATGGCGGTCGCACGGACCGAAACGCCGCTCCACCCGCGCCCTGCGCGTGCGCACCTCCGCCGTGCTGGTGGCCGCGACCGTCCTCGCCGTGCTGCTCGTGCCGCCGCTGGTCCAGCTCGACCAGCAGGCCGTCGACCTCGCCGCCAAGCTTCGACCGCCGTCCTGGTCCCACCCGTTCGGTACCGACGACGTCGGCCGCGACCTGCTGCTGCGCTGCGTCTACGGCCTGCGCGTCTCGCTGCTCGTCGGAGTGGCGGCGGCGCTGACCGCGACCGTCGTCGGCACCGCCGTGGGCGCTGCCGCCGGGGCACTGGGCGGGTGGGCCGACCGGGCCCTGATGCGGGTGGTCGACACGTTCTCGTCCGTGCCGCATCTGCTGCTCGGCATCTTCATCGTCGCCATGTTCCGCCCCGGGGTGTGGCCGGTGGTGATCTCGGTCGCGCTGACCCACTGGCTGTCCACGGCCCGGATCGTCCGTGCCGAGGTGCTGTCGCTGCGGTCGCGGCCGTACGTCGACGCCGCCGTCTCCGGCGGGGCGTCCCGGTGGCGGGTGGCCGTACGGCACCTGCTGCCCGCCGTCCTTCCCCAGGCCGCGCTCGCCGCCGTGCTGATGGTGCCGCACGCCATGTGGCACGAGTCGGCGCTGTCCTTCCTCGGACTCGGGCTGCCCACGCACACGGCGAGCCTCGGCACCCTGGTCCAGAGCGCCCGCGGCTCCCTCCTCGCCGGCCAGTGGTGGCCGACCCTCTTCCCGGGCCTCTTCCTCATCGTCCCGACCCTCGCCATCGCCGGACTCGCCGGGGCCTGGCGGGAGCGGATCCATCCCCGTCGCCGATCGGAGCTGATGCTGTGAGCGCCGGCCTGGATGTCACACCCCCCGTGCTGTCCGTCCGCGGGCTCTCGGTCCGGTTCCTGATGCCCGCGGGGCGTCGCGTGGCCGCCGTGACCGACGCCCGGTTCGACGTGGCGCCCGGCGAGTGCCTGGCCCTGATCGGGGAGAGCGGCTGCGGCAAGTCCGTGCTGGCCTCCGCCCTGCTCGGACTGCTCCCCGGCAACGCCCAGACCGCCGGCTCGGCCCTCCTCGGCGGCCTGGACCTGCTCACGGCCGACGAGCGGACCCTCGCCCGCACCGTACGAGGGCGGCTCATCGGCCTCGTACCGCAGAGCCCGGCCGCCCACCTCACCCCGGTCCGCACCATCCGCTCCCAACTGGAGGAGACCGTCGCCGCGTTGACCGCGACCCGGGGGCGCGCCGCCCTGCGGGCCGCCGCCGAGGCCGCCGCCGAACGGGCCGCGTTCCCCGCGGACCACCTCGACCGCCACCCCCACCAGCTCTCCGGCGGACTCGCCCAGCGCGCCGCCACCGCCCTCGCCCTGGTCGGCGACGCGCCCCTGCTGCTCGCCGACGAACCGACCACCGGCCTCGATCGCGACCTGGTGGACCGTACGGTCGACGAACTGCGGCGGCACGTCGACGACCCGGGCGAGGGCGGCCGCGGACGGGCCCTGCTGATGATCACCCACGATCTGGCGGCCGCCGAGCGCATCGCCGACCGGGTCGCGGTCATGTACGCCGGACGGATCGTCGAACTCGCCGACGCCACCGCGTTCTTCGGCTCGCCCGGGCCCCGCCACCCGTACAGCCGCGGCCTGCTCCGGGCCCTGCCCGACCGGGCCTTCACCCCCATCCCCGGCATGCCGCCCGAGCTCGGCGCGCTTCCGGCCGGCTGCGCCTTCGCCGCCCGCTGCGACCGGGCCACCGGCACCTGTGCCTCCCCGCCGCCCACCGGCACCGTCGCCTGCCACCACCCGTACGTGCCGGAGGACGTCCGTGCTTGAACTGCGCTCCATCACCGCCGGATACGCCAGGAACGCCCCGGTGGTCCGGGACGTGTCCCTGACCGTCGCGCCGGGCGAGTCCGTCGGACTGCTCGGCCCGAGCGGCTGCGGCAAGTCCACCCTCGCGCGGGTCGCGGCCCTTCTGCACCGCCCCGACTCCGGCACCCTGCTCCTCGACGGCGAGCCGGTGCGGCGCTGGCGCCACCGCGCCCCGCGCGACCGGCGCACCGCCTTCGGGGTGGTCTTCCAGCAGGCCAGGCTCTCCGCGGACCCGCGGCTGCCGCTCACCGACCTGATCGCCGAGCCCCTGCGCGCCACCGGCCGCGGCCGGGAAGTCCCCGGCCGGGTCGCCGAGTTGGCCCCCGTCGTCGGTCTCACCCCCGACCTGCTGCCCCGGCGGCCGCACGAGGTCAGCGACGGGCAGCTGCAACGCGCCTGCCTCGCCCGGGCGTTGGTGCTGCGCCCGCGCCTGCTGGTGTGCGACGAGATGACCGCGATGCTCGACGCCTCGACGGCCGCCGCCCTGGTCGCGGCCGTCGAGGACTACCGGGCCGCGACCGGCGCCGCCCTGCTGGCCGTCGGCCACGACCGCGTCCTGCTGGAGCGCTGGTGCGACCGCACCGTCCACTGGGGCAGCCTGACCTGAGAGGCCCTACTCCTGCGCGTGCCGGATGGCGTCCAGCACGATGTGCGCCACGTGGTCGTCGGTGAGGGTGTACCGCGTCTCGCGGGCCTGACGCCGGGCGGTGACGATCCGGGAGGTGCGCAGCACCCTCAGATGCTGGGAGACCAGCGGCTGGCTCACACCCAGGGCCGTCACCAGTTCATGGACGTACTTCCCGCCGCCCGACAGCTCGCGCACGATGCCCAGCCGTACGGGGGAGGCCAGAGCGCGCAGCAGCTCACTGGCCGCCTGCAGGGTCGGGTCCGGCTCGTCCGTCGGGGGAGAGGGCGTCGTTGTCATATGCACACATTAGCATATGACAACGATTTCCAGTTCACTCTCCGTGCCGCCGGGGACGACTCCTGTCAGTGGTCGTCCCAGTGTCCCTCGTGGGCGGCGTGACGGTGGCCGTCGTGCACGTAGTCCGTGTGGTCGTCGTGACGTACGGCCAGATGGCCGCAGTCGTCGCCGTGCTGGTGGTCGTGGTTCGGGTGCACCGCGTGGCCGCTGTTCGCGCACTCGTCGGCGTGATCCCCGTGCATCCGGTGGATGTGGCCGTCGTGGGCGTAGTCGGTGTGGTCGCCGTGGGTGAAGGCGAGGTGGCCGCAGTCGTCGCCGTGGGCGTGCGCGTGGTCCTCGTGGGTGATGTGCTCGGCGGTGGTCATGGTGGTGCTCCTTGTGTGCTGGTGGCCGCCCGTGGCGCTTCGGCCGGGCTGGCATGGCGACATTAACATATAGCGATCCCTGCATGTATTGTCGGGGCACCCGCCCCCACCCGCCACCCGAAGCGGGTGCACGAGTGAATCGCCGGGCCGGGGGACTTCTAGCGCACCGCCACGACCACGCAGCTGTCGCCGTACTGCCACACCGGGCCGGCCTTGCCGAAGCCCGCCTGCCGGAGCAGCTCCAGGTGGGTGGAGAGGGGGAGCTCGGCGGGGCGGCCGGTGTCGAGGGCTTCGCGGCGGCGGCGCTCGGCGAGGAGGTCGGTCAGCTCCGGGTCGTCGCCGACCGCGGCCCACCAGGAGCCCCAGTCCTCGTGCGCGAACGCCCGCTGCCGGGCGGCCCGGCACCGCCCGACATGGGCGGCGATCCCGGCCGGGCCGGTCTCGCCCTGGGGGAGATGGTCGCCGTTGACGAGAACGCCTCCGGGTCGCAGCAGCGCCGCGAGCTGCCGGTAGGTGCCGAGCAGGGTGTCGCGGTCGAGGTAGTGCAGGGCCGTCGTGGAGACCGCCGCGTCCAGGGGCCGGTCCAGATCCAGGGCCCGCACCCAGCCGGGCGCGCCGATCTCCGCGTCGACGTAGCGGGCCGCGTCAGGGTGATGGGTGCGGCCCAGCTCCAGCAGGACGGGATCCCGGTCCACGGCCACGATCTCGGCGTCCGGCAGCCGCCGGATCAGCCGGGCCGCGAGGGAGCCGGGCCCGCAGCCCAGGTCCACGACGAGGGGCGGGGGCACGCGCCCCGCCGCGATGTGCTCGACGACATCGGCGATCACCGTGAACCGCTCCTCGCGGTCCACGGCGTACCGCTGCTGCTGGAGCTCCCAGCGCTCCACCCACCGCTCCGCCGTCGCCAGACTCAGCCCCATCCGGTCGCGCCACCTCGCCGTCTCGCACCTGACTCTTTCCGTCCCGAGCCTACAGGTGGAAACGGTTCCCATTACGCCTAGTTGGTCGTGTCACGGGAGTGAGGCGAGAACCGACAGCAGCCGGTCGATCTCCTCAACCGTGTTGTACACATGCAGACTCACCCGCACCGAACCGGTCTTCTCGCCCGCGTCACCCTGGCAGTGATGGTCGGAGCGGACCATGAACCCGTGGCTGAACAGGATGAACCCCAGGTCGCCCGAGTCGATGGCGCGGTGCCGCAGGGTCACGATGCCCTGGCGGCGCTGCACGGTCGTGTCGGCGGCCAGGCTGAGCGGGCAGCCGAGGATCTCGTAGGCGTCCAGCCGGCGCAGCCCCTCGGTGAGCCGGGCCGCGAGGTCGGCCGTCCAGCGCTCGATCCGGTCGACACCGGCCGCCTCCAGCCAGTCCAGCGCCGCCTCGAGCGAGGCGATGCCCACGGTGTTCGGCGTGCCGCTCCACCCGCCGGGCACGAACGCCGGCCCGCGGGCCTGCCGCGCCCACACCGCCCCCGAACCGGGCAGGGCCAGCGCCTTGTGCCCGGAGAACACGACGAAGTCGACGTCCAGCTCCGTCACGGACACCGGCAGATGACCGACGCTCTGCGCGGCGTCCAGGCAGATCACCGCGTCCGGGCCGACGGCCTCGCGGATGCGCTGTACGTTCATGTCGCCGCCGTAGACGTGGTGCACATGGGTGGTGGCGACGAACCGGGTGCGCGGGCCCGCCCGTTCGGTCAGCGCCCGGTGGTCGTAGTCCCCGGAGCCGCTCTGGTACGGCATCGGCACCACCCGGACGTGCACGCCCTCCCGGGCGAGCAGCCGCTGGGCCTCCAGCCAGGGCGTGATGTTGGCCTGGTGGTCTGCGTCCGGTACGACGATCTCGTCGCCGTCGCGCAGGAAGCCCGGCAGCCAGTCGCGGGCGATGGTGCGCAGTCCCTCGGTGGTGCCGCCGGTGAAGTGGACGGCGGAGCGCTCCGGCCGGTCGTCCCCGAGGAACCGGGCGACACGCCCGCGGGTCCGCTCGACCAGCTCCGTGGTCCGGTTGGCCCAGGTGTAAGTACCGCGCGCGGCGTTGGCGTTGGTGGTGGTCAGATACGTCTGCACGGCGTCCAGGACGGCCTGCGGCTTCTGTGCCGTGGCCGCGCTGTCCAGGTACGCCAGCTCGGGATGCCCCGTGACGATGGGGAACTGGGCGCGCAGCGCTCGCTGCCACGGGCGCAGCTCCTCGCGGGTGATCGGTGCGGTCATGCCGGTCAGTCCCGCACCAGGGGCGCGCCCGCGTCCCGCCAGGCGATGACGCCGCCGGCCAGGCTGCGCACGTCCGGGTGGCCCATCCGGGTCAGCAGCGCCGCGTACCGGGCGGACTGCTCGCCCACCGGGCACGCCAGCAGGACCGGCTGACGCCGGCTGAACGGCAGCCCGCCCCGGACGAGTTCGGCGAACAGCTCGTCGACGATGTTGACCGATCCGTCGATGTGCAGCGCCGCGTAGGCGTAGGAGCTGCGCAGGTCGACCACGAGCGGCCGGTCGGTCTCGATCCAGCGCCGGGCCTCGGCCACGGTGACCGACGGCGCCTCGCCGACCTCGGCGTCGGACAGGTCGGCCGGCGAGTTCTGCCGCGGCGGCCGGCCCAGCAGATCGGGCCGCCGCTGCCGGACGTAGCCCAGATAGCTCTCCACCCGGTCGCAGACGATGAACACCGCGGTCCGCCGCTCCTGCGATTCCTCGTCCAGCGCCCGCAGATGGCGGACTGCGCCGAAGTAGGCGGCTCCGCCGGTGGGCCCGCCGAGGATGCCGCAGCGGCGGTTCAGGGTCAGCATTCCCTCGATCGCCTCGTCGGCACTGACCGACTCCATCGTGTCGTACGTCTCCGGGTCGAACAGGCCGACCTCCTGCACCTCGTCGATGGTGCGGATCCCCGGGATGAAGTCGGACTTGGCCGCGACCAGTCCGAGTACCCGCACGGACGGATCCTCCTCCCGCAGGGCGCGGGCGACTCCCGTGGAGGAACCGGCCGTGCCCACGCAGGCGACGAACCAGTCCGGGACCCGGCCGTCCAGGTCCTTGACGATCTCCGGCCCGGTGCCGGTGAGATGGGCCTCGGTGTTGCGCGGGTTGAAGTACTGGTCGGTGTGCAGATAGGCGCTGCCCGAAGCGGACAGCGTCCGGTGGAAGAGGGTCAGCGGATCGTCCGTGGCGGTCGGGTCCAGGCACTCGCTCTGCCCCGGCAGCTCCTCGATCTCCGCGCCGAGCAGCAGCAGGAGGTCCTTGATCTCCGGAACCCGCATCCGGTTGGTGACGCTCTTGAAGCCCAGGCCGTGCATGCCCGCGATGACCGCGAGCGCCTTGGCCGTGTTGCCGCTGGACAACTCGACCACCTGGCTGCCGTGTTCGACCGCATCGGCCAGCAGGGGCCCCGCCATGCCCCAGGCGGCCCGGTCCTTGACCGAGCCGAACGGGTTGAGCATTTCGAGCTTGGCGTACAGATCTATGGTGCGCAGGCCGTGCACCGCTGGGTCTATCCGTACCAGAGGGGTGTTGCCTATCGCCTCGGTGATGCTGTCGTACCTCACTGAGCTCCCCTCGAGGGCGTGATCGGCCAGAACTGGTCGTCCAGGCACCAGCGCCACGCGTCGCCGTCCTGCCAGGCGGCGACCTTGCGGGCGGCGGGCTGGTGCTGGGCGCGCGTGGCGTGGAAGTCCATGGCGTAGCCGGCGGTGTTGGCGAAGGCCAGCAGGTCGCCGGGTTCCGGGCGGCGCGGCAGGAACACCGTGCGCCGGGTGATCAGGTCGGTCTCCAGACAGAGGCTGCCGAAGAGGTGCACGGCGACGGGCCCTCCGCCCGGCCCGGCTCCGCTCCGGGGCACGACGACCGGGTCCATCAGCACCCCGTGGTCCTCCAGGGCGATGTCGTCCGCCTTCGCGGCCAGCCGTACCAGCAGTTCCCCGCCGGTGTCCTGGGCGCGGACCTCCAGGACCCGCGCCAGCGTGAGTCCGCACTGGTCCAGCAGCGCCCGGCCGGGCTCGGTGTGCAGGTCGTACAGGTGCTCCAGCAGCAGCGCGGCCAGGGGCCGCCCGCCCAGCGAGACGGCGGGCTGGGCCAGCAACTCGTCCAGGTAGGCGGCGCCGGCGACGGACCGGTGGGCGGGGTAGAGGCCGAGCGTGCCGCGCAGGGTGCCGGACTCGTTGCGCAGCCCGTAGCCGTGCCCGCCCCACGTCAGCGGCGGACGCCGGCCGAGGACGGCTTCGGTCAGCCCGGTCGTGTATGCCTCCCACTGCTCCCGCTCGGCGAGATAGCTGATGCCGAACCCGCCGCCGACGTCCACGGCCCGCGGCCGCAACCCCCGGCTCCGGCACGACTCCAGTGCGGCCAGGCTCCCTTCGAGGGCGGTCGCCTTCTCCGCGACGCTCGTCGTGTCCAGATGAAAGGCCACCCCCCTCGGATCGACCGCGTCGGCATGCCGCTCGACCGCTTCCAGCAGCAGCTCCAACTCCCGTACCGGCGTGCCGAAGCGGCTGCGCCGGCTCAGCACCTTCACGCCCGACGTCTCGAAGCCCGACAGCCGCAGCAGCACCCGCACCGGGGCGAGCGCGTGCTTGCGCACCAGGGCGGCGAGCTGGTCCAGCTCGGCGACGGCATCGACGCTGACCGTGACGCCCGTACACGCCGCCAGCCACAGGAACTCGGGGTTCTTCGGCCCCGTGGCCGTGATCCGGTCGGCGCCGAAACCGGCACCCAGCGCGTGTTGCAACTCGCCCAGCGACGCGACGTCCACGCCCGCGTCCGTCGCGGCGAGCCGCCGCAGCAGCGCACTGGACCGGTTGGCCTTGTGGGCGTAGAAGACCTGCCCCGACAGGTGGTGCGCCCGGTACACCGACCGGAACCGCTCCAGGTTCTCGGCGATCTGGTCCGGCACCACGACGTGCAGGGGCGAGCCGAGCGCGTCGGTGAGTGAGTGCAGGGTGCTCTGCGCCGCCACGAGCGACCTCAGTCGTGGCTCCAGCCGCGGTTCGAGATACAAGGGCCGGCCGTCCATGCGCGCTCCCCCTCCTGAGGCCGCCGCACCCGGCATCCGGGCACGTCGGACACTCCCCGCGTTTCGCCGTATGACCCATATCCATTCTTCGGTCGCTTTACGCCCTGTACGGCCCGGGCCTGTCCCTTCGCCGGTGTGAAGCGGATCACCGGCCGCACTCGCAGCGCGCGCCGGGCGCAAGCCGGCGGCATCCGCCGAGCGGCCGAGCACCCCCGCCGCCACCGGGTCGCACGGTCCGCTGCCGGAACGGCAGAAGCGGTCGTCCCCGTCGTGGGCGACGGGGACGTGGCGGCCCGGATCCGACGGGCCAGGAGGGCGAGCGGGCCCGGCGGCGCCGGCGGCGCAGGGTGCTCCTCGCGGACCCCGCGAACCGTCCGCCCCGGGCGCGGTGGCGGCATCGCGGTCGGCATCGGCCGCACACATGCGCGCCCCCGGCCGGGGTACCCCGGCCGAAACCGGCACCGAACCGCCCGAGGAGGGACGTGGACTGGCATCCGCTGCGGCTGACCACCCCCGTCAAGCAGCACGTCTTCGGCGGGCGCGCCATCGCCGAGCGGCTGGGCCGCACCGGCCTGCCCGACGGCCCGATCGCCGAGACGTGGGAGGTCAGTGACGTCGACGGTGACGCCTCGACCGTCCTCGACGGCCCCCTGGCCGGGCGCACGCTGCGCCACCTCATGGCCGAGCACGCCGAGGAACTGCTGGGACCGCACCCGCGCCCCGGCCCCCGCTTCCCGCTCCTCACGAAGTTCATCGACGGCAGCCGTCCGCTCCCGGTCCATCTGCACGCCGACGACGCCACCGCCCGGCGCCTGGAGGGCGAACCCCACGGCAAGACCGAGGCCTGGCACGTCCTGGACGCCGCCCCGGGAGCCACCGCCCTGGTCGGCGTACACCCCGGCGTCGACCGCGACAGCCTGCACCGCGCGCTGCTCGCGCAGGACTTCGACGCGGTCATGCGCCGCCTGCCGGTCCGCGCCGGCCAGACGGTCTACGTCCCCGGCGGCACCCTGCACAGCTTCGGTCCGGGCACGCTCGTGTACGAGATCGAGCAGACCTCCGACATCCAGCAGCACGCCATGCGCAGCCACATGGAGGACGGCTCGCCCGTGCCCGACCGGGAGTGGCACACCAACCTCGCCCGCCTCCTCGACGAGTGGCGCCCCGAGCCCCGGCCCGAGTTCCACCCGGGCCTGAGCATCCCCCTGGACGACGGCGTCGCACGCACGGTGCTCTGCGCCGGCCCGCACTTCGCCCTCGAACGCTGGACCGCCGGTACCGGGACGCCCCTGGTGCACACCTTCTCCACCGCGCGGATCGTCACCAACGCCGGCTCCCCGGTCACCGTCACCTCCGGCTCCTGGACCGGCCCCCTGGACCGCGCCCGCACCCTCCTCCTGCCCGCCGCCCTCGGCGAGGTCCGCGTCCAGGGCCCCGCCGACGTGCTGGTCGGCTACGTCCCCGATCTCCACCGCGACATCCGCGCCCCGCTCCTGGCCGCCGGTCACGGCCCGGCCGCCGTCGCCGCCCTCGGCGAGGGGCTCGATCCGCGGTAGCACGGCGGTGACATTCGGGACGGATCCGTAGCAGGCGTACAGGGCAACGAAGGCGGGCGGTGACGGGTCGTACAGGGGGCAAGGGCTGAAGCCCGCGCATTCGACCGGGGAAACCCATGGGGGAGACCATGCGCATCCGTGCCCGAGGCATCCGTACCACCGTCGCCGCGCTGGCGGCCGTCGCCGGTGTCGTCGCAGCCGCCGTCCCGGCCGCCGCCACTACGCCGGCCTCCGACACACCCCGGTTCCTGGAGCCGGCCGAACTGCCGCCGCACCCGACGTCGCCCTGGTACGCCGGCCCGGCCACCGCCGGCCAGCCCGACCCGCTGCCGATGTGCGTCGGCGAAGCGCTGCCGTCCACCAGCACGCACCGGGACTACTGGACGGAGTTCGACACGAACGCCCAGCAGATCACGGTCGAGGAGCGCAGCGAACAGAGGGCGAAGGACTTCGCGGCACTGCTGCGCAAAGACCTCGCCGGCTGCGCGAAGAAGCTGATGCAGCAGGATCCGGACATCACGGCGACGCAGAAGTACTACGGCCGGCTGAACGTCGAGGAGGGCGCCGACGTCTACGGCATCCACACCGTCTCCGCCTGGGGCTCCTCCGACATCGGCCTCTTCTCGGTCGGCCGCGACGGCCGGACCGTGACCGTCGTCCGCTGGGGCCAGATGGGCACCTTCCAGCACGCCGAGGTGGCGGACTTCAAGGCCACGACCGTCACGGCGGTGAACAAGCTGTACTGACCGACTCAGCCGCGGGCCGGCTCGGTACGGCCGTCGTGGCCGTCGTACACGAGCAGCCCGTCGTCGCGCAGGCGGGCGCCGGGCGTCGGGGTGTGGAGACTCAGGCGCCCGTCGTGCATGAGGTGGTGGGCCGGTACGCCCCGGGCCAGCACCGCGAAGTCGGCGATCAGGCGGCGGTGACAGCGCCACCAGACGGCCTCGCTGCACATCACGGCCGTGCGGGCGCCCGCGGCCTCGCGCAGCAGGCGGTCCATGGCGGAGACGAACTCGGGGGAGCGGGTGTGGGCGGCGTACCCGCGGAAGGAGTCGTTGCGCCACACGACGTCCGGACTGTCCGCGGGCAGGGAGCGGAACCCGCCGAGGGCGGGTTCCCACCGGTAGGCGATACCGGCGCCCGGCAGCCACTCGGCGAGCCGCTCCCGCAGCAGGTCGGCGTCGCGGCGGCTGCCGGGAGCGGTCCGCACGTCCACGACGGCCGCCACACCGGCATCACGCAGCAACCCGGTGATCCGGTCCCGGCCGGCGGTGCTGTGCCCGAAGGTCAGCAGAAGCGCGTCCACAAGGGCGGACTTTCCCGTTCCGGCGGGCCCACACCTGGGACGCGCTTCCGGCCGGATGCCCCGGAAGAGACCAGCGAACGCGGTGACCTGCCGTAATGGGTGGCCGCGCGCCCTACGGCGGGTCCGGTGCTCTGCCCGCCAGGTAGACGGTGTTGGCCGAGGTGCCGCCTTGCAGGGGGTTGTCGAAGTCGACGACATGGGCCGCCGCCTCTGCGAAGACCTCCCTGAGGGCGGAGGTGAACCGCTCGTCGGGCGGGTCGTTCGACCACAGGGCGAACACCCCGCCGGGGTGGAGGTGAGCGGCTAGGGCGGCGAGTCCGTCAGGCTCGTAGAGCGCCGCGTGGTGCGGGTGGAGGACATGGCGCGGTGAGTGGTCGACGTCCAGCAGGATGGCGTGAAAGCGGCGGCCCGGCTCCTTCGGGTCCAGACCGCGGGGGTCGCCGGCCAGCGCGAAGAAGTCGCCGTGGAGCAGGCGGCAGCGGTCGTCCGACGTGAGCCGGGCCCCGAGGGGCACCAGGTGCCGCTGGTGCCAGCCGATGACTTCGCCGAGCGCTTCGATCACGGTCAGCGAGCGCACCCGGGGGTCGTCCAGGGCCGCCCGGGCGGTGTATCCGAGTCCGAGCCCGCCGACGGCGACGTCCAGCTCGGTGGCCGGCAGTTCCGCCAGGGCGAGCTCCGTGAGCGCGATCTCGCCGGTGGTGAAGAGACTGGACATCAGGAACTCGTCGCCGAGCTTCACCTCGTACACGTCGTCGCCCGACACCGGGTGGCGGCGCCGGCGCAGACTGATCTCGCCGAGGGGGGTCGGTTGCCAGTCGATCTCCTCGAAGCGCAGGCTCATCCGTTCACCTCTCTGACGGTCAGGCGTCGATGATGACGGGGATGATCAGCGGCCTGCGGCGGTGGGTGCGGAAGGCCCAGTTGGCCACGGCACGGGCGACGAGCTGTTCGAGCTGGTGGGCGTCCCCGACGCCTTCCTCCGCGGCGGTGGCCAGCGTCTTCTCGATGACGGGGATGACCGGCTCGAAGGTGGTGTCGTCGTGGACGAAGCCGCGCGCCAGGAAGTCGGGGGCCTCGGCGAGGGCACCGGTGTCGGCGTCGACGATGGCCACGACCGTGATGACGCCCTCCTGGGCGAGGGTGACCCGGTCCTTGAGGGACGCTTCGGTGGCGCCGCCGACCTCCATGCCGTCCACGTAGACGTTGCCCGCGGGCACCTTGCCGGTGATGGAGGCGCGGCCGTCGACGAGGTCGACGACGACACCGTCCTCGGCGATGACGACCCGGTCGGGGTCGACACCGGTACGGATGGCGAGGTCGGCGTTGGCCCGCAGGTGACGGAACTCGCCGTGCACGGGCATGACGTTGCGGGGCTTGACGATGTTGTAGCAGTAGACGAGCTCGCCGGCGCTGGCGTGACCGGAGACGTGCACCTTCGCGTTGCCCTTGTGGACGACGTTGGCGCCCCACCGGGTCAGGCCGTTGATCACCCGGTAGATGGCGTTCTCGTTGCCGGGGATGAGGGAGCTGGCGAGCAGGACGGTGTCGCCCTTGCCGATGCGGATCTGGTGGTCGCGGTTGGCCATCCGGGACAGGGCGGCCATCGGCTCGCCCTGGGACCCGGTGCACACCAGGGTGATCTTGTGGTCGGGGAGCTTCTCCAGCTCCTTGGTGTTCACGATCAGGTTGGACGGCACCTTGAGGTAGCCCAGGTCACGGGCGATGCCCATGTTGCGGACCATGGAGCGGCCTACGAAGGCCACCTTGCGGCCGTGCTGGTGGGCGGCGTCCAGGACCTGCTGGATGCGGTGCACGTGGCTGGCGAAGCTGGAGACGATGACCCGCCGCGGCGCGGTGCGCATCACCTGCTCGATCGCGGGGTTCAGTTCGCGTTCCGAGGTGGTGAAGCCGGGAACCTCGGCATTGGTGGAGTCGGTGAGGAACAGGTCCACGCCCTCCTCGCCGAGGCGGGCGAAGGCGCGCAGGTCGGTGATGCGGTCGTCCAGGGGGAACTGGTCCATCTTGAAGTCACCGGTGTGCAGCACCATCCCGGCCTCGGTGCGGATCGCGACGGCGAGGCTGTCGGGGATGGAGTGGTTGACCGCCACGAACTCGCAGTCGAAGGGGCCGAAGCCGCGCCGGTCGCCCTCGCGCACGCGCACCGTGCGGGGCCTGATCCCGTGCTCCTTGAGCTTGGCCTCGATGAAGGCGAGGGTGAGCTTGGAGCCGACGAGGGGGATGTCCCTCCGCTCCCGCAGCAGATAGGGCACGCCGCCGATGTGGTCTTCGTGGCCGTGGGTGAGGACGATGGCGACGATGTCGTCGAGGCGGTCCCGGATGGAGGTGAAGTCGGGCAGGATCACGTCCACGCCCGGCTGGTTCTCCTCCGGGAACAGCACACCGCAGTCCACGATCAGCAGCTTGCCGGCATGCTCGAAAACGGTCATGTTGCGACCGATCTCCCCCAGGCCGCCCAGGGCGGTGACCCTGAGTCCTCCGTCGGGCAGGGGTGGGGCGGCTTTGAGTTCTGGGTGCGGATGGCTCATACCCTCACGCTACCGAAGCGTCTGCCGGGACGATCCACTGCCTGCGGGGTGGAGGCGCGGCGCGGCGCCGAGGAACAGGGGTACGGCGGCATCCGTCGCTCAGATGTCCCGGAACGTCTCGATCTGCGCCCCGATCGAGTTCAGCCGCTCCGCCAGGTCCTCGTAGCCCCGGTTGATGACGTACACGTTGCGCAGCACCGATGTGCCCTCGGCCGCCATCATCGCCAGCAGGACGACCACCGCGGGGCGCAGGGCCGGCGGGCACATCATCTCGGCGGCGCGCCAGCGGGTCGGGCCCTCGACCAGGACGCGGTGGGGGTCCAGCAGCTGGAGGCGGCCGCCCAGGCGGTTCAGGTCGGTCAGGTAGATCGCGCGGTTGTCGTAGACCCAGTCGTGGATGAGGGTCTGGCCCTGGGCGACCGCCGCGATGGCCGCGAAGAACGGGACGTTGTCGATGTTCAGGCCGGGGAACGGCATGGGGTGGATCTTGTCGATCGGCGCCTCCAGCTTGGAGGGCCTCACGGTGAGGTCGACCAGCCGGGTGCGGCCGTTGTCGGCGAAGTACTCGGGCGTGCGGTCGTGGTCGAGGCCCATCTCCTCCAGCACGGCCAGCTCGATCTCCAGGAACTCGATGGGCACCCGGCGCACCGTCAGCTCCGACTCGGTGACGACGGCCGCCGCGACCAGGCTCATCGCCTCGACCGGGTCCTCGGAAGGGGAGTAGTCCACGTCGACGTCGATGGTCGGTACACCGTGCACGGTGAGGGTGGTGGTGCCGATGCCGTCGACCTTGACGCCGAGTGCCTCCAGGAAGAAGCACAGGTCCTGGACCATGTAGTTGGACGAGGCGTTGCGGATGACGGTGGTGCCGTCGTGCCGGGCGGCGGCGAGCAGCGCGTTCTCGGTCACCGTGTCGCCGCGCTCGGTCAGGACGATCGGGCGGTCGGGGCTGACCGAGCGATCGACCTGGGCGTGGTACTGCCCCTCGGTGGCGGCGATGTCCAGGCCGAAGCGGCGCAGCGCGATCATGTGCGGCTCGACCGTGCGGGTGCCGAGGTCGCAGCCACCGGCATACGGCAGCTTGAACGAGTCCATGCGGTGCAGCAGCGGGCCGAGGAACATGATGATGGAGCGGGTGCGGCGGGCCGCGTCAGCGTCGATCGCCGCGAGGTCCAGCTCGGCCGACGGCACGATCTCCAGGTCGACACCGTCGTTGATCCACCGGGTGCGCACGCCGATGGAGCCCAGCACCTCCAGGAGGCGGTACACCTCCTCGATGCGGGCGACGCGGCGCAGCACCGTGCGCCCCTCGTTGAGCAGTGAGGCGCACAGCAGCGCCACGCACGCGTTCTTGCTCGTCTTCACGTCGATGGCGCCGGACAGCCGGCGCCCGCCGACCACTCGCAGATGCATCGGACCGGCGTAGCCGAGTGACACGATCTCGCTGTCGAGGGCCTCCCCGATGCGCGCGATCATCTCAAGGCTGATGTTCTGGTTGCCGCGCTCGATCCGGTTGACGGCGCTCTGGCTGGTGCCGAGTGCCTCGGCCAGCTGCGACTGTGTCCAGCCCCGGTGCTGCCGGGCGTCACGGATGAGCTTGCCGATGCGTACGAGGTAGTCGTCTGCCATGCGCTTGAGGTTATCTCAGATATGAGATGGAGCCCGATCGGGGGGTCCGAACGGGTGACGGGACGTCAATCCCGCCCGGCCATCTCAGTGTCGACGCGCCCTCGTGGTGCGCCGCCACCCGAAAGGCCCCGGCAGATCCATCGATGTCGTACGGCGTCCTGTGCTGCTGCGGGTGTGGCGCGGGCCGTTCTTTCCGCCGCCGGTGGTGATGGACCAGGAGCGCTTGTTGATGTTCAGTCGCACCCCCGGAAGGATCCGGAAACTCTTGCGGAACGTGAGCGGCATGCCTGTCTCCTCTCCGTCGTGCGTGGATACCTAGGTGCGGATACCCGGGAAAAGGGCGTACATGGCCGCATGGCGGGGCGCCGGGGCATGACCATCCGGCGCTCGTGTACTAGAGTTATCTCGACATCGAGATATCTGCCGAGAGAGCACCCCAGCCGCCACCCCAGTAAGGCTTGCCTAACTTAGCCTTACCTTAGCGGATCGGCCAAGATGCCGTGGCGGCAGGATCGTGGTGGTACGCGCACATCAATGAAGGAGACTGTCGTGTCGGCGAACAGCTTCGACGCCCGCAGCACGCTGCAGGTGGGCGACGAGTCGTACGAGATCTTCCGGCTGGACAAGGTGGAGGGCTCGGCTCGCCTTCCCTACAGCCTCAAGGTCCTGCTGGAGAACCTGCTCCGTACCGAGGACGGCGCGAACATCACCGCCGACCACATCCGTGCCCTCGGTGGATGGGACTCGCAGGCCCAGCCCAGCCAGGAGATCCAGTTCACGCCGGCCCGCGTGATCATGCAGGACTTCACCGGCGTTCCCTGTGTCGTGGACCTCGCGACCATGCGTGAGGCCGTGAAGGAGCTGGGCGGCGACCCGGCGAAGGTCAACCCCCTCTCCCCGGCCGAGCTGGTCATCGACCACTCCGTCATCGCCGACAAGTTCGGCACCAACGACGCCTTCAAGCAGAACGTCGACCTGGAGTACGGCCGGAACAAGGAGCGCTACCAGTTCCTGCGCTGGGGCCAGACCGCCTTCGACGACTTCAAGGTCGTCCCGCCCGGTACCGGCATCGTCCACCAGGTGAACATCGAGCACCTGGCCCGTGTCGTGATGGTCCGCGACGGCAAGGCCTACCCGGACACCCTGGTCGGCACCGACTCGCACACCACCATGGTCAACGGCCTCGGCGTGCTCGGCTGGGGCGTCGGCGGCATCGAGGCCGAGGCCGCCATGCTCGGCCAGCCGGTCTCCATGCTCATCCCGCGCGTCGTCGGCTTCAAGCTCACCGGCGAGCTCACCCCCGGCACCACCGCCACCGACCTGGTCCTCACGATCACCGAGATGCTGCGCAAGCACGGCGTCGTCGGCAAGTTCGTCGAGTTCTACGGCGAGGGCGTCGCCGCCACCTCCCTGGCCAACCGCGCCACCATCGGCAACATGTCGCCGGAGTTCGGCTCCACCGCCGCGATCTTCCCGATCGACGACGAGACCATCAACTACATGCGCCTGACCGGCCGCAGCGAGCAGCAGCTCGCCCTGGTCGAGGCGTACGCCAAGCAGCAGGGCCTCTGGCTCGACCCGGCCGCCGAGCCCGACTTCTCCGAGAAGCTCGAGCTCGACCTGTCGACCGTCGTGCCCTCCATCGCCGGCCCGAAGCGCCCGCAGGACCGCATCGTCCTCGCCGAGGCCGCCCAGCAGTTCGCGAAGGACGTCCTCAACTACGTCGAGGCGCCCGTCGCCCAGCAGGCCACCGCGGCCTCCCCGGTCGACGAGGCGAGCGACGAGTCCTTCCCGGCCTCCGACGCCCCGGCCTACGGCAACCAGGAGAACGGCGCCGGCGCCCCGCAGCACGCCGGCGGCACCGGTGCCGCCGTCCCGTCGCACCCGGTCACCGTCACCGCCCCCGACGGCTCGACCTACGAGATCGACCACGGCGCCGTGACCGTCGCGGCCATCACGTCCTGCACCAACACCTCCAACCCGTACGTCATGGTCGCCGCCGCGCTGGTGGCCAAGAAGGCGGTGGAGAAGGGCCTGACCCGCAAGCCCTGGGTCAAGACCACCCTCGCCCCGGGCTCCAAGGTCGTCACCGACTACTTCGAGAAGGCGGGCCTGACCCCGTACCTCGACAAGGTCGGCTTCAACCTCGTCGGCTACGGCTGCACCACCTGCATCGGCAACTCCGGCCCGCTGCCGGAGGAGGTCTCCAAGGCGGTCAACGACCACGACCTCGCGGTCACCTCGGTCCTCTCCGGCAACCGGAACTTCGAGGGCCGTATCAACCCCGACGTCAAGATGAACTACCTGGCGTCCCCGCCGCTGGTCGTGGCCTACGCGCTCGCCGGTTCCATGAAGGTGGACATCACCAAGGACTCCCTGGGCACCGACCAGGACGGCAAGCCGGTCTTCCTGAAGGACATCTGGCCGACGGAGGCCGAGGTCAACGAGGTCGTCGCCAACGCCATCGGCGAGGACATGTTCTCCAAGTCCTACGCTGACGTCTTCGCGGGTGACGCCCAGTGGCAGGCGCTGCCGATCCCGACCGGCAACACCTTCGAGTGGGACGCCGAGTCGACCTACGTGCGCAAGCCCCCGTACTTCGAGGGCATGACGATGGAGACCACCCCGGTCTCCGACATCTCCGGCGCCCGGGTGCTGGCCAAGCTGGGCGACTCGGTCACCACCGACCACATCTCCCCGGCCGGTGCCATCAAGGCCGACACCCCGGCCGGCAAGTACCTCACCGAGCACGGTGTGGAGCGCCGCGACTTCAACAGCTACGGCTCCCGCCGCGGCAACCACGAGGTCATGATCCGCGGTACGTTCGCCAACATCCGCCTGCGCAACCAGATCGCGCCGGGCACCGAGGGCGGCTACACCCGCGACTTCACCCGGTCCGCCGAAGGTGAAGGAGGGGCGCCGGTGTCGTTCATCTACGACGCCTCGCAGAACTACCAGGCCGCCGGCATCCCGCTGGTCGTCCTGGCCGGCAAGGAGTACGGCTCCGGCTCGTCCCGCGACTGGGCCGCCAAGGGCACCGCGCTCCTCGGCGTGAAGGCCGTCATCGCCGAGTCGTACGAGCGCATCCACCGCTCGAACCTCATCGGCATGGGCGTCCTGCCGCTGCAGTTCCCGGAGGGCCAGTCCGCCGAGTCCCTCGGCCTCACCGGCGAGGAGACCTTCGACTTCACCGGCGTCGAGGAGCTCAACAACGGCACCACCCCGCGCACGGTGAAGGTCACCACCGACACCGGCGTCGAGTTCGACGCGGTCGTCCGCATCGACACCCCCGGCGAGGCGGACTACTACCGCAACGGCGGCATCATGCAGTACGTGCTGCGCAGCCTGATCCGCAAGTAAGCGGACCGTCACGGCAGTTCGAGGGCCGCGTTCCCGGGTGACCGGGGGCGCGGCCCGCGCCGTCCGTACGCGGGCGGGTCACTCGTCGCGGTACTTCGCCGCCGCGGCCTGGGCGAGGTCCTGCGACTTGTCCAGGGCCGCGTCCACCGACTGCCGCCCGGCGATGGCCGCGGCGATCTGCTCGGAGACCGCCGTACCCAGCACGGCGAACTCGGGGATGCTCAGAAAGCCGATGCCGTCGTAGGGGCGGGGGCCGACGCCGGGGTTCTCCGGGTCGGCGGAGTCCGTCGCCGCCGTGTACTCCTGCCGGTACCAGGCCCCGGCCGCCTGCTGGTACTCGGGCTTCTCGTAGAGCGACTTGCGGTTCCCGGCGGGTGCCGAGGTCCAGCCCACCTCCCGGCCGACCAGCTCCTGGAACTCCCTGGAGGAGGCCCAGGAGATGAACTCCCAAGCGGCGTCCTTGTTCTCGGACGCCTGCTGGATGCCCCAGGCCCAGGTCCACAGCCAGCCGGCCTTGCCGGTCCGGTCGTGCGGGGCCGGGACGTAGCCCACCTTGCCCTTGACCGAGGAACTGTCGGCCTCGATCGACGAGGCCAGCGACGTGGCGTCGTACATCATGGCGCACTTGCCCTGGACGAACCGGTCCAGAATCTCCAGCACACCCATCCGCGCGGCACCGGGCTGGCCGTGGTTGCGCAGCAGGTCGACGTAGAACTCGACGGCCTTCTTGAACTCCGGTGAGGTCAGGCGGGCGTTCCAGTCCATGTCGTACCAGGCGCCGCCGAAGGTGTTGACGACCGTGTTGACCGGGGCGAGGTTCTGACCCCAGCCGGGCAGGCCGCGCAGGCAGATGCCGCTCGCGCCGTCGGTGCCGTCGACCCGGGCGGCGAGGTCGGCGACCTGCTGCCAGGTCGGGTTCGGCGGCATGGTCAGCCCGTCCTTGCGGAAGAGGTCCTTGCGGTACATCAGGAAGGATCCCTCGGCGTAGAAGGGCTCGGCGTAGAGCTTGCCGTCCTCACCGGTCAGCGAGGTCACCAGGTTGGGGAAGACGTCGTCCTGGTCGAAGTCCTCGTCCGCCTTCACGTAGGCGTCCAGCGGGGCGAGCCAGCCGTTGTCCGAGTAGATCGGCACCTCGTAGGCGCTGACGCTGGCCACGTCGTGGCGGCCGGCCTGGGTCGCGAACTCGCGGTTCATCTGCTCCCGGGCCTCGTTCTCCGGCAGCACGGTGTAGTCGACGGTGATGCCGGTCTCCGCCGTGAAGTGCTTCTTGGTGAGCTTCTTGAGGGTCTGGATCTGTGGCACGTCCGTCGCGAGCACGCTGAGGTCGGCCTGCTCCTCGCCGTTCGGCAGATCCGTGTCACCGCACCCGGCGAGGGCCAGACCGGCGGCGGCCGCGACGGCCACGGCCGCCTGGGCGAGGCGGCTGCGTCTCATAACATCACGCCCCATACCCATCTATGCCATTTGTTAGGCATTCGGTGTGAAACGGATTAGTAGGGGTCTTTCCCGCGCGGCGCGGCGCGGTTCACGGTCGACCACGTCTGGCCTGGGCGCGTCTGGACAGCGCGTCGGCCGCGACGGCGGCCAGCAGCACCCCACCGGTGATCATGAACTGCACGGCGTCCTCGATCCCCAGCAGCCCCATGCCCGAGGCGATCGACTGGATGACCACCACACCGAGCAGCACCGACCACGGCGAGCCCCGCCCGCCGAACAGACTCGTCCCGCCGATCACGGCCGCCGCGATCGCGTTGATCAGCAGCATCCCCGAACCGGCGGCACGCGCCGTCGTGGGACTCGCCGAGGTCAGCCCGGACGCCACGAACAGCCCGCCGACCGCGGCCAGCGTCCCCGACACCATGAACATCGCGACCCGCACCCGCTCCACCCCGATGCCGGCCCGCCGCGCCGCCTCGACCCCGCCGCCGAGCGCGTACACCCGCCGCCCGTAGCGGGTGCGGCGCAGCACGTAGTCGGACACGACCAGGACCACCAGGAAGATCAGCAGCGCGAGCGGCAGCCCCTGGAACCGGTTGAGGGTGGAGGCCGCGGCGAAGGCGAGCACCGCGAGCAGGCCGGTGCGCATCCAGATCTCGCCCTCGGACCGGTTGGGCATCCCGGCCGCCCGGTGACGGTTCCGCCGGCGGCGGGCGGCCAGGACGTACCCGGCCGTGCCGAGCGCCGCGACCGCGTACGCCGCCATGTGATTGCCGAAGTGGCGGCTGGTCAGAGAGGCGACCAGACCCTCCTCGTCGATGTTGATCGTGCCGCTGGCCCCCAGCAGGTAGAGCGTCAGGCCGTTCCAGATCAGCAGCCCGGCCAGCGTCACCACGAACGCGGGCACGCCGAGCCGGGCGTGGAAGAACCCGTGGAAGGCGCCCACGGCCGTCCCCGCGGCCACCGCCACGATCACCGCCAGCCACTCCGGCACCCCGTGGTTCACGTTCAGCACGGCGAACGCCGCCCCCGCCAGGCCGCTGACCGAGCCCACCGACAGATCGATCTCGCGGATCAGCAGCACGAACACGATGCCGACGGCGACCAGCCCGGTCCCGACGATGTCCACGCTGAGGTTGGACAGGTTGCGCGGCGAGAGGAACTTGTCGTCCAGCACCTGGAAGACGATCCAGATCACGATCAGCCCGGCGATGACCAGGAGCGGCCCCCGCTCGCCGTCACGCACACTGCCGCGGACGTCCACGGCGTACTCCCGCAAGGTGTCCTGCCAGCCCCGGGTGCGCTGCCCGCGGCCGGCCGTGACCGGCCCGGCGCTGCCCGGCCCGGCCGGTCCGCCGTCCCGCCGCGGCCCGCCGCGGCTCACGGCCACGCCTCCTCGTCACCCTTCGAGCGATGGGCCACGGCGTTGTCCGCCGCCCCGGTGACGGAGGAGATGATCTGCTCCTGGGTCACCGTGCTCACGTCGAACAGTCCGTTGTTGCGGCCCAGCCGCAGCACGGCCACCCGGTCCGCGACGGCCTTGATGTCGCCCATGTTGTGACTGATGAGGATGATCGCCATACCGCGGTCGCGCACCTCCTCGATCAGGTCGAGCAGATGGCTGGTCTGCTCCACGCCGAGGGCGGCGGTGGGCTCGTCGAGCAGCAGCACCTTGGGAGCGCCCATGAGCGAGCGGGAGATCGCGACGGCCTGCCGCTGCCCGGCCGACAGCGCGGCGACCGGCATCCGCACGTCGGGAATGCGGATCGACAGGGCACGCATCAGGTCACGGGCCCGGCGCTCCATCTCGACCTCGTCGAGGATGCCCACCCGGTCGATCTCGCGGCCGAGGAAGAGATTGCCGACGACGTCCAGGTTGTCGCACATGGCGAGGTCCTGGTACACGGTCGCGATGCCCAGGGCGTGAGCGTCGTGCGGGCGTTTGATCTGCACGCGGCGACCCTCCCACTCGATGACGCCCCGGTCGGCGGGGCTGACCCCGGAGATCACCTTGACCAGCGTGGACTTGCCCGCTCCGTTGTCACCCGCCAGGGCCACGACCTCACCGGCCCGGATCCGCAGGTCGACGTCCACGAGCGCCTGGACGCCGCCGAACCGCTTGGTGATGCCGCGCAACGCCAGGACGGGTGGATGGGCCACGGGGACCACCTCACTCACCGGGTGAGCCCGGCCCGGTCGCAGGCCGAGCGGAACTTCGGGGTGCAGATCTGGTCGAGCGTGAAGACACCGTCCCGGACGAGCGTCCGGCCGATCGTCTCGCGCGTCACGGCGGTCGGGTCGAGCAGAATCGCCGGGACGTCCTCCGTCGTGGGGCTGTCCACCTCCGTCGTGACCAGGGCGTCGATGTCGTTGTCCCGCGCCAGGGCGACGGCCATCGCGGAAGCCGCCTCGGCCTCCAGCCGGAACGGCTTGTAGACGGTCATGTACTGCTCGCCCTTGACGATGCGCTGCACGGCGTCGAGGTCGGCGTCCTGCCCGGTGACGGGGGGCAGCGGGGAGACGCGGGCGCTCTTGAGAGCCGAGATGACACCGGCGGCGATCGAGTCGTTGGCGGCGAGCACCCCGTCGATCCTGCCCGGGCCGAGGGTGCTGATCGCGGCGGACATGTGGTCGTGCGCGTTCTCCGAACGCCAGCCCACGGTGTTGTACGACTTCAGGATCCGCACCTCGTCCCGCAGGGCGGCCCGGGCCCCGCCCTCGTACCAGGCGGCGTTGGGGCTGGACGGGTCACCGTTCACCATGACCACACCGCCGCCGTCGGCCCTGGCGCCCATGCCCTTCAGAAGCGCCTGGCCCTGCAGCCTGCCGACCTGGGCACCGTCGAAACTGACGAAACCCGCGATCGGGCCCTCGGCGAGCCGGTCGTAGGCGACGACCGGGATGCCCTCGCGCTGCGCCGCGCGGACCGAGGAGCGCAGGGCCTTGGGGTCGACGACGTCCAGGATCAGGGCGGAGACCCCCCGGGTGATCATGGAGTTCATCTGCTGCCGCTGGCTCGCCGCGTCGTTCTCGGCGTTGGCGTACACGATGGTGCAGTCCGAGCACAGCTCCTTCACCCGCTTCTCGATCAGAGGCTTGTCGGAATTCTCCCAACGGGGCACGGCCCGGCTCGGCAGCAGCAGCCCGATGGCCGGACCGTCCCCGCTCTCCCCGCCGCTGTCGCTGCACCCGGCGAGGGACACGGCCAGGAGAACCGCCAGCAGCCCGGCGGCGCCGCGTACACCGAGGCCACGCATCAGGGACCTCCCTCGGCCGGCCGGTCCTGGCGGGCACCCGGGCCCGTACTCCGGTCAGGATCCCGGTTCCGGCCCGGGCCTGGCTCCCGGACCCCCTTCCAGTCCGTGGCCCGGCCCCGGCCTCGGGCTTCGCTCCAGCCCGTGCCGTGGTCTTCGGTGCCGCGCGTGGCTCGGTCGCCGATGCGGTCGGTGGCCCGGTCGCCGCCGGGGTCCGTGGGCCGGTCGTCGTGGCGGGCTGTGGGCAGGTTGCCGAGGTGGGTCGCGGCCTGGTCGCCTGTGCGGTCGGTGGCCTGGTCGCCGATGCCGTCGGTGGCTCGGTCGCCGACGCCGTCCGTGGTCCGTTCACCGACGCCGCCCGTGGCCCGGCCGTCCGTGCGGTCCCCGGCCCGGTCGTCGTTGCGGTCCGGGGCGGGGTCGCGGGTCTTGCGGCGGTCCCGGTTGCGGCCCAGGCCCCAGCTTCGGTCCCGGCCCAGGCCCCAGCCGCGGCCCGGCTTGCGCTCCTGCTCCGGCTCGGCCTCCGGTTCCTCCTCAGGCTCCTCACCGGGTTCCGTTTCCCGTTCCGGACGGGTGACGACGATCTCGCTCCACACCTGCTTGCCGCCACCCACCGGTACCGAGCCCCAGGCCGCCGACACGGCCTCCACCAGGAAGAGCCCACGGCCACCCGTCGACTCCCAGTCCACGACCACCGGCTTGGCCGGCGCCCGGGGCGAGGAGTCGCTCACGCTCACCCGCAGCCGGTCCGCCGCCAGGGTCAGTTCCACCCGGACCGCGCCCTGAGTGTGCACCAGCGCGTTGGTGACCAGCTCCGACACCACCAGCAGGACGGTGTCGGCCTCGGCCGAGATGCCCCACGAACGCAGCGTGCGCGCACTGAACCGGCGGGCGTGCATCACCGCGTCCGGCAGCCGCCACACCACCCAGCCCGCCCGCACCGGCCGTACCCGCATCCCGTCGTAGCGCAGCAGCAGCACCGCCACGTCGTCCTCCCGGCGCCCGTCCTCGCCGAGCAGCTCGTCGGCCATCCGCCCCGGGTCGGCGGGATCGGCCGCGGCGAGCGCCTGGCGTACGAGCCGCATGCCCTCGTCCACCTGCAGATCCGCGGACTCGACCAGACCGTCCGTCACGAGCGCGAGCACCGAGCCCGGGGCGAGCGCGAGTGCCGTCAGCGGGAACTCCGCGTCCGCGAGGACGCCCAGCGGGAGCCCGCCCTCGACCGCGATCTCCGCGGTGCCGCCGTCGGGATGCCGCACCAGCGGCGCCAGGTGCCCGGCCCGCACGAACAGCGCGTTGCCCTCCTCCATGTCCAGCTCGACATAGCAGCACGTGGCGAACAGGTCCGTCTCCATGCCGACGAGCAGCCGGTTGGCGTGCGCGACGACCACGTCCGGCGGATGCCCCTCCACGGCGTACGCCCGGACCGCCGTACGCATCTGGCCCATGATGGTGGCGGCCCCGGCGCTGTGCCCCTGCACATCCCCGATGACCAGCGCCACCTTGTTCTCCGACAGCGCGATCACGTCGTACCAGTCGCCGCCCACCTGGAGACCGCGCCGGGCGGGCAGATAGCGGGCCACGGCGGTGCCGCCGGGCAGCCGGGGGAGCCGGCGCGGCAGCAGGCTGCGCTGGAGCATCGTCGCGAGCTCCTGCTCGGCGTCGTAGGCGTGCGCACGCTTCAGGGCCTGACCGACCAGGCCCGCGGTGGCGGTCAGCAGGGCCCGCTCCTCGGGGGCGAACTCGTGCGGGGTGTCCCAGCCGACCAGGCACACCCCGGCCACCCCGTTCTTCGCCGGCAGCGGCAGCACCGCGAGCCCGCCGGGGCCGATCCCCGCGAGTCCCGCCTCCAGCTCGGAACCCACCGGCCACAGGCTCATCCGCCCGTCCCGCAGGGCCGCCTGGAGCGTGGGCAGTGCGGCGACCGGCGCGTCGGGCCACTCCGAGCGCCACTCGCGGCGCCACAGCTCCGGCCAGGCACCCGCACCCGGCGGATCGAGCACGGTGACCGCCAGCCGGTCCTCCAGCAACTCGGCGAGCGCCACCCGGTCGGCACCCAGCGGCTCGCGCAGCGCGGCGACCACCACCCGGCTGACGTCCCGGACGGTCGTGGCGTCGTCGAGCGCGGCCGTCAGCCACTGGATCCGGGCGACGTCGCTGGCGCTGCGGCGGAGCACGGGCGCCGCGCTCACCACGCCCAGCACCCGCTCCGGGGTACCGTCGGGCCCCTTCAGCACCCGGCAGCTCAGCCGTAGCCAGCACAGTTCACCGGTGGGTCTGCGGATACGGAACTCCAGCTCACGGCGGCCCGGCGTCTGCGCGGACGGCTCGATGACCGACATCAGCGCCGGGACGTCCTCCGGGACGCTGTACGAGAGCAGGGTGTCGGTCTTGCCGTCGAAGCCGCCCTCGGGGATGCCGACGAGTTCGAGCAGGGCCGGGTCCGTCTCGACCAGCCCGGTGCCGGGCGACAGGGCGAAGGAACCGATGCCCATGGCGCGCTGGGCGGAGTTCAGCAAGGGCGAGGGCGCGGACCGGTCGGCCTCGCCCCGCAGCCGTTCGGCGACGGCCTCGGCGTACCGCTCCAGAAACTCCCGCTGCTCGATCCCGAAGCCCTCCCCGACCTCTCCCACCACGACGAGACATCCCAGCCACCCGCCCGCGGCCCCCAGCGGCAACGCCCCGAGCGGGGCGGAGGCGGCTGCGGCTGCGCCCTCCTCCCGCCCGGTGAGCATCACACCGGCGAGCCACACGGCCCGCCCGCGCAGATAGGCCTCGGCGACGGCGGGGCAACCGCTTCCCGTGTCCGCCTCGCCCGGAGGTACCGAGAGGACGGTGCCCTGGGAAGCGGCCTGTGATTCCGGCCCGGGGGAGGCGCTCGGCCCCGTCCCGGGGGATCCCCCCGGGACCGGGACCGCCACACGCCCCGGCACCTGGTAACGCTGCTGGGACTCCGCTCCGGCCGACTCCACCAGCCGGAGTTCCGCCCCGTCCTCACCACGCACGTACACCGCCGCCAGCGCCACCCCCGCGAATGCCAGGAGACGCGCTCGCGCGGCCGGCTCCGGAGCGGGACGAGGCGGACCGGCGCCCCCGTTCCCCGGCGCCCGAAGACCGGGGGCCGCGGCCCGGGCATCGCCGTAGTGGGGCATGTCCGCATCCACCTCCCGTCCATGCCGCAGCCACCGGCAGGTGGGAGTCCCCGGAACTCAGGCGACGACGACGCGGGCACGGGACCGGCGGCGCGGGGTCGCGCCTCCCATGACGGATCCACGCCGCTCATGAGCGGCAGGGCACCCACAAACAGAATCGCACACCTGGATAACAGCGACATATGGGACGGACGGGCCGGTTCGCTCAGCACGTCTGGCGGGGTTCCGGTCACGCACCCGACGGCCCGGGACGCCGCTCGGCCGGCGCGGCGCCGCATGGCACCAGGAGATCGAGATCACCGCGGAACCGGTCCGGGACCTGCTGCGCGACCACACCCCGACCTGGCCGATCACCCGGTGCGGCTCGGCGCACGAGGCCGGGACAACCAGCTCCGGCGCGGTTTCCGCGAACCCGCCTGGGGTCACCGGCCCGGGCAGCACTGCACCGCCTGGTCGCCACGGCGGGCCGATGGGGGGCGGACCACCACGGGCAGGGCCGCGCGGCGGGCCCGGTCACCGGCCTGCGGTCACCGGGCCCGCCCCATGCGGCGGTTCAGCCCACCCGGCAGGGCAGACTGCTCGTACTGTCACCCCCCGGCCCGGAGGCGACGTACCCGAACGTCGTGCTCTTGCCCGGGGCGAGGGAGCCGTTCCAGTTGGAGTTGTGGACCATCACCGACTGGCCGTTGTAGGTCGCGCTGCCGCTCCACAGGCTCTCCACCTTGTGGCCCGCCGGGAGTGTCCAGTCGACCATCCAGCCGAGCATCGGCACGGTCCCGGTGTTGGTGACGGTCACCTCGGACTGGTAGCCGCCGTTCCAGGTGCCCGTGGTCTTGCGGGTGGCCGTGCAGGTGCCGGGCACCGGCTCGGACGGGTTGCCCGGCTCCTTGATGCCGGTCACCTCGCCGTTGCCGCCGTCGAAGACGACGTCGGAGCAGGAGTAGAAGGTCTCCTGGCTGTCGGAGCGCTGCCAGACCATGTAGATGATGTGGCGGCCCGACTTGCCCTCGGGGAGTTTGCCGGCCCAGGAGTAGTTGGCCTCGACCGTGCCCGGTGAGCCGTTCAGCGGCGGGTGGTCGACGCTCAGGAACGGGCGCTCCTCCATGTCGTTCCAGGTGAGCGTCTTGGTCGGGTCGAAGCCGTCCTTGGTGATGTAGACGTAGAACCAACCCGGGTGCGCCGCCCAGGCGTTGTACGAGAAGTCGACCGTCGCGCCCGAGGTGAGGTGGGTGAGCGGCCAGTCGTTGCTGGGCGTGTTGAACCCGGTGAAGTTGGTGTTGCCGCCGCTGCACAGCTCGCCGTCCGGTACGAAGCCCTTGGTGCGCCCGGCGCCGTCCGAGCGGAGCACCGAGAACCAGTTGTAGAACGGCGTGGTACCGCTGACCTGCTGCGCACCCCGGCACGCGGGGTTCACCGGCTTGATCTCGCCGGTGTCGGTCAGCCCGTCCTGCCAGCACAGGAACGTGCGGCTACCGGGCTTCATGGGGGTGCCGTGCGCTTCCGCCTCGCCGCCGGCCGTCATGACCAGACCGATGGCCGGGACGGTGACGAGGAGGGAGAGCAGTACGAGGAAGAGAGCTCTGGCCCGGGTGGGGAGCGCTAAGCGGGACATCGTGGATCCTCCCGACTTGCTTGTCATGATCATGACAGCGTCATCCGTTTCGTGGGGGTGCGGCCTGCGGATGTGTGTGCGCTGATGCGCGGGATGGGAGCGATTCGAGGGCGGGTTCCGGTCCACCGTCATGGGAGCGCTCCCACCCCGCCTGTTGCGGAAGCTAGCGCCCGGCGCCGCAGATGTAAACGGTGCCGGTGCCCGAAGCTGAAAGGATCATCGCCGAATTCGAGGACCGGAAGTCGGCGGCCAGGAGGCGGAACTGCGGGAGGTCGAACGCCGGCCGCACCGGATGTCTCCACCCGGACCGCCCATGTGGCAGCCGCACAGCGGAAGTTGACTTTGCCTCACCTTTGCGATTGGCTGCGGATCCGACCAGCATGATCCGGGGGGATCCCTTTGAACCGCACCGTCCGTGCAGCCGTCTGCTCCGTCGCAGTCACCGGTCTCGCGCTCGGCCTCAGCTCCTGCTCCGAGGCGGTCGACCAGGTCGACAAGGCCGTGGACGAGACGTACGAGGTCACTTACGAGGTCACGGGCAAGAACGTCGACTCGATCGAGTTCCACGGCGGTGGCGGCAAGGCCATGGAGCCGAAGATCGAGTCGGTGTCGAAGCCCGAGCTGCCCTGGAAGAAGACGGTCACGCTGCGCGGCATCATGCCCGCGGCGGTCATGCCGGTCGCCGCGGACCCCGAGGGCGCTCAGGTCACCTGCAAGATCATCCACAAGGGCAAGGTGCTCGAGGAGCAGAGTGCCGACGGTCTGGTGACCGCCGGTGGCTGCACCGCGGAGTCCCCGATCACGAAATAGCCCGGGCGGGGCGGCCCCGGCGGGCCGGCGCAGCCCGGAGGCCGCGCCACCGCGACCGGCGCGATCAGCCGTGCCGGCCGTCCAGCACCGATCGCGTCCAGGCCAGTTGACGGCGCACCTGCACCGCGTCACCACCCTCGTGTCCGTTGAACGGATAGGCGTGGATCTCCCTGTGAGGGTCGGTGCCGGTCAGCTCGGCGTATCGGTTGAATGCGGCGTACGCGCCGCTCGGCGGGCAGATCGTGTCCCGCAGGCCGACACCGAAGTGGGCCGGAGCCTGCGCGCGGCGGGCGAAGGAGACGCCCTCGACGTAGGAGAGGGTGCGATGGGCGGCGTGCTCGGCGCCCCGGTGGACCGACAGGTATCCGGCGATCTCGCCGTAGGGGCCCGCGTCGGTGAGGTCGAGGGCGCGGCGGATGCCGCACAGGAGCGGGGCGGTGACCAGGACGGCCGCCAGGTCCGGGACGAGCCCCGCGACCGCCAGGGCCACCCCGCCTCCCTGGCTGTTGCCGACGGCGACGGTCCGCTCCGGATCGACACCCGGCAGCCCCCGCACCGCCGTGACCGCACGTACCGCGTCCGTGATCAGGCGCCGGTAGTGGTAGTCCTCGGCGGCGAGCAGCCCTCGCACCGCGGGTCCGGGCCCGCCCGGCGCGGCGGCGTGCGGATCGGGCGTGTCGCCGCCGCATCCGTACTGGTCGCCCTGGCCGCGGTTGTCCATCAGCAGATGCGCGTACCCGGCGTTGACCCATGTCAGGCGCTCGTGCGGAAGCCCGCGCCCCCGCCCGTAGCCGGCGAACTCGACCACCGCGGGCAGTAGTTCCTCCGACCCCGCGGGCCGGCTGAACCACGCACGCACCGGGTCGCCCGCGAAGCCCCGGAACGTCACGTCCCAGGTCTGCGTCAGCCGCAGCCCCGTCTCCACGGGCCGCACCGACACGACAGGGTCCGCCCTCCCGGCCTCCGTCAGCGTGCTCGTCCAGAACGCGTCGAAGTCGGCGGGCTCCTCGATGTCCGGGCGGTGGCGCTCCAGTTCCGTCAGCGGCAGGTCGAACGCGGGCACGGCGGCACCTCGCAGGAGTCGGTGTTCATCCAGAAACTTGCGACGGGGGCAGGGCGGTCGGCCCCTGGGGTCTACCCAGCTTCGGTGACGTTCCAACGCGCCTCAGGCGTACCGTTCGAGTGCCGCAGTACCCATTGACAGCGCTTTCTGGTGCCCATAAGTTGCCGCGAAGTTACCGGTAATGAGCTCGAAAGTTTCGGTTCCGCGTCCCATGCCCACGGGAGGCCCGAGCAATGAGCACGTCCACCACATCGGCCCCGCCGGGCACCCGGGATCAGCCTCCGGCCCGGGCCGCCCCCCGCCGCGGCAAGCGGGCACCCGCCCGGACCGGCTGGCGGCGAGCGCTGCGCCGCGACTGGCAGTTGTACTCGCTGGCGATCCTGCCGCTGCTGTTCTTCCTGGTCTTCCGCTACCTGCCGATGATCGGCAACGTGATCGCCTTCCGGCGCTTCGAGCCCGGCGGTTCGATCTTCGGCGAGGACTGGGTGGGGCTGCGCTATGTGCAAATGTTCCTCAGCGACCCCACGTTCTGGCAGGTGTTCCGCAACACCCTGTGGCTGGGCGGGCTCACGCTCGTCTTCTGCTTCCCGACCCCGATCGTGCTGGCGCTGCTGCTGAACGAGGTGCGGCGGCGTTCCCTGAAGCGGTTCGTGCAGTCGGTGTCGTACCTCCCGCACTTCCTGTCGGTCGTGATCGTCGCGGGCATCACGATGCAGATGCTGGCGAGCGACGGCCCGGTCAACCACGTCCTCGGCCTGCTCGGCCACGACCCGGTCCGCTTCATCCAGGAACCCGGGTGGTTCCGCACCCTCTACGTCGGTTCGGAGATCTGGCAGACCGCCGGCTGGGGCACGATCCTCTACCTCGCCGCACTCACCACGATCGACGAGGACCTGTACGAGGCGGCCCGGATCGACGGCGCCAACCGCTGGCAGCAGATCTGGCACGTCACCCTGCCCGGCATCCGCCCCACCATGATCACGCTGCTGATCCTCAACGTCGGCACGTTCATGGCGGTCGGCTTCGAGAAGGTACTGCTGCTGTACAACCCGCTGACGTATCCCACCGCCGACGTGATCTCGACGTACGTCTACCGGGCCGGCGTCGAGTCCAACAGCTTCAGTTACGCCGCCGCCATCGGCCTGTTCGAGGCGATCATCGGCCTGGTCCTCATCACGTCCGCCAATCAGCTCTCGCGCCGCACAGTGGGGACGAGCCTGTGGTGAAGCCGAGCCGCTCCTACCGGGTCTTCCAGGGCGTCAACGGGGTGATCCTCACGATCGTCGTGCTGGTGACCCTCTACCCGTTCGTCAACATCATCGCGCGGTCGTTCAGCGGGGAGCGGCAGATCAGGGCCGGTGAGGTGACCCTGCTGCCCAAGGGGTTCAACCTCACCACGTACGAGATCGTGTTCCAGGACTCGATGTTCTGGCGCAACTACGGCAACACCGTGCTCTACACGGTCGTGGCGACGGCGGTCGCCATGGTTCTGACGACCTGTTACGCCTACGTCCTGTCGAAGAAGCACCTCAAGGGCCGCGGCGTACTCGTCGGCATCGCCGTGTTCACCATGTTCTTCACCGGCGGCCTGATCCCGAACTACATCCTCGTCACCAGCCTGGGCCTGAAGAACAGCGTGTGGGCGATCGCCCTGCCGAACGCGATCAGCGTCTTCAACCTGCTGGTGATGAAGGCCTTCTTCGAGAACCTGCCCACGGAACTGGAGGAGGCCGCGCAGATCGACGGCCTGAACACCTACGGCGTGCTGCTCAGGATCGTGCTGCCGCTGTCCAAGGCGGTCGTGGCGACGATGGTGCTCTTCTACTCTGTGTCGTTCTGGAACTCCTGGTTCAGCGCGTTCCTCTACATGGACCGGACCGACCTGATGCCGGTCACGGTCTACCTGCGCAACCTCATCCAGGGCGCCACCGGCGGCGGCAACGCCGGTGCCGGAACCGAACAGCTCAGCCAGGTCGGCGCGAACATCCAGGCGGTCACCATCGTCCTCACCGCCCTGCCGATCCTCTGCGTGTACCCGTTCGTCCAGCGCTACTTCGTCTCGGGCGTGATGCTCGGCGCGGTCAAGGGCTGACCGCCGCACCTCCCACCAACAGGCCTACGGAACAAGGGGGTTCCCGTGAAGAACGCAGGACAGCTGTCGCGGCGCCAGATACTCGCCGCCGCCGGTTTCCTCGGCCTCGCCACGGTCACCGGCTGCGGCAGCGGGGACGACGGCGGGGACGGCAAGGACCTGTCCAAGAAGCAGGACGGGGCGATGAAGAACTACCGGGCCGGGCAGCAGTTCAAGGCGTCCAAGCCGCTGTCCTTCTCGGTGCTGCACAACAACAACCCGGTGTATCCGATGAAGAACGGCTGGCTGTTCTGGAAGGAACTGACCAAGCGCACCGGTGTGACGCTCGAACCGGTCGACGTCCCGCTGGCCGACTACGAGAAGAAGCGCAGCGTGCTCATCGGCGCGGGCGACGCACCCTTCCTGATCCCGAAGACGTACCACCCCTCCGAGGTCGCCTTCGTCTCCTCGGGCGCGGTTCTCCCGGTCAGCGACTACGTCGAACTGATGCCCAACTTCCGCGACAAGGTACGCAAGTGGAAGCTGGAGCCCGAACTCGACTCCATCCGCCAGTCCGACGGCAAGTACTACCTGCTGCCCGGCCTGCACGAGAAGGTCAAGTCCGGCTACTCGCTCTCCTTCCGCACGGACGTCCTCGACCGGCACGGCCTCACCCTGCCCAGCACCTGGGACGAGGTGTACGACGTCCTCAAGGCGCTCAAGGAGGAATACCCCGGCAAGTACCCCTGGACCGACCGCTGGAGCACGAACACCCCCTTCCCGTGCGGCGCGTTGTTCGGGTACCTCGGTCAGGCCCACGGGGTCAAGGCGGGCTGGACGTACGACAACATCACCTTCGACGCGCAGGCGCACAAGTTCGTCTTCACCGGCGCGACGGACGGCTACCGCCGGATGGTCGAATACCTGAGAAAGGTCGTCGCCGAGAAGCTGCTGGACCCGGAGAGCTTCACCCAGCAGGACGACCAGGCGGTACAGAAGCTGCTGGCCGAGAAGTCCTATGTGATCAGCGCCAATCCGCAGGAGCTGGTGCAGAACTACCGCTACAACCTGGAGAAGCAGGTCAAGGGCGCGACGATCGAGATGGTGCCCGTGCCGCTCGGCCCGGCCGGCCCCGTCGTGCTCGGCGGTACCCGCCTGGAGAACGGCGTCATGGTCTCCGCCAAGGCCCTCGAGAGCGACGACTTCGTCGCGATGATGCAGTTCCTCGACTGGCTCTGGTACTCGGACGAGGGCCAGAAGTTCTGCAAGTGGGGCGTCGAGGGCGTCACCTACACGCGGTCCGGCGGCCGGTTCGAGCTGAAGCCCGGCATCTCCCTCATGGGCTCCGACCCGGACGCCCCGAAGGACCTCCAGAAGGACTACGGGTTCTTCAACGGCGTCTTCACCTACGGCGGCAGCTGGGACCTGGTCTCCTCCTCGTTCAGCCCCGACGAGCGGAAGTTCCAGGACGCCATGTCCCAGCGCCGGCAACTGCCCATCGACCCGGCCCACCCCCTCCAGTCCTTCGAGCAGGAGCAGGCGACCCTCTGGGAGACCCCGCTCAAGGACCACGTCATCCAGAACACCCTCCAGTTCGTCCTGGGCAAGCGCCCGCTGTCCCAGTGGGGCGCCTACCTCGCCGAGCTGAAGTCGAAGAACATGCAGCAGCTCGTCGACCTGCACAACAAGGCGTACGAGCGTTTCAGGAAGGAGAACGGGTGATCCGCGTGCCCGGCCCGCCCGGCCGGGAGGCCGCCGCATGAGCACCGTGGGCACCTCCGGCTTCGGCACCGGAACCCTCTCCCGCGCCTCCGCCCTGATCCACACCCTCCTGACCGTCGAGGCGCTGCTCCTCCTCGCCGCCTCCCCGGGCCTGGCCGGACTGCTCCTGCTCGGCCCCGACCCCGCGAACCTCCCCCTCGCGGCCCTGTGCCTGCTGCCCCTCGGACCGGCCCTGTCCGCCGCGCTCTACGCCCTGCACCACCGCAGCCGCGACCTCACCGAACTGCACCCCGCCCGCGCCTACCTGCGCGGCTGGCGCCTCAACGCCGTACCGGCGCTGAGGCTCTGGACCCCCCTGCTGGCCTGGCTGACGATCATCGCCTTCACCCTCACGCACTTCTCCGCCACCGGCCTGCCCGGCTGGTGGGCGCTGCTGCTCGCGGTGATCGGCGCCGGTTCCCTCCTGTGGGGCGCGCACGCCCTCGTCCTCACCTCGCTCTTCGCCTTCCGCGCCCGGGACACCGCCCGTCTTGCCGCGTACTTCCTGTTCCGGCACGGCCGCACCACCCTCGCCGCCCTCTCCCTGCTGGTCCTGACCGCCGCGTCCGCAACCCTGCTGACGGAGGCCCTGCCCGCCCTGCTGGCCGCCCCGCTGCTGCTGTCCCTGCTGCACGGCAGCCGCCCGGTGATCGCCGAGACGCGGAAGGACTTCACCGCATGACGCACAAGATCCGCTACGGCGGCGACTACAACCCCGAGCAGTGGCCTGAGGAAGTCTGGGAGGAGGACCACCGGCTGTTCACCCGGGCCGGCATCGACACACTCACCGTCGGCGTCTTCACCTGGTCCGTCACCCAACCGGCCCCGGACACCTACGACTTCACGATCCTGGACCGCGTTCTGGACCGGGCCGCCGCCGAGGGACGTCAGGTGTGCCTGGCCACCGGCACCGCCGCCGTCCCGCCCTGGCTCGCCAAGCGGCACCCCGAGGTCAACCGCACCGACTTCGAGGGCCGCCGCCACCGCTACGGCCAGCGCCACACCTTCTGCCCCAGTTCACCGGCGTATCGCGCACACGCCACCGCGGTGGCCGCCCGCCTCGCCGAACGGTACGCGCATCACCCGGCCCTGCTCGCCTGGCACATCAACAACGAGTACGGCGGCGCCTGTTACTGCGACCTGTGCGCCGAGGCGTTCCGGGAGTGGCTCCAGGGCCGGCACGGCACCCTCGACGCGCTCAACGACGCCTGGTGGACCACCTTCTGGTCCCACCGCTACACCGGCTGGGACCAGATCGAGCCCCCGAACGCCCTCACCGAGCACTGGCGCGGCCCCGACCACACCGCCTTCCAGGGCATCACCCTCGACTGGTTCCGCTTCACCACCGACGCCCTCCTCGGCTGCTTCCTGGCCGAGAAGGAGGTGATCCGCGCCCACGACCCCGACACGCCCGTCACCACCAACTTCATGGGCACCTTTCGCCCCCTCGACTACCACCGCTGGGCGCCCCACCTCGACTTCGCCTCCTGGGACAACTACCCGCCCCTCGACGCCCCGCCGACCCGGCCCGCCCTCGCCCACGACCTGATGCGCGGCCTGAAGGGCGGCGCCCCCTTCTGGCTGATGGAGCAGACCCCGTCGACGACGGCCTGCCGTGACGTCAACCCGCTCCGGCGGCCCGGCGAGCTCCGCCTCGCCACCTTCCAGGCGATCGCCCACGGAGCGGACGCCGCCCTCTACTTCCAGATGAGAGCCTCCCGGGGCGCCTGCGAGAAGTACCACGGGGCGGTCATCGGCCACGCGGGCCGCGACGACACCCGCGTCTTTCGGGAAGTGGCCGCACTGGGCCGGGAACTGGAGTCCCTGGGCGACCGGACACTCGGCGCCCGCACCCCGGCCCGCACCGCCCTCCTCTTCGACTGGGACAGCTGGTGGGCCCTGGAGATCTCCGACGGCCCGTCCCGGCTGGTGAAGTACCCGGACGTGGTCCACGCCTACTACCGGGCCGCCCGCGAGGCCGGCGCAGACGTGGACGTGATCCCGCAGACCGCCGACCTCACGCCCTACGACGTGGTCCTCGCCCCCGTCCTCCACATGGTCAAGGGCGACCTCGCCCCCCGCCTCGAAGCCGTCGCCGCCCGCGGCGGCACGGTCCTGGCCACCTTCCTCTCCGGCCGCGTCGACGAACACGACCGGGCCTTCCTCACCGACGTCCCCGGCCCGCTGGCACCCCTCGTGGGCGTCCGCGTGGACGAATGGGACGCCCGCCCGCCGGAGTTCACCCAGACCCTCCCCGAGCTGGGGGCGAAGGCCCGGCTCGTCTTCGAGATCGTGCTCCCGCGCGGCGCCGAACCGGTCGCCACGTACGGCACCGACTTCTACGCGGGCACCCCGGCCGTGACCCGCAACCCCTTCGGCCACAACGACGGCGAGGCCTGGTACGTCGCCACCGCCCTCGACCAGCCGGGCGTCGACGCGGTCGTCCGCCGGATCCTGGCCCGCCACGACCTGCTCGGCCCCTACGCCGACCACCCGGCGGTCGAGACGGCGACCCGCGTCGCCCGGGACGGCACCCGCCTGCTCTTCCTCCTCAACCACGCCCCCGGGCCGGCCCACCTCACCGCCCACGCCACCGCGACCGACCTGCTCACCGGCAAGCGGCTGGACCAGGGCGAACCCCTGGTCCTCGACCCGCTCGGCGTGGCGGTCCTTCAGTGGATCCGCCGCCCCCGGCTGTCCGGCACCCCGGACTTGCGGAGGAAATAGCTGTTGATCTGATCGCGCCACTCGCGGGCGCCGCGGAGCTGCTCCTCGTAGCGTTCCGACACCCGGGCGTGGCGCGCCGGATCCACCAGCCCGGCCAGGGAGGCCCACACCGACCGGGCCTGCCCGACCTCCTCGACACCCTCGAAGTGCGTGTCGTAGATGTGCTGGATCACGGTCTTCCCGCTCTTCAGCACATGCCCGTACGGCACATGGTGAAAGAACAGCAACAGCTCGTCCGGGCAGGTGTCCGGCGACTCGTAGAGCCCGGCCCACGGTGCGCCGTACTGCCCGGCGAACCCGGTTCCGCTCGCCACACTGCGGTCGACGCCGATCCCGTCCCGGTCGGCGAAGTGATAGGTCCCCCACGGGCTGTACTCGTACCCGTCCACACTCGGCCCGTAGTGGTGCCCCGGCTGCACCATGAAGCCGACACCCAGGGGAGCGGTGTACTTCTCGTACGTCCGCCACGAGCCGTCGAGTACCGAGTGCAACCCGGCGGACAGGCGCTCCGAGGCCTCCGGGTAGGTGAGCCCGATCCACTCGTCGAGCACCTCGCCCGGCTCGGCGTCCGGCTGCCAGGCCAGCCGCCCGAAGGTGTAGAGGTTCGCCTGGGCGAGGGGATGCCCGGTCCAGAACGGGTCGTCCCCCACGTTCGACACGGCGACGAGCCCGCCCCGCGCCACCTCCCCCACGGGCAGTCCCCGTTCCTGCCGGAACCGCAGCACCTCGCTCCACATGGGCCCCAGCCAGCACACATGCCGCTGCTGCCCGGTGTACTCCTGGGTGACTTGCAGCTCCACCGCCAGCCGGGTCCGCGGCATCGCCCCGATCAGCGGCGAGACCGGCTCACGCACCTGGAAGTCCATCGGCCCGTGCTTCACCTGGAGCACGGCGCCGGCCGCGAACTCCCCGTCCAGCGGCACGAAATGGTCGTACGCGGCCCGGGCCCGGTCCGTCGCGCGGTCCCGCCAGTCCTGGCGGTGGTCGTAGACGAACGCCCGCCAGTGCACCGTGCCGCCGAACGGCTCCACTGCCGCCGCCAGCAGGTTCGCGCCCTCGGAGTGACTGCGGCCGTACGCGAACGGCCCCGGCTGGCCCTCCGAGTCGGCCTTCACGACGTACCCGCCGAAGTCGGGGATCGCCTCGTACACCCGCCGCGTCGCCTCGGCCCACCAGCCGCGCACCACCTCGTCCAGTGGATCGGCGGTGGACAGCCCGCCCAGCGTGATCGGCGCCGCGAAGGAGACCGACAGATGGGTGCGGATGCCGTAGGGCCGCAAGGCATAGGCGATGTCCGCCACTTCGCCGATGCGGTCGGTCAGCAGACGCGCCTCGGCCGCGTGCACGTTGACGTTGTTCACCGAGATCGCGTTGATCCCGCAGGCCGCGAGCAGCCTGCCGTACGCCCGCACCCGCTCCAGGTCGCCGCGCGCCCGCCCGTCCTCCCAGAACAGCGAGCCGCCCGCGTACCCGCGCTCCACCTGGCCCATGACCGGGTGCACGGCCACGTTGTCCCAGTGGTCGAGCATGCGCAGGGCGAGCGCCGGGCGATGCGTCTGCGGTGACCGCTCACCGCTGAACGCCGCCTCCCCGAGCCGTACGACATGGAACAGCCCGTACAGCAGCCCGCGTCCACCGCAGGCGGTGACGGTCGTCGTGCCGCCCTCACACGCGAAGGTGAAACCCTCCTCGCCGAGGAGCTCCGGACCCTCGGTACCGAGGCCGAGGGCCAGGTCGTACGGGCCGTCGTCCGACGCGTCCCGCACGACCCGGCCCCCGAACCGCCGGCACGCCTCCGCCACCTCCCCGTGCACCGTCTCCACCAGCGGACCCGATCCGCGGATCAGCGTCCGCCGGCTGCCGACCGCCCGGAGGGCGGCGGGCGCCAGCCAGGCCGGGTCGACACCCTCGGGCAGGACGGGCACGGGAAGCGGCATCGGACCCCCAACTCGGCTGCTCAGGAGAGCAGTTCGACCTCCGCCAGCGTCGCCTCACCGTCGAGGACCAGGCGGTACTTCTCGTACGTACCCGGTGACCTCACCGAGAACGCCCGGGTCTGCCTGTCCCAGGCGAACGCCTCCCCGGAGCGCCGGTCCAGCGTCCGCCAGGCCGTGCCGTCGGAGGAGCCCTGGAGCGTCCATCCCGCCGGTGCCTTCCCCCGGTCCGCCGACGACGTGAGCGTGTACTGGACCGCCCGGGCACCCTGCGGGACCGGCAGGTCCACGGAGGTCACCGCGGCGTCCGTAGCCGATGTGTCGTCGAACAACGCGCCGTCGCCCTTCAGCACGTCCGCGCGCGGCGCCGGCACCTCGTCGTCCCGGGTGATCGACACGGGCGCGGCGTGCCCGCCCGTGCCCCAGGAGGAGGGCCTCGGACCCATGTCGAACTCCAGGACACCGCCCTCGGCGACCAGCGAATGGGGCAGCGAGGTCTTCGTCCAGGTCCGGCCGTTGACCTTCAGCCCCTGCACGTAGACGTTCTTCGCGCTGTTCCGGGGCGCCTTCACCACCAGCTCGCGCCCGTTCTCCAGATGCACGGTCGCCTTCGTGAACAGGGGTGAGCCGATCGCGTACTCGCCGCTGCCCATCACCAGTGGATAGAAGCCGAGCGACGAGAACAGGAACCAGGCCGACTGCTCGCCGTTGTCCTCGTCCCCGTGGTAGCCCTGCCCGATCTCGCTGCCCGTGTACAGCCGGGACAGCACCTCGCGGACGTTCTTCTGCGTCTTCCAGGGCTGCCCGGCCGCGTCGTACATGTAGAGGGCGTGGTGGGCGACCTGGTTGGAGTGCCCGTACATGCCCATCCGCACGTCCCGCGCCTCGGTCATCTCGTGGATGACACCGCCGTAGGAGCCGACGAACTCGGGGGAGGCCGTCTCCGGGGTGGAGAGGTAGGCGTCGAGCTTGCCGGCGAGGCCCTTCCGGCCGCCGTACAGGTTCGCGAGGCCGCGGCTGTCCTGCGGCGCGGTGAAGGCGTACCCCCACCCGTTGGTCTCGGTGTAGTCGTGGCCCCACACCCGCGGGTCGTACTTCGAGGACTCGACCCGCCAGTCGCCCTCGGCGTCGCGGCCCTGGAAGAACCCGGCCTTCGGATCGAAGAGGTTCACATAGTCGCGGGCGCGGTTCAGGAAGTACTCCGACTCCTCCTTGTACCGCCGCTCACCGGTCTCCTCGTAGAGCTTCCGGCCCATGCGGGAGATGCCGTAGTCGTTGAGGTAGCCCTCCAGCGCCCAGGACAGGCCCTCGTGGGTCTCGGTGCTGGTGTAGCCGAGGAAGGGGGAGGTGGTCATGCCCTTGCGGCCGACGCCCGGGTTCGGCGGTACGACCGTCGCGTTCTTCACGGCCGCCTCGTACGCCGCCTTCGCGTCGAAGTCGACCCCCTTGACGTACGCGTCCGCGAACGCCACGTCCGAGGAGGTGCCCGTCATGAGGTCCGCGTAGCCGGGGGAGGACCAGCGGGACGTCCAGCCGCCGTCCCTGTACTGCTGGACGAACCCGTCGACCAGCTCACCCGCCCGGGACGGGGTCAGGAACGAGTACGCGGGCCAGGTCGTCCGATAGGTGTCCCAGAAGCCGTTGTTCACGTACACCTTGCCGTCGACGATCTTCGCGCCGGTGTGCGTCGGGGTGTCCGGGTTCGGCATGGGGGAGAACGGCGAGGCGTACCGGTACTTCCCGCCGACCCTCTCGAATCCGGAGTTCGGGTACAGGTACAGCCGGTACAGGCTGGAGTACAGGGTCGTCAGCTGGTCGGGGGTCGCGCCCTCGACCTCGACCTTGCCGAGCAGCCGGTCCCACTGCCGCTGGGCGCTCTTCTTCACCGCCTCGAACGACCTGCCCTCCGGGATCTCCTGGCGCAGATTGTCCTCGGCCTGGTCGACGCTGATGAGCGAGGTCGCCAGGCGCAGGGTGACGGTTCGGTCGTCGGCCTTGAAGCGGAGGTAGCCCTTGACGCCGCTGGAGTCGCCCTCGGTCACCGGCTGGTCGAACTCGCCGTAGACGAACAACCGGGTCGCGCCCGTCGACAGCCCGGACTTGACGTCCGAGTAGCCGGTGACGATGCCGTTCTCCTTGTCGAGGGTCAGCCCCGCCTGGTCGGTCACGTTGTCGAAGAGGACGCTCGCCTCGTCGCCCGGGTAGGTGAAGCGCAGCGCCGCCGCATGGTCCGTGGGCGCCATCTCGGCCTTCAGCCCGTTCTCGAACCGCACCCCGTAGTAGTACGGCCGTGCCGTCTCGTTCTCGTGGCGGAAGGCCAGCTCCCGCGCCTCCCGCCCGTACTCCGGGGTGCCTCCGGCCACGGACGGCATCACCTGGAAGGTCTGCCGGTCGCCCATCCAGGGGCTCGGCTCGTGGCTGGCGCTGAACGCCTGGATCGTCGGCAGGTTGTCCGCGTTGTTGGCCCGCGCGTAGTCGTACAGCCAGCTCAGCGAACCCGCGTTGGTCACCGGCGTCCAGAAGTTGAAGCCGTGCGGCACCGCCGTCGCCGGGAAGTTGTTGCCCCGCGAGAAGCCGCCGCTGGAGTTGGTGCCCCGGGTCGTCACCGCGTAGTCCGACAGATGCGCCTTCGGCCGCTCGGGGGCGACGGAGGCGATGCTCACGTCGTCCAGCCAGCCCCGGAACTTCGCCGGGCCCTCGGGGGAGTCGTAGGCCACCAGGATCCGGTCCACGGTCTTCCCGGCCGCGACCGAGCCGATCCGCGAGGCCACGTGGTTCCACTGGTTGACGTAGAGGATCTTCGCCGCGCCCTGCCCCTGCGGGGTCAGCGGGAAGCCGTGCTGGTCGGCGGCGCGCAGCTCGCTCAGGTGGGTGCCGTCGGTGAACGCCAGGTCGACGGAGACGTTCGTCGCGTCGTAGTCGAGGTCGCCGTCCGCCATCGACGGGAAGATCCGGTACGACAGCCGCGTGTCCCGGCCGACGGCCACGTTCACGTCGAAGACCTTGTTGTACGAGTACGCCCGCCCGTCGGCGGTGTGCCGGCCGGCGTAACGCAAGGCCCGCTTTCCGGTGAACCCGGCGCCCGCCTTGGCGGTGGGGGAGCCGCTCGGGCCCCGGTCGACCAGGGAGAGCATGTCCTGAGGGACGGGCCCGTCCGCGCCGCCCGTGGACAGCTGGAGGTCGGCGAGCTGGAGGATGTCACCGCCGTTGTTCCCGGTGACGTCCAGCCGGAAATGCCGGTAGTCGCCTGGTTCAGGCAGCTCGTACGTCTTCGTCTGGAACCGCTCGGTGAAGGACTCGCCGGAGCGGGTGTCCAGGGTCTTCCAGTCCTTGCCGTCGGAGGAGCCCTTCAGGGTCCAGTCCTTCGGGTCGCGCTCGTCGTGGTCGTTGGCCGATGTCAGTGCGTAACGCACCAGTTTGACGGGTTCATCGAGGTCGAACTCGACCCAGCCGGTGGGTTCGAAGGCGAGCCACTTGGTGCTCGGTTCGCCGTCGACGAGGTTCTCCTTCACCTCGCCGCCGCCGGTGTTCTCGGCACTGGCCCGGACGTCGGTGACCTGGTCGGTCACATTGCCCGGTATGCCGCTGCTGTAGCCGCCGTCGACGCCCGAGGCGCGCTTGCCCCCGTCGGGGCCGGTGTCGACGGTGTTCGACCAGTCCGGAAGCGGGTCGTCCGCCTCGAAGGAGGACGTGAATCCCCGATCGGGTCTCTCGGGGGCTTGGGGCAGTGCGACCGCAACGCCCTGCGAACCCAGGGCCAAAGCGAAGGCGGTCGCCGACACGACCGCCGAACCCCATCTGTGCCGAGCTTTCCGCTGCATCAACGGGTACCCTCCCTGCGCAGTGGACAACGTTGTCACCTTAGATGCGCAAGGACCAGTAGTTGCCCAAGTGGTGAGGAGTGTCAAGGGTGTTGCCTGTGGCATTCGGGCGCGGCGACCGGGATATTTCCGGCGGAGCACCCACAGGCCGCTCATACTCCCGCGAGGTCTCAACTCGGATAAGACCCACGGCCAACCTTGTGTTCGATCTTGATCCGCTGGCGGGAAGTGGACTATACCTGTCGGGCGATTCACACGATCCGCACGTCACCACCCGCACTTCCCTGCACGACCCAGCTAGACCCGATCGCGGTGCCGGGAAGGATCCGGTTCACCGCCTGAGTCCTGGAGAAGGCGAGGACTTGAGCATGGGATCCACTTCCGCCGAGAACCACGGCACCGAAGGTGTCGGCCGCCGTGATCTGATCAAACGGTCTGCCGCGCTCGGGCTGATCTCCGTCCCCACCATGAGCTTCCTGTCCGCCTGCGCCAGCAGCGGCGGCGACGACAGCGGGGACAAGGCCAAGGCCGGCAAGAAGACCGCGAAGAACCCGCTCGCCGTCAACGACACAGCCGGTATGGAATTCGTCCTGTTCGACGGCGGCTTCGGCAAGGAGTACGCCGAGGACGCCGTGAAGATCTACGAGAAGAACTTCCCCAAGGCCAAGGTGAAGTTCTCCGCCACCCAGAAGATCCAGTCCACGCTCCAGCCCCGCTTCAACCAGGGCACCCCACCGGACCTCATCGACAACTCCGGCGCCGAGCAGATGGACATGGGCGTCCTGGTCGGCAAGAACCAGCTCACCGACCTCACCCCGCTGCTGGACGCGCCCTCCTACGACGACCCGGACAAGAAGGTCCGCGACACGCTGCGCCCCGGCATCGTGGAGATGGGCCAGTTCGACGGCGAGAAGGTCTGGATCCTGTACTACGCCTACACGGTGTACGGCGTCTGGTACTCGCAGAAGGCCCTGGACTCGCTCGACGAGCAGTACCCCGAGACCTGGGACCAGATGCTCGCGGTCTGCGCGAAGGCCAAGAAGAAGGGCATGGCGGGCTGGACGTACGCGGGCAAATACCCGTACTACCTCCCCTTCTCGCTCTACCCGATGATCGGCAAGGTCGGCGGCCGCGAGGTCCTCGACGCGATCGACAACCTGGAGCCGAACGCCTGGAAGCACCCGGCCGTCAAGGCCTGCTTCGACGCGTACTACGAGCTCTACAAGAAGGGTTACGTCCTCAAGGGCACCCCGGGCCTGGACCACATCCAGTCGCAGACCGCCTGGGCCGAGGGCAAGGCGCTGTTCATCCCGAACGGCTCCTGGGTGGAGAACGAGTCGGCCAACGTCATCCCCGAGGACTTCGACCTGGCCGTCTCCGCGCCCACCGGCCTCGACTCCTCCGACAAGATGCCCTTCGGCACCATCTGGGCCTCCGGCGGCGAGCCCTTCATCGTCCCGGCCAAGGCGAAGAACGCCTCCGGCGGCATGGAGCAGCTGCGCATCATGCTCAGCGAGGCCTCCTCGAAGAACTTCACCGGCAAGGTGAAGTCGCTGACCGCGTACGACGGCGGTACCGACGGCGTCGCCCTCACCCCCGGTCTGAAATCGGGTGTCGCGGCGCTGGACAAGGCCGGCGAGAACGTGGTGAACCCCCGTCTCCAGGACTGGTACGTGCAGTTGCAGAAGGAGAAGATCGGCGTCTCCGGCCTCGGCGAGATGATGGCCGGCCGTCTGACTCCCGCGGAGGCCATCAAGAAAATCCAGGGCTTCGCCGACGAGGCCGCCAAGGACGACTCCATCAAGCACTACAAGCACCAGTAACAGCACCGGAAACCCAATTTCCGCAACGGCACCGGAGTGGCGATGCAGCACGGCAAGTACCGGTTCATCGTGGGCTTCCTAGCGTTGCCCCTCGGCCTGTACGCGCTTTTCGTGATCTGGCCGTTCATCCAGTCCATCTATTACTCGTTCACGGACTGGACCGGCCTGAGCCCCGAATTCAGGATGGTCGGCTTCGACAACTACGACCGGATGCTCGACGACGACATCTTCTGGAAGTCGTTGCAGCACAGCCTGCTGTTCGCCCTCCTGCTGCCGGTGGTGACGATCGGCCTCGCGCTGTTCTTCGCCTTCATGATCAACGTGGGCGGCAGAAAGAGAAAGAACGGCCCCGTGATCACCGGCGTCCGGGGCTCCTCGTTCTACAAGATCGTCTACTTCTTCCCGCAGGTCCTCTCGATCGCCATCGTCGCGCTACTGTTCGCGTTCGCGTACAACCCGGACAGCGGCGCGATCAACTCGCTCCTGCGCGGCATCGGCCTGGACGACGTCCAGCCCCTCTGGCTGGGCGACCCCGATCTGGCCCTCTGGGCGGTGATGGCGGTCCTCGTCTGGTCCACGGTCGGCTTCTTCGTGGTCCTCTTCTCCGCCGGCATGGCCTCCATCCCCGCGGACATGTACGAGGCGGCCCTGCTGGACGGCGCCAACCGCTTCACCACGTTCTTCCGGATCACCCTGCCCCTCCTCTGGGACACGGTGCAGTCCGGCTGGGTCTACATGGGCATCCTCGCCCTGGGCGCCGAGTCGTTCGCGGTCGTGCAGATCATGACGACCGGGCCGGGCGGTCCCGACTACTCGACCACCGTCATGGTCCTGTACGTGTACCAGAAGGCGTTCCGAGACGGGCAGGCCGCCTACGCCACCACCATCGGTGTCGCCCTGCTCGTCGTCACGCTGGCCTTCGCCGCCGTGGTGATGCGGCTGGGCCGTCGCGAGCGGCTGGAGTACTGATCGATGAAGACGACCGAAACCCCCGCTCCGCTCCCCGCCGAGTCCGGAGCGCCGATCACCAAGACGGACACGCCACCGCCCGCACCCCCGAAGGAGAAGAAGGAAGGCACGGTCCTCAACGTCTTCTCCCACGGCGTCCTGGTCGTCTGGGCGTTCATGGTGGTCCTGCCGCTGCTGTGGGCGGTCATGACGTCCTTCAAGGACGACCGCTCCATCTTCAGCTCCCCCTGGTCCCTCCCGGACTCCCTGCACTTCGACAACTGGTCGCGGGCATGGACCCAGGCCAACATGAGCGACTACTTCCTCAACACGGTCCTCGTGGTGGGCGGTTCACTCATCGGCACCCTGGTCCTCGGCTCCATGGCGGCCTACGTCCTGGCCCGCTTCGACTTCCCGGGCAACCGCTTCCTCTACTACCTGTTCATCGGCGGCATGAGCTTCCCGATCATGCTCGCGCTGGTCCCGCTGTTCTACGTCGTGAACAACATGGGCCTGCTGAACACCATCCACGGGCTGATCCTGGTCTACATCGCCTACTCCCTCCCCTTCACGGTGTTCTTCCTGACGGCGTTCTTCCGCACGCTGCCGACGTCCATCGCCGAAGCGGCCTTCGTGGACGGGGCCTCCCACAGCCGCACGTTCTTCCAGATCATGCTGCCCATGGCCAAGCCGGGCCTGATCAGCGTCGGCATCTTCAACTTCCTGGGCCAGTGGAACCAGTACATGCTCCCCACGGTCCTCAACACCGACCCGGACAAGCGGGTCCTCACCCAGGGTTTGGTCCAGCTGGCGGTCAGCCAGGGCTACAAGGGCGACTGGTCGGGCCTCTTCGCGGGCCTGGTGATGGCGATGCTGCCGGTACTCGCCGCGTACATCGTCTTCCAGCGGCAGGTGGTGCAGGGCTTGACGGCGGGCGCGCTGAAGTAACCCGGACCGGTGGGGGCGCTTCGAGGTGCCCTGCGTTGGTGCTGAGGCGGGGTGGGTGCAACCCGGCGTGGCGGGGTGCCGCCTGCGCCCACCCTCCCCCAAGCTCTCGGCCCCGCTCGAGCAGGGGGGACCCCCATCGCCCTGAGCGGCACGTATGCCCGCAGGCTGAGCGGACCGGCACCCGCGTACGCACGGAACGGGACGTGTCGGGGGGTGTTCGCCCGCAGCTGGTTGGCGCGTCAACGCCGGTCAGTCGGTGAGTGGGTCCATCGCGCCGTTCCGAGGACGGACCCCCCGGCGCGGCCCCGACCCACAACCCCGCCGTCAGGCGCGGACGCGAGGCCCCCCCCCCCCCGCACAGCCGCGCAGCCCCACAGACAGAAAGCGCGAACCACCACGTAACCCTCCGCAACCACCCGCACACCCCCCGGAATCAGTTCAACCTCTTGACGGGAGGCAACCCGAACGGCTCAGCTTAGAGTTCACTAGTTGGACATAGACGGGGTCTCATCGAAGCGGCCCCGTGCGCAGGAGGTCGTCGTGGAGACTCCGGGGTCGCAGTCATCGCTGCACCGAGCCAACCTGGAGCGGGTCGTACGAGCCGTGCGCCTGGCGGGCTCCCTCACCCAGGCCGAGATCGCGCGGACGACAGGTCTGTCCGCGGCGACGGTCTCCAACATCGTCCGGGAGTTGAAGGATGGCGGCACCGTCGAGGTCACGCCGACCTCCGCCGGCGGCCGCAGGGCCCGCAGCGTGTCACTGAGCGGCGATGCCGGCATCGTCATCGGTGTCGACTTCGGCCACACCCACCTCCGCGTCGCGATCGGCAACCTCGCCCACCAGGTCCTCGCGGAGGAGTCCGAGCCACTCGACGTGGACGCCTCGGCCGCCCAGGGCTTCGACCGCGCGGAACAGCTGGTCACGCGCCTGATCGAAGCCACCGGCGTCGACCGCTCCAAGATCGCCGGCGTCGGCCTCGGCGTCCCCGGCCCGATCGACGTCGAGTCCGGCACCCTCGGCTCGACCGCCATCCTCCCGGGCTGGACCGGCACCAAGCCCGCCGAGGAGCTGCGCGGCCGCCTCGGCGTCCCCGTGCACGTGGACAACGACGCCAACCTCGGCGCCCTCGGCGAAATGGTCTGGGGCAGCGGCCGAGGCGTCCGCGACCTGGCCTACATCAAGGTCGCCAGTGGTGTCGGCGCAGGCCTGGTGATCAGCGGAAAGATCTACCGTGGCCCCGGCGGCACCGCCGGAGAAATCGGGCATATTACACTCGACGAATCCGGCCCGGTCTGCCGTTGCGGAAACCGCGGCTGCCTGGAGACCTTCGCGGCCGCGCGCTACGTGCTCCCGCTCCTCCAGTCCAGCCACGGCACCGACCTGACCATGGAAGGCGTCGTGCGGCTGGCCCGGGACGGAGACCCGGGCTGCCGTCGGGTGATCGCCGACGTCGGCCGCCACATCGGCAGCGGAGTGGCCAATCTCTGCAACCTGCTGAACCCGAGCCGCGTGGTCCTCGGCGGTGATCTCGCCGAGGCCGGTGAGCTGGTGCTCGGGCCGATCCGGGAGTCCGTCGGCCGCTATGCCATCCCCAGCGCGGCGCGCCAGTTGTCCGTTCTCCCCGGTGCGCTCGGCGGCCGTGCGGAAGTGCTCGGAGCGCTCGCGCTCGCCCTCAGCGAGATGGGTGATTCGACCCTTCTGGACGGAACTGCTCCGAGCGCACTGCAGGCAGCCACCCCTGCCTTCACTTAGAGAACGGATGGCACCGTTGCCATCTCGTTAAGGATTTACTTCTTGACGTCGCACGCGTGGCCGAGTTGACTTCCAGCCACCTCGGCCGCAATGTCGCGGCCTCGTCAGGGAGGTTTCTGAAGTGAACACGCGTATGCGTCGTGCCGCTGTTGCTATTGCCGCCGGCGCGATGGCCGTTTCGCTTGCTGCCTGTGGCAGCGCCAAGGAGTCGGGCGACAACGCCGATTCCACCGGGTCCGCCAAGAAGGGCGACGACATCAAGGTCGGCCTGCTCCTTCCGGAGAACGCGACCGCGCGCTACGAGAAGTTCGACCGGCCGCTCATCGAGAAGAAGGTCAAGGAACTCACCAACGGCAAGGGCGAGGTCGTCTACGCCAACGCCAAGCAGGACGCCAGCACGCAGAACCAGCAGGTCGACACGATGGTGACCAACAAGGTCGACGTGCTGATCGTGGACGCGGTGGACTCCAAGGCCATCGCCGGCTCGGTGAAGAAGGCCAAGGACGCGGGCATCCCCGTCGTCGCCTACGACCGCCTGGCCGAGGGCCCGATCGACGCCTACACCTCGTTCGACAACGTCACCGTCGGCAAGACCCAGGGCGAGGCCCTGCTGAAGGCCCTGGGCGACAAGGCCAAGGACGGCCAGATCGTCATGATGAACGGGTCGTCCACCGACCCGAACGCCGCCCAGTTCAAGAAGGGCGCGCACTCCGTCCTCGACGGCAAGGTGAAGGTCGGCCGCGAGTACGACACCAAGGAGTGGAAGCCGGAGAACGCCAACTCCAACATGGAGGGAGCCATCTCCGCCCTCGGCAAGGACAAGATCGTCGGCGTGTACTCCGCCAACGACGGCATGGCGGGCGGCATCATCACGGCCCTGAAGGCCGCCGGCATCGCCGACATCCCGGTCACCGGCCAGGACGCCGAACTCGCGGGCGTGCAGCGCATCGTCACCGGTGAGCAGTACATGAGCGTCTACAAGCCCTACCCGCAGGAGGCGGACGTCGCGGCCGAGATGGCCGTCGCCCTCGCCCAGGGCAAGTCGCTCGACTCGATCGCCAAGGACAAGGTCGACAGCCCGACCACCAAGGCCATCCCGTCCGTCCTCGTCCCGGTCGTCTCGCTGACGAAGGACAACATCAAGGACACCGTCATCAAGGACGGCATCTACACCGTGAGCGAGATCTGCGCGGGCAAGTACAAGGCCGCCTGCGACAAGATCGGCCTCGAGTAGGAAGCCGCCAAGTCCCCCGCGGGCCACGGGAGTCCGAGCCGGACTCCCGTGACTCCCGCGCGGGGAACGGTCGCCCTCGAGTTCCTCCGGCGCCCCGCCACATCAGCCCCGCAAGCTCCGCGGGGCGCCGGACGGATCACTCCTCCCACACTTCTGCACAACCTCCCGCCGGGTCAGGCGGCGAAGGAGATGGTTCACGTGTCCGCTACGCCCGTGCTGGCGTTGCGCGGGGTCTCCAAGCGGTTCGGTGCCGTTCAGGCGCTCACCGACGTAGAGCTTGAGGTCCACGCCGGTGAAGTGGTCGCCCTGGTGGGCGACAACGGCGCCGGAAAGTCCACGCTGGTCAAGACGATCGCCGGCGTGCACCCCATCGATGAGGGTGTCATCGAATGGGACGGCAGGTCCGTCCAGATCAACAAGCCGCACGACGCCCAGAACCTGGGCATCGCGACCGTCTACCAGGACCTCGCGCTCTGCGACAACATCGACGTCGTCGGCAACCTCTATCTGGGCCGGGAGATCCGCAAGCGCGGCATCCTGGACGAGGTGGAGATGGAGCGCCGCTCCCGCGAGCTGCTCGACACGCTGTCGATCCGCATTCCCAGCGTGCGCATTCCGATCGCCTCGCTCTCCGGCGGTCAGCGCCAGACCGTGGCCATCGCCCGTTCCATGCTCGGCGAGCCCAAGCTGGTCATCCTCGACGAGCCCACCGCCGCCCTCGGCGTCGAGCAGACCGCACAGGTCCTCGACCTGGTCGAGCGGCTGCGCGAGCGCGGCCACGCCGTGATCCTCATCAGCCACAACATGGCCGATGTGAAGGCCGTCGCGGACAAGGTCGCCGTGCTGCGCCTCGGGCGCAACAACGGCGTCTTCGAGGTCAAGTCGACCTCGCAGGAAGAGATCATCTCCGCCATCACCGGCGCCACCGACAACGCCGTGACCCGCCGTGCGGCGCGCACGAACGGGGAGGTTTCCAAGTGAGCATCGACAAGACCTCCGCGGCTCCGGACGACCACGTCGTGGAGAACCCCGAGGCGGCCAAGGCCGCCGTCACGGTCGTCGACCCCCGGCTGCTGGTGCGTGAGCAGGGCCTCAAGGGCTACGTCAGCGAGTTCAAGCGGAAGATGAAGTCCGGCGACCTGGGCTCCATCCCGGTCGTCATCGGCCTGGCGATCATCTGGCTCATCTTCACGAGCCTGAACTCCAACTTCCTCACCGCGGGCAACCTGTCCGACATGTCCGTCGCCATGGTCGGCACGGGCATGATCGCCGTCGGCATCGTGTTCGTGCTGCTGCTCGGCGAGATCGACCTGTCGGTCGGCTCGGTGTCCGGTGTCGCGGGTGCGTCGTTCGCGGTGCTGAACGTCACCAACGGCATGAACGAGTGGCTCGCCTTCGTGCTGGCCATCCTCACCGGCACCGTCGCCGGCGCGCTGCACGGCTTCTTCTTCGCGAAGATCGGCGTCCCCGCGTTCGCCGTCACCCTGGCCGGTCTGCTGTTCTGGAACGGCTTCATGCTCCAGATCCTCGGCGACAACGGCACCATCAACCTCGACCCGGACGGGGTCGTGGCTCAGCTGACCAGCTACTACTTCTCCGACGTGGCCGCCGCGTACGGTCTGGCCGCGGTGGTGACCGCCGGGTTCTTCCTCAGCTCCTTCCTCGGCAACCGGCGCCGCGAGGCCGCGGGCGTGCCGTCGCGGCCGCTGAGCGAGACCATCGTGCGGACCGCGCTGCTGGCGGTGCTCGCCTTCGCCGTCGCCATCGTCTTCAACCAGTACAAGGGCCTGCCGCTCGCCGTGGTGATCTTCATCGTGGTGCTGCTGGTCACGGACTTCGTGCTGCGGCGCACGGCGTACGGCCGGAAGGTGTTCGCGCTCGGCGGCAGCGTCGAGGCGTCCCGCCGGGCCGGCATCAACGTGGAGATGGTCCGGATCTCGGTGTTCGCGATCTCCGGCACCTTCGCCGCGGTGGGCGGCCTGTTCATCGCCTCCAAGATCGCCGCGGCGAACCAGGGAGCCGGCGGCGGTGACCTGCTGATGAACGCGATCGCCGCGGCGGTGATCGGCGGCACGTCGCTGTTCGGCGGCCGCGGGCGCACCTGGAACGCGCTGCTCGGTGTGCTCGTGATCGTGTCCATCCAGTACGGGCTCGCCCTCGAGGGCATCGCCTCCCCGGTGCAGTACATGATCACCGGTGGTGTGCTGTTGGCCACGGTCGTCATCGACGCCGTCACCCGTAAGACGCAGAAGACCGCAGGGCGCGCGTAGCGCCTACGACACACCTGTGCCCGGTACCTCCCAGGTACCGGGCACAGGTGTGTCGTAGGTGTGGCGCACCATGGGTACAGCCGAACGCGTGACGTACGACGCGCAGCCCCGGCGCCGCCCGCGAAGGCGGAACATTAGACTCGACAAACCCGGCAACAGCTCTACTGCAAGGAGGCACGGGTGCCGCTGCTGACCCGTATCAGGGGACCGCGCGATCTGGACCGGCTCAACCTGGAGGAGCTGAACCAGCTGGCGGAGGAGATCCGGAGCTTCCTTGTCGAAGCGGTCTCCAAGACCGGCGGTCACCTCGGCCCCAACCTCGGCGTGGTGGAGCTCACCATCGCCCTGCACCGGGTCTTCGACTCGCCCAGGGACAAGGTGCTCTGGGACACCGGCCACCAGTCCTACGTCCACAAGCTGCTCACCGGCCGCCAGGACTTCTCGAAGCTGAAGATGAAGGGCGGCCTGTCCGGCTACCCCTCGCAGGCCGAGTCCGAGCACGACGTCATCGAGAACTCGCACGCCTCGACCGTCCTCGGCTGGGCCGACGGCATCGCCAAGGCCAACCAGATCCTCGAACGCGACGACCACGTCGTGGCCGTGATCGGTGACGGCGCGCTGACCGGCGGCATGGCCTGGGAGGCGCTGAACAACATCGCCGACGCCAAGGACCGCCCGCTCGTCATCGTCGTCAACGACAACGAGCGGTCCTACGCGCCGACCATCGGCGGCCTCGCCAACCACCTGGCGACCCTGCGCACCACCGACGGCTACGAGCGGTTCCTCGCCCGCACCAAGGAGGTCCTGGAGCGCACCCCCGTCGTCGGGCGGCCGCTCTACGACACCCTGCACGGCGCCAAGAAGGGCCTGAAGGACTTCATCGCCCCGCAGGGCATGTTCGAGGACCTCGGCCTGAAGTACGTCGGGCCGATCGACGGACACGACCTGGAGGCCCTGGAGTCCGCGCTCGCCAAGGCCAAGCGGTTCGGCGGGCCGGTCATCGTGCACTGCCTCACCGAGAAGGGCCGCGGCTACCAGCCCGCCCTCCAGGACGAGGCGGACCGCTTCCACGCCGTCGGCAAGATCCACCCCGACACGGGCCTGCCGATCGCCAGCTCCGGCGCCGACTGGACGTCCGTCTTCGGCGAGGAGATGGTCAAGCTCGGCGAGGAGCGCGAGGACATCGTCGCCATCACGGCCGCCATGCTCCAGCCGGTGGGCCTGGACAAGTTCGCCAAGCGCTTCCCCAAGCGGGTCTACGACGTCGGCATCGCAGAGCAGCACGGCGCCGTCTCCGCGGCCGGCCTGGCCACCGGCGGTGTGCACCCGGTGTTCGCCGTGTACGCCACGTTCCTCAACCGCGCCTTCGACCAGGTGCTGATGGACGTGGCCCTGCACAAGTGCGGGGTCACCTTCGTGCTCGACCGGGCCGGGGTCACCGGCACCGACGGCGCCTCCCACAACGGCATGTGGGACATGTCGATCCTGCAGGTCGTGCCCGGGCTGCGGCTGGCGGCGCCGCGCGACGCCGAACAGGTGCGCGCCCAGCTGCGCGAGGCCGTCGCCGTCGACGACGCGCCGACCGTGGTCCGGTTCTCCAAGGGCGCCGTCGGCCCGGCCGTGCCCGCCGTGCGGCGCGTCGGCGGCATGGACGTCCTGCGTGAGCCCGGCGCCGACCGGCCGGACGTCCTGCTGGTCTCCGTCGGTGCCCTCGCGCCGATGTGCCTGGAGATCGCCGGACTGCTCGACAAGCAGGGCATCTCCGCGACCGTCGTCGACCCGCGCTGGGTCAAGCCCGTGGACGAGGCCATGGCCCCGCTCGCCGAACAGCACCGCGTGGTCGTCACCGTCGAGGACAACAGCCGGGTCGGTGGCGTCGGCTCGGCGATCGCGCAGGCGCTGCGCGACGCCGGTGTCGACGTGCCGCTGCGGGACTTCGGCATCCCGCCGCGCTTCCTCGATCACGCCTCCCGTGCCGAGGTCCTCGCCGAGATCGGTCTCACCGCGCCGGACATCGCCCGGCAGGTGACCGGGCTGGTCGCCAAGCTGGACGGCCTCTCCACCGGACGCAGTGGCGCGGACGCCGTGAACTCGGTGGAGCCCGCGCGCGACTGACACCGCTGAATGGGCCGGTTCCACCACCGTGAAGGGTGGTGAAACCGGCCCAATGGCGTGAATCCTTCCCCGCCGGGGCATACGGATGGTGCCCCCTCTCGATCATGTCGAGGACGACAAGCGTGGGAGGTACCCCGTGAGCAGCACCCTCTTCCGGACGAAGAAGGTCGAGCAGTCCATCCTCGACACCGAGGAACCAGAGCACGCGCTCAAGAAGTCCTTGTCCGCGCTGGATCTGACCGTCTTCGGCGTCGGCGTGATCATCGGCACCGGCATCTTCGTACTCACCGGCACAGTCGCCAAGGACAACGCCGGGCCCGCGACGGCTCTGGCGTTCGTGGCGGCCGGCGTCGCCTGCGCCCTGGCTGCCCTCTGTTACGCCGAGTTCGCGTCCACGGTCCCGGTCGCCGGGTCCGCCTACACGTTCTCGTACGCCTCCCTCGGTGAACTGCCCGCCTGGATCATCGGCTGGGACCTGGTTCTGGAGTTCGCACTCGGTACGGCGGTGGTGGCCGTCGGCTGGTCCGGCTACATCCAGTCGCTGATGGAGAACGCGGGCTGGACGATGCCCGCGGCCCTGGGCAGCCGCGAGGGCGCCGACGCCTTCGGCTTCGACATCCTCGCCGCCGCGCTCGTCCTCGTCCTCACCGGCATCCTCGTGGTCGGCATGAAGCTGTCCGCGCGGATCACGTCGGTCGTCGTCGCCATCAAGGTGACGGTCGTCCTCGTCGTGATCGTCGCGGGCGCGTTCCTCATCAAGGGCGACAACTACGACCCGTTCATCCCGAAGGAGAAGCCCGTAGAGGCCGGGGCCAGTCTCGATTCCCCACTGATCCAGCTCATGTTCGGCTGGGCGCCCTCCAACTTCGGCGTGATGGGCATCTTCACCGCCGCCTCGGTCGTGTTCTTCGCCTTCATCGGCTTCGACGTCGTGGCCACGGCCGCGGAGGAGACCAAGAACCCGCAGCGCGACATGCCGCGCGGCATCCTCGGCTCCCTCGTGATCTGCACGACGCTGTACGTCCTCGTGTCGATCGTCGTCACCGGCATGCAGCACTACAGCGAGCTGTCCGTCGACGCCCCGCTCGCCGACGCGTTCAAGGCCACCGGACATCCGTGGTTCGCGGGCTTCATCAGCTTCGGCGCCGCGGTCGGCCTGACGACGGTGTGCATGATCCTGCTCCTCGGGCAGACCCGCGTGTTCTTCGCGATGAGCCGTGACGGGCTGCTGCCGCGGTTCTTCTCGCGTGTCCACCCGCGGTTCAAGACCCCGCACCGTCCGACGATCCTGCTCGGCGTGATCATCGCGGTCCTGGCCGGGTTCACGCCGCTGACGGAGCTCGCCGCGCTGGTGAACATCGGCACGCTGTTCGCCTTCGTGGTCGTCGCGATCGGCGTGATCATCCTCCGCAAGTCCCGCCCCGACCTGCCCCGGGCCTTCCGCACCCCGTGGGTGCCGGTCATCCCGATCCTGTCGATCTGCGCCTCGCTGTGGCTGATGATCAACCTTCCCGCCGAGACGTGGGTCCGCTTCGCCATCTGGATGGCCGTCGGCTTCCTCGTCTACTTCCTCTACGGCCGCACCCACAGCCGCCTCGCGCGCGGCGAAGCGGCGAAGGAACAGCCGAGCGCGGGCGGCGGCGGCACGCCGTAGGCGGCTGCGGCCCCGGCCGCTCGGTGCGCGTAGCGCCTTGCGGTGGGGGGTGGGTCGGGGCCGCGTCGGGGGGTGTCCGTCCTCGGAACGGCGCGATGGGGTCTCACGCCGACTGACCGTCCGTTGACGCGCCAACCAGCTGCGGGCGGACACCCCCCGACACGTCCCCTTCTCGCCGTACGCGGGTGCGGGCCGCCCCCGCTGCGGGCATGCGTGCCGCCCCATCTGAGGGCATGCGTGCCGCTGGGGATGATGGGAGTCCCCCTGCTCGAGCGGAGCCGAGAGCTTGGGGGAGGGTGGGCGCAGCGGCACCTCGTCGCGCCGAGTTGCGCACCTGCCCGGCCTCAGCCCCGACGACGAGCACCTACGGACGAACAGACCGCGGCCCCGCCACCTCCGCCCCCAGCTCCCCGACCCGCCTCCGCAGCTCCCGGTCCGCCGTGATCACCAGGACGGCACGGTCACCGGCCGACGCGACGACCTCGACGATGTGGTCGTCTCCGCTGCCCGGCGCCGATGACACCCGTACCCCCGGCACGGACTCCACCCCCCGCGCCGCCCCCTCGACGACCAGCACGATCTCCACCGGACCGGACACGGCGGGAACCCCCTCCGACGCCAGCCGGTCCCGCAGCCGTTCCGCCGCGCCCCGGCGGTCCCGCCACCACCCGTCCGGCACCGACCCGACGACATTCGCGGCGTCGACGACGACCAGGACAGGCGGGTTGGCGTTCATGTGGCCAGGGTCGCACGGGAGATGGCCGCCGGGCAGGATGGGGCGGGCGCGCCGGGGCCGGTCGGCCGCATAAAGTGAACAGGTGAACGGCGACTGGCTCATCCGCGGCCGCGACGGCCGCCTCACCGTCTACCTGCCCTCCGGCGACGCCGTCCTGTGCCGTGCGGAACGTGGACCCGCCGGGCCCTGGGAGGACGTCCCCCGCACCGTCGGCGGCAGTCAGAAGCTGCACCCGGGCGCGGCGGTCGGCCAGGGCACCGACGGGTATGCCCACCTGGCCGCCTGGCGGCCCACCGTGCCGGGGGAGTCGGGGCTCGTGCACTCCACGCACTTCCGGCCCGGCCTGGCGCCCCTGGACTGGGTCCCGATCGGGCACCCGGACCAGAAGGGCGACCGGACGGGCCCGCCGGCCGTCGCCGTCGACGGCGCGGGGCGCGGCTACGTCTTCGTCCGGAACGAGAGCGGCGGGGTGAGCCTGCGCAACCAGAAGGTCAAGGGCGGCTGGGGCGGCTGGCTGGACCTCGAAGGGCATGATGTCGAGGGGGAGTTGACCGCCGTCACGGGGGAGTCGGGGCTGGTGGAGGTGTACGCCTGCGTGCCCGGCGGGATCCTGCGCTGGCGGCAGGAGGGGGACGGGAAGAAGCCGGTGCGGACCGAGGGCGTCGACGCCCCCGTCCGTCCGGGAACCCTGCGCGCGCTCGCCACGTCCGCCGAGCACACCACCCTGTTCTTCACCGACACCTCCGGGGACCTGTGCGCCTGGCGCCCCGGCGAGAAGCCGGCCACTCTCCTCGCCTCCGCGGGGCCGGGCCCGGTGTCCGCCGTACGGTGTGAGATCGAGGGGCACGACTGCACCGTGCTGGCGCAGCGGTCGACGAGTGGCCGGGTCGCCTTCGCCGCGTATCCGACCGAGCAGGAGTCGGCCGGTGCCTGGTGGACCGAGTCAGGACCCCAGCTGCCCGCCGACGCCATGGTGGCGGTGGCGCTCGACGAGCACGAGGAGGTCGTCGCGGCCTCCCAGTCGCCGTCGACCGGGACCGTGCTGCTCACCCGCCGCAAGGACGAGCCGGGGCTCGCCTTGGAGGCCTGGCGGGAGATCTGACCCCCACCAGAAGGGGAACCGGCCCTTTCAACTCGAGGCTCTTGTCGCTCGAGACACACGAGGTGTGTCAAGGGTTGTACAGATGTGTGCGTGACAAGGCGCACCTCGGGTGAACATGGTCAAAAGGTGAAGGTATTGTTAACCTCCTCGGACTGTTCGATTTTGCTCGGGGGGCCGGTTGCTGCTGCGTCTGGCCGACGCCGTGGCAACGGGGTTGGGGAATGATGTCGTGAGCAGATCCTCCACGGTGGATCTTGTCGTTGTCGGACTCGGTTACGTGGGACTGCCGTTGGCCCGGTCCGCCGCCGCCGCGGGCCTGAAGGTGGTCGGTCTCGACCGCAGCCGACGGGTGGTCGACGGACTGAACGCCGGACGTTCACATGTCGACGACATCACCGACGCCGAAGTGCGCGCCATGCTGGAGCAGGGCTTCGAGGCCGTCGACGAGGCCGCGGTCATCGCCGGCGCCGCCGCGGTGGTCGTGTGCGTTCCCACGCCGCTCACCGATCACGGCGCCCCGGACCTCGGCGCGGTGCACGCCGCCGTCGACGACATCGCCGCCCACCTCACCGCCGGCACGCTCGTGGTCCTGGAGTCGACGACGTACCCGGGTACGACCGACGAGGTCGTCCGGCCGCGTCTGGAGGCCGGGGGCCTGCGGGTCGGCGTCGACTTCCACCTCGCCTTCTCCCCGGAGCGCATCGACCCGGGCAACGCCTCCTTCGGCCTGGAGAACACGCCCAAGGTCGTCGGCGGTATCACGGCCGACTGCACCAAGGCCGCCCGCGCCCTCTACGAGCGGTTCGTGAACCGGGTCGTCGAGGCCAAGGGCACCCGCGAGGCCGAGATGGCCAAGCTGCTGGAGAACACGTACCGGCACGTCAACATCGCGCTCGTCAACGAGATGTCGATGTTCTGCCGCGAGATCGGCGTCGATCTGTGGGATGCCATTCGGTGCGCGTCCACCAAGCCGTTCGGCTTCGCGCCGTTCTACCCGGGCCCCGGCGTCGGCGGGCACTGCATTCCGATCGACCCCAACTACCTGTCGTACAAGGTGCGTTCGCTGGGGATCCCGTTCCGGTTCGTGGAGCTGGCGCAGGAGATCAACCAGCGGATGCCCGTGCACGTGGTGAACCGGGCCGCCGATCTGCTCAACGACCAGGGCAAGGCCGTGCGCGGCTCCCGGGTCCTGCTGCTCGGCGTGACCTACAAGCCGGACATCTCCGACCAGCGCGAGAGCCCGGCCCTGGCCGTCGCGGAGAACCTCCTCGCCCGCGGTGCCGAACTCGTCTACTTCGACCCGCGCGTCGAGGACTGGCGCGTCGATGGTGAGCCCGTCGAGCGGGCCGAGGACTACCTCGCCGCCGCCGAGGCCGCGGACCTCACCATCCTGCTCCAGCCGCACCGCGAGATCGACCTCGGCGAACTCGCCGACCGCGCCCGGGCGCTCTTCGACACCCGGGGCAAATCCGCCGACCACCCGCGGGTGGTCAAGCTGTGACTTCCGAAGACTCGTACATACCCGGGGCCGTCGACTCCGGTGGCCGTCGCGCGCACCGCAAGCGACGGCACCTGAAGGTCTCGTACTTCGTCTTCCTGGGCCTCGCCGCGCTGATCGCCACCCGGCTCGACGCCGGTTCGCTGCACCTCTACTCGATGGGTGCCATGGGCCTGCTGGCCCTGAAGATGTTCGGCGCCCTCTTCTACCGTCCGGCCAAGGCCGGGCGGGAGGAGCTGGAGTACCTGGAGAACGCCTGGGTCACCGCGGTCATCCCGATCTACAACGAGGACCCGGTGATGTTCGAGCAGGGCATGCGCAGCCTCCTCGCGCAGAGCCGCCTGCCCAACGAGATCCACATCATCGACGACGCCAGCGCCAACGACTCCGGCATCCGCGCGGCGAAGAAGATGCGCCGCGAGTTCGAGGCCAAGGGCGTCAAGTACACCGTCAGCGTCCAGCCCGAGAACAAGGGCAAGCGCGAGGCGCTGGCGCTGGGCTTCGAGGCCGCCCCGTACTCCGACATCTTCCTCTGCGTCGACTCGGACACCGTGCTGTCCCGGGACACCGTGCGCGAGCTGCTGCTGCCGCTCGCCGACGAGAAGATCATGGCGTCCACCGGCATGGTGCTGGCGCTCAACCACGACAGCAACATCTTCACCCGCCTCCAGGACCTGCGCTACGGCAACTCGTTCCTCTTCGAGCGGGCCGCCTACTCGCGGCTGAAGTCGGTGCTGTGCTGCTGCGGCGCGCTCTCCGCGTACCGCGGCACACTGGTGCGCAAGTACCTGCCGGACTTCCTCAACCAGCAGTTCCTGGGCAAGCCGGCCGTCTTCGGCGACGACCGCCGCATGACCAACTACTGCCTGATGGAGGGCCAGGTCGTCTTCCAGGAGACCGCCGTCGGATACACGGCCGTCCCCGAGAAGCTGCCGCACTTCCTGCGCCAGCAGGTCCGCTGGAACAAGTCCTTCTTCCGCGAGTCCCTGTGGGCGTTCCGGCACCAGAAGAAGTACCGGCCGGCCTTCTGGCTGACCTGCATGGAACTCGCGCTGTGGCTGGTCTTCGGCTCGGCGATGTTCTACTCGATGGTCATCCTGCCCATCATCAAGCCCCAGCAGTTCGTCAACCACATCGGCGACTACCTGGTCTTCATGGTCCTGATGGGCTACCTCCGCAACGTGCGCTACCTCGACTTCCCGCGCCGCGGCATGGGCTTCGTCAAGCGTTTCGGCATGTTCCTGCTCGCGCCGATCTACGGCGTGATCCAGCTGACGCTGCTGACCCCGCTGCGCTTCTACGCCCTGTTCACCCTCCACAAGGGCAGCTGGGGCACCCGCCAGGGCGGTGTCGAGGTGTCCGTGGCCGGGGACCACGAGAGCGATGTGACGGAGATCTTCGAGGAAGAGGATCCGTACTCCGACAAGAAGGTCACCGAGACGCTCCAGCTGATGCGTCTGGAGGGCGTGGCGCTGCGCACCCAACCCCGCCCGTCGGGCGGTATCCCGTCCCAGCCGCAGCCGATCCCCGGCTACGACGAGGAGCAGCACGCGGGCGTCCCGCAGCAGCGCGTGAGCTGGGGGGCGCCTGCCCCGGCCGGTCAGCAGCAGTGGCAGGGCGGACACCCCGGTCACCAGGACCCGTACCAGCAGCAGTACCCCGGCCAGGGCTACGGGCAGGGCGGATATCCGCCCCAGGACCCGTCGTGGCAGCAGGGCCAGGGACAGGGCCAGGGATACGGCCAGGGCGGCTGGTAGAGCCGCGGAGGAACGAAGAGAGGGGCGGCCGGGGGGCCGCCCCTCTCTTGTGCGTACGGGCCGTGCTTCGGGCCTCAGGTGTAGGAGGCCATGGCCTCCTCGACCGTCAGCACCGGGATGTCCCGGTCGTCGATCGCCTTCATCAGCGTCTCCAGGCCCGCGGTGCCGATCTCGGTGCTCGTCTTGGGGGCGCCGTCGACGACCTTGTGCAGACAAAGGATCAGCCAGTCGCCGTTGTTCACGCACCGGTCGAGCTTGCCGCCCGCGCCGGTCAGCTTCGACAGGGCCGTACCGCCGATGCCCGTGCCGTCGTTGATGCCCGTCAGCGCCTTGAGGCGGTACGGCATCGCCGGGGCGAACGACTCGATGGTCTCGGAGATGATCGACCGGGCCGTGGTGAAGTGCCGGCTCGCGATCTGGTCCACCGGGACCCCGTCGGACGTCTTCTGGAACGCGCCGTGCGGATAGGCGAAGTGCTCGCTGGTGAAGCCGTTGGACACCAGCCACTCGCGCAGCTTGCGGAAGTCGTCGTCGGCCTGCTCGGCGGTGAGCTTGGGGTAGCTGGCCGTGTGGACGGCGTTCGCGTACGAGTGGCCCCCCATCTCCCAGCCGGAGAAGTCCTGCATCGACCGCATCTGGCCCAGCGTCAGAAAGCTGCCGGTGCCGATGGCGTCGGCGATGTTGTAGACCGTGCCGGGGAAGCCGAAGCGGTCCATGACCGGCCGGGCCAGGTCGTGGATCGACTTGTGGGAGTCGTCGAAGGTGATGGAGACGACGCCCTTGGGGAAGACCGAGACGGTGTCCGGTATCAGCTCGACCGCCTGGAGCCGGCAGGTCACCGGGCCGCCCGCGTTGTCGTACACGGCGAACGACATGTCGGTGAAGCCGGTCTTCGTGGACGGCTTGCCGCCGGTGCCGATGGAGTACGTGCCCGCCGCCGCGTTGACGTCGGCCCACTGGAGGTGGACGGTCACCCACTCGCCGGACTGGACGTAGTTGGCCGACGTCTTGGAGTGGACGTGGTGCGTCCAGGCGAAGTGGTTCGCCAGGGAGCCGCTGCCCAGGTAGAAGACGAGCTTGGCCAGGTTCGTCACGTCCTCGACGCGGAAGACGAGCCGGATCATCTTGCCCGTCAGGCTCATCGCCGGCATGCCCGTCTTGCGGATGTAACTCTGCTTGCCGGTGCCGTTCGTGGTCACCCGGACCGACTGGGTGCCGCGGACGAAGACGGACTTGTCGTTCGCCTCGGCCGACGCCGTCCCCGCGCCCCCGGGGGTCCAGCCGTGGCCTGACTGGAACTGCTGGGACCAACTGGCCCGGCGGTACTTGGGGCGGCGGCCGGAGGGGGCGTAGAGCGGAGGCGTGGTGAGGCCTCCGATGCCTGACTCGGCGGCCGGGGCGGCGGCGGGCTGCGCCACCACCTTGCCCAGCCACGCGCCGCCGCCGGCCATGGCCACGCCTGCTGTACCGCCCATCAGCAGAGCGGAGCGCCTGCTCACCACCGGCTTGTTCTCCGTTGCCTCGGCAGCATGCCTGTGGGCGCCGGACCGCCTGTTTCTCACCGGGACTCCCGAACCGTGTCGAAGTAGTTCATTCCCTCGTCGGTGAAGCCCTCGACAGCGGACTGCACCTGCTTCGCCGACAGGGTCTCGTTCGCGTTGTAGTAGAGCCAGTCCACCTTCATGTCCCAGGCGCGGTCGCCCTTGAACGGCAGATCGATGAACCAGTGGTTGAAGTTCACGGACATGTCCGCGCGCGGGGCGTACTTGCCGTTGCTGAGGAAGAGCTTCTTGCCGTCGAGCCAGTAGGCGACGACGCCGTCCTTCACCCTGATCAGCATGGTGTGCCAGGTGTCGAGGCTCTTGTTCGTGGTCTCGTAGACCCGGTCGTTCGTCTTGTGGTCGTACCAGGTCACGGTGTCGAGTTTGGGCCCTGGCCGGCCCCAGCCGCCGTTCGGCATGTACTCGTTGTCCAGCTCGCTGTACTTCGAGCCCTTGCCGCCGATGGTGTAGAAGGTCTGGTTGACGTGGTCGCCGCTGTCCCCGGTGGCCGGCTTGTCGCTGAAGTGGATCCGGGCCGCGTAGGTGCCGTCGCGGAACTTGCTCGCGGCCGTACCGAGGCTCGCCTGCTTCGTCCCGGCCTTGGTGCCGTCCGTGCTCGCCCGCAGGTTGAGTACCTGGCCGTCGGCGTGCGAGCCCTCGGCGGTGGGGAAGCTGACGCCCTGTGCCGACCAGGTGCTCTCGACGCCCGGGCCGCCCTTGCTGGTGCGGACCAGCCAGCCGTGCTTGAACAGGGCCGGGTCCTTGGGCCCCTGGTAGGTGAAGTCGTCGAACAGCACCCCGGCCGGAGGGGCCGGCAGCGGGTCGGGCGCCGAAGCCTTCGCCGTGGCCTTCTTGTCGTCGCTCGCCTTGGTGCCGTCCGGCTCCTGACCCCAGGCGAGGACGCCCCGCTTGTAGGCGGTGACCTTCTCCGCCGCCTTGTAGCTGGTCATCTCCGCGTCGAAGGAGCGGTCGTCGGACTGCTTCAGCTTCTTGTGGTCGGTGCGGAACAGCTGCAGGTCGATGCCCTTGCTGTTGGCGCCGGGCTTCAGGCTGCCCGCGGCGGCCGTGAAGCGGACCTCCAGGTAGTGGTCGGCGGTGTCGGCGGGCTTGTCCATCGCGACGATCCGACCGGCGACGTTCGAGCAGCCGAAGACGGCGTTGACACAGTTGAAGGCGTACGACGCGCCGCCGTCGGCGGTGAACCAGTACCGGAGCGTCACATCGCTCAACGGCAGTGGCTTGCCGGTGTCGTTGAAGACCTCCAGCGACGGCTTGGCCGCTGTCGCCGTCGCCGGGGTGTCGGTGCGGTAGCGGACCGTCAGCTCGGGCGGATCCGGGTTCGCCGCCTTCCACACGGGATACAGCGCCGTGCCGCCTGCGGCGACGACCGCCACGAGGAGCAGGAGCCTGATCTTGGGCCAGACCCGGCGTCGGGGTGTTCGGCGACGAGGGGACGCCACGCAGGACTCCTTCGAGGGCACCCGGCGGTCCGGGGTGGAGACCGTCAGGGCGAGGTAAACAATGGTCGGATTGTGTGAGGATCCTATCTGTGGCGGCATACAAAAAGGGGGGCGGGTGCACGGATTGTTACCGCACGCCCCACCCCCCTCAGGGGTTACGCGTTACGCCGGGACGCTCGCGACGCCCTGGGCCAGGAACCTCTTGCCGTTCACGCGCTCGGAGACACCCTCGCGGTCCAGGTACGGCGTGATGCCGCCCAGGTGGAACGGCCAGCCGGCGCCCGTGATGAGGCACAGGTCGATGTCCTGCGCCTCGGCGACGACGCCCTCGTCGAGCATGATGCCGATCTCCTGCGCCACCGCGGCCAGGACGCGCTCGCGGACCTGCTCCTCCGTCAGGACGCTGTCGCCCTGCTTCAGCAGCGCGGCGACCTCCGGGTCCAGCTCGGGCTTGCCGCTGTCGTAGACGTAGAAGCCGCGCTTGCCCGCCTCGACGACCGCCTTGAGGTTCGGGGAGACCGTGAAGCGGTCCGGGAACGCCCGGTTGAGCGTCTCCGAGACGTGCAGGCCGATCGCCGGGCCGACGAGCTCCAGCAGGACCAGCGGCGACATCGGCAGACCGAGCGGCTCGACGCCCTTCTCGGCGACCTCGACGGGGGTGCCCTCGTCGATGATGTTCTGGATCTCGCCCATGAAGCGGGTCAGGATGCGGTTCACGACGAACGCCGGGGCGTCCTTGGTGAGGACCGCGGTCTTCTTCAGCTTCTTGGCGACGGCGAAGGCCGTGGCCAGGGAGGCGTCGTCGGTCTTCTCGCCGCGCACGATCTCCAGGAGCGGGAGGACCGCGACCGGGTTGAAGAAGTGGAAGCCCACGACCCGCTCGGGGTTCTTCAGCTTCGACGCCATCTCGGAGACCGACAGCGAGGAGGTGTTGGTGGCGAAGATCGCGTGCGCCGGAGCGACCGCCTCGACCTCTGCGAACACCTGCTGCTTGACGCCGATCTCCTCGAACACGGCCTCGATGATGAAGTCCGCGTCCGCGAAGCCCTCGGCCTTGTCCAGCACACCGGACACCAGCGCCTTGAGGCGGTTGGCCTTGTCCTGGTTGATGCGGCCCTTGCCGAGCAGCTTGTCGATCTCGGCGTGGACATAGCCCACACCCTTGTCGACGCGCTCCTGGTCGATGTCGGTCAGCACGACCGGCACCTCCAGGCGGCGCAGGAACAGCAGCGCGAGCTGGGAGGCCATCAGACCGGCGCCGACGACACCGACCTTGGTGACCGGGCGGGCCAGGGACTTGTCCGGGGCACCGGCCGGGCGCTTGCCGCGCTTCTGCACCAGGTTGAAGGCGTAGATGCCGGAGCGCAGTTCGCCGCCCATGATGAGGTCGGCGAGGGCCTTGTCCTCGGCGTCGTAGCCCTGCTGGAGGTCGCCGTTCTTGGCGGCGGCGATGATGTCCAGGGCGCGGTAGGCGGCCGGGGCGGCGCCGTGCACCTTGGAGTCCGCGATGAAGCGGCCCTTGGCGACGGCCTGGTCCCAGGCCTCACCGCGGTCGATCACCGGGCGCTCGATCTCCAGCTCGCCCTTGAGGACGGCGGCGGTCCAGATCAGCGACTGCTCCAGGAAGTCGGCGCCCTCGAAGATCGCGTCGGCGATCCCGAGCTCGTAGACCTGCTTGCCCTTGAGTTGCTTGTTCTGGTTGAGGCTGTTCTCGATGATCACCGAGACTGCCTTCTCGGGGCCGATCAGGTTCGGCAGCAGCGCGCAGCCGCCCCAGCCGGGCACCAGGCCGAGGAAGACCTCGGGCAGCGAGAACGCCGGCACGGCTGCGGAGACGGTCCGGTAGGTGCAGTGCAGACCGACCTCGACACCGCCGCCCATCGCGGCGCCGTTGTAGTACGCGAAGGTCGGCACGGCCAGCTTGGACAGCCGCTTGAAGACCTCGTGGCCGCCCTTGCCGATGGCGAGTGCGTGCTCGTACTCCTTGAGGATCTCCACGCCCTTGAGGTCGGCGCCGACCGCGAAGATGAACGGCTTGCCGGTGATGCCGACGCCGATGATCTCGCCGTCCGCCGCCTCCTTCTCGACCTGGTCGATCGCGGCGTTCAGGTTCGCCAGCGAGGCCGGGCCGAAGGTGGTCGGCTTGGTGTGGTCGTGGCCGTTGTCCAGGGTGATCAGGGCGAAGCGCCCGGCACCCAGGGGGAGGTCGAAGTGGCGTACGTGCGCACTCGTGACGACCTCGTCCGGGAACAGCTCGGAAGCCTGCTTCAGAAGCTCGGCGGTGGTGCTCACTTGTCCCCCTCGAAGTGCGGGTTCTCCCAGATGACCGTCGCGCCCATGCCGAAGCCGACGCACATGGTCGTCAGGCCGTAGCGGACGTGCGGCTGCTCCTCGAACTGGCGGGCCAGCTGCGTCATCAGACGGACGCCCGAGGAGGCCAGCGGGTGACCGAAGGCGATGGCGCCGCCGTACTGGTTGACGCGCTCGTCGTCGTCGGCGATGCCGTAGTGGTCGAGGAAGGCCAGGACCTGCACGGCGAAGGCCTCGTTGATCTCGAACAGGCCGATGTCGGAGATGGACAGGCCGGCCTGGGCCAGCGCCTTTTCCGTGGCCGGGATCGGGCCGTAGCCCATGACCTCCGGCTCGACGCCCACGAAGGAGTAGGAGACCAGGCGCATCTTGACGGGAAGGTCGTGCTCCCGCGCGAAGTCCTCGGAGGCGATGAGCGAGGCGGTGGCGCCGTCGTTCAGACCGGCCGCGTTACCGGCGGTGACCCGGCCGTGCACACGGAACGGGGTCTTCAGGCCGGAGAGGTTCTCCAGGGTCGTGCCCGGGCGCATCGGCTCGTCGGCGGTGACCAGGCCCCAGCCCGTCTCACCGGCCTCGGGGGAGGTGCGGCGTACCGAGACCGGCACCAGGTCGGCCTGGATCTTGCCGTTGGCGTACGCCTTGGCGGCCTTCTCCTGGGAGCGCACGGCGTACTCGTCGGCGCGCAGCTTGGTGATCTGCGGGTAACGGTCGTGCAGGTTCTCCGCGGTCATGCCCATGAACAGGGCCGACTCGTCGACCAGCTTCTCGGAGACGAACCGCGGGTTCGGGTCCACGCCCTCGCCCATCGGGTGGCGGCCCATGTGCTCGACACCGCCCGCGATGGCGACGTCGTAGGCGCCGAAGGCGACGGAACCGGCGACCGAGGTGACGGCCGTCAGGGCGCCGGCGCACATGCGGTCGATGGAGTAGCCCGGCACGGACTGCGGCAGACCGGCGAGGATCCCCGCGGTGCGGCCGATGGTCAGGCCCTGGTCGCCGATCTGCGTGGTCGCGGCGATGGCGACCTCGTCGATCTTCTTGGGGTCGAGTCCGGGGTTGCGGCGCAGCAGCTCCCGGATCGCCTTCACGACGAGGTCGTCGGCACGGGTCTCGTGGTAGATGCCCTTCGGGCCCGCCTTGCCGAACGGGGTGCGGACGCCGTCGACGAAGACGACGTCCCTGACGGTACGAGGCACGATGGCTCTCCTCCAGGGTCAGGAACTGCATTGCTGCTGCGATGCGCTGAGCGCGCGCTCAGGCCCATGCTACTTATGAGTAACGTGGCTGCACACCCCTGACAGGCGGAGCGGTGAAGGTCACATCCGATGAGGGCGGCGCCCTGCCTTTCAGGGGCGCGGGGAACCGCGCGAGCAACCCATGACTGCCCGCACTCCGGGTACGGCGCTCACCGAGGCGGCGCAGTGGACCCCCTGGGCGTCAGCACAGGGGTCGGCACGGGGTGCGACCCACCCTCACCCCCGGTGATCACCGAGAACAACGTCCGGGCCACGTCCGCCCCGAACCCGTGCACGTCATGACTCATCGCCGACAGGGTCGGGTGCGTCAGCCGGCACAGCTGCGAGTCGTCCCAGGCCAGCAGCGACACGTCCGCCGGCACCCGCAGCCCCATCTCCGCCGCCACCGACAGCCCCGCCACCGCCATGATGTCGTTGTCGTACACGATCGCGGTCGGCCGGTCGACCGGCGACGCGGTCAGCAGCGAGCGCGTCGCCCGCGCCCCCGCGTCTCCCGAGAAGTCCGTCGCGACCTGCCAGGCCCCGGCCAGCGCCAGCGCCCCGGCCGCCTCGTCGAACGCCGCCGTCCGGATCGCCGTGTGACCGAGGTCCGCCGCCCCGCCCACCCGGGCGATCCGCCGGTGTCCCAGCGCGGCCAGATACCGCACCGCCTCCGCCACGGCCGTGGCGTCGTCCGTCCACACCGACGTCAGCCCCCCGGTCAGCGAGGGATGCCCGACGGCGACCACCGGCATCCCGAGCCGCTCCGTCATGGCCACGCGCGGATCGTCCGCGCGGAAGTCGACCAGGATCGACCCGCCGATCTGCCGCCCCCGCCACCATGTCTCCTGGACGCCCACCTCCTCGTCCATGTTCCGTACGAGCCGCAGCAGCAGCGAGCTGGACTGCTCGGCCAGCACGCTCTGCACGCCGGAGACGAACTCCATGTACCAGGGCTCGAGCCCCAGCGCCCGCGCCGGCCGGCACACGGCCAGCCCCACCACGTCCACCCGCGACCCGGCCAGCGTCCGCGCCGTGAGGCTCGGCGACCAGCCCAGCTCCCGCGCCGCGAGGAAGATCCGGTCCCGGGTGGCCTCCGACAGCCCCGGCTTGTGGTTGAACGCGAGGGACACGGCACCCTTGGACACACCGGCGCGCGCGGCGACGTCCTTGATGGTGACGCGAGGGGTCGGCGTTGCCGTCATCGGGTGGGCTCCACGCAGTACAGGGCCGAACGGGCGGTCTTCGCGTCCGGAGTCTTCCAGCCGCGCACCCCGATGGTCACCTCTTCGCCCGGCAGCAGGGTGACCAGCCCCTTGTCGGCCCGCGCCCCCGGCTCGAGCCGGTCGGCCTGGAGCAGCAGATCCCGGACCAGGGTGCGGGCGGTCACCGTGATGCCGCCCGGGGCGAGCGCGACCTCGAACCGCGGCCGGGGGTAGGGGACTTCGCGGTCCGGCACCGGGAAGTGCACCGCCCGCAACCCGTCCACGTCGGCGACCAGGAACTCCTTCGGCCCGACGGGCGTCAGCGCGCGCGGCACGTCCACCCGGGCCACGGCCCGCGCCCCGGCCGCCAGCCCGACCCGGCTCTCCCCGATCGCCTCACCCTCGACGGACATCCGCCGCAGGGTCAGGACCCCCGTCCAGTCGCCGGCCGCCTGGTTGACGGCGGCCAGCACCAGCCGGCCGTCCTGTTCCCGCAGCGTCAGCAGCCGGTCCGCGTACAGCCGCTTCAGCTCGTGGTACAGCGGCTTCTCCCGGCCGCCCCCGTCGATCGCCGCCCAGGAGGTCACCGGCCAGCAGTCGTTGAGCTGCCAGACGATCGTGCCCGCGCACACCGGCCAGTGCGCCCGCCAGTGCTCGATCCCGGCCGCGACCGCCCGTGCCTGGTTGAGCTGCGTGAGGTAGTGCCACCGGTCGAAGTCCCCGTCCGGCACGGCGAAATGCCGCTCGAGCCCCCGCTCCAGCTTGCCGTTGCCGTCGTCGGCCTTCTGGTGGTGCAGCATGCCGGGGGAGTCCGGCGCGAGCTCCTCCCCGGGCAGGGCCCGGCGCAGCGTGGTGTACGCGGGCGGTGCCTGCCAGCCGAACTCGGCGACGAACCGCGGCACACTCAGCCGGTAGTCCGCGTAGTCCTCCCGGTTCCACACCTCCCACGAGTGGTGGGTGCCGTGCGCCGGGTCGTTCGGGTGGTGCCGCCACGACCCGGACCAGGGACTCCCCGCCGTGTACGGCCGGGTCGGGTCCAACTCGGCCACCACACGCGGCAGGACGCCCAGGTAGTAGCCCTCACCCCAGGAGTCCCCGGCCAGCCGCGGCTCCCACTCCCAGTCCCGGAAGCCCCACAGGTTCTCGTTGTTGCCGTTCCACAGCGCGAGCGACGGATGCGGCATCAGCCGTACGACGTTCTCCCGCGCCTCGGCCTCCACCTCACCGCGCAGCGGCTGCTCCTCCGGGTAGGCCGCGCAGGCGAACGGGAAGTCCTGCCAGACCAGCAGGCCGAGTTCGTCGCAGGCGTCGTAGAAGTCCTCGCTCTCGTAGATCCCGCCGCCCCAGATCCGTACGAGGTCCACGCCCGCGCCGGCCGCCTGCTCCAGCCGCTCCCGGTAGCGCTCGCGGGTGATCCGGGACGGGAAGACGTCGTCGGGGATCCAGTTGACGCCCCGGGCGAAGAGCCGCTCGCCGTTGACGACGAGGGTGAAGCCGGTGCCGTGCGCGTCGGGCCGCCGGTCCAGCTCCACGGTCCGGAAGCCGATCCGCCGCCGCCACACGTCCAGGGCGTCGTCGCCGTGCAGCAGCTTCAACTCGACCTCGTACAACGGCTGTTCCCCGTACCCGCGCGGCCACCACAGCCGCGCGTCCGGCACCCGCAGCCGTACGACCCCGTCGGCCCCGTCGATCTCGGCCCGCGCCCGCACCCCCGCGACGGTCGCCTCCACGGCGAGCGGTGCCTCGACCCGGGTCCGCTCGACCTCGACGGCCAGCTCGACGACGCCCGTGCCCTCCTCGACCGTGACCAGCGGGCGCACCCGGGCGATCCGGGCCGTCGACCAGTGCTCCAGGCGCACCGGCCGCCAGATCCCGGCCGTCACCAGGGTCGGCCCCCAGTCCCAGCCGAAGGAGCAGGCCATCTTGCGCAGGTACTGGTACGGCTCGGCGTAGGCGGCGGGCCGCTCGCCCACCCGGCCCCGCACGGCCTCCGCCTCGGCGTAGGCGGAGACGAACCGCACGGACAGCCGCCCGGACAGGCCCGTCACGTCGAACCGGTACGAGCGGTGCATGTTGCGCACCTTCCCCAGCGGCCGGCCGTCCAGGGAGATCTCGGCGACGGTGTCGAGCCCGTCGAAGACCAGGTCGGTCTGCTCCTGCCCCCACGAGCCGCCGATCTCCCGCTCGTACGTCCAGTCCCGGCGCCCCACCCACGCCACCTCGGTCTCGTTCCGGCCGAGGAACGGGTCCGGGATGACCCCGGCCGCCATCAGGTCGGTGTGCACGCACCCGGGCACGGCGGCCGGCAGCGTGTCCGAGTCGTGCCGCAGGATCCATCCCTCGCCGAGCGGTGTCGCCTCCAGCATGCGCACTCCCTTAACCGGTTCAGTGAAGAGTCGTGTGACGGTTTCGCATCGTTGGCGGGATTGGGACTTTACCGGTTGAGCGCGCCCCTGTCAGAGTTCCGAACCAGCCATACCGCACGTGCTCGTCCGTCCCGAGTTCCCCTCCGCGAACGGAGCTGATGCACATGAACCGCCGTACCCTCCTCGCCCTCGCCGTGGGCGCCGCCCTGCTGGCCTCCGGCTGCACCGGCACCGGAGGCTCGTCGAAGGGCGCCGACGCCGAGGCGCCCGACGATCCCGCCAAGGTCGACGGGACCATCACCGTCCTCACCCACCGGACCGACCTCGTGCAGGACGGGACGATGAAGAAGTACGCCGCCGAGTTCAACAAGACGTACCCGAAGGTGAAGGTCGAGTTCGACGGCATCACCGACTACGAGGGCGAAGTCAAGATCCGTATGAACACGGAGAACTACGGCGACGTCCTCATGATCCCCGCGGTGATCGAGAAGAAGGACTACCCCCGGTTCTTCGCCTCGCTGGGCAGCCAGGAGGAGCGGAGCAAGAAGTACCGCTTCACCGACTTCACCGCCGTCGGCGGCAAGGCCTACGGCCAGAGCCCGCTCGGCGCGCTCCCCGGATTCATCTACAACAAGAAGGTGTGGAGCGAGGCCGGGATCACCGAGTGGCCCACGACACCGGCCGAGTTCCTCGCCGGCCTCAAGGCGATCAAGTCGAAGACCGACGCGATCCCCTACTACACCAACTTCAAGGACAAGTGGCCGCTCAGCCAGTGGACGGGGGTCAACGGCTCGGTCAGCTGCGACGAGCAGGCCACCACCAGACTGGCCGAAGGCAACCCGTGGGCCGAGGGCGCCGATCTGCGGGTGGCGGACAGGCTGCTGTACGACATCGTGCACGAGGGGCTCATCGAGAAGGACCCGACGACCACCAACTGGGAGGCGTCCAAGCCCAGGCTGGCCAAGGGCGAGATCGCCACCATGTGGCTCGGCTCCTGGGCGGTCATCCAGATGCGGGGCGCGGCGAAGCAGGCCGGGACCGACCCCGGCGACATCGGGTTCATGCCCTTCCCCGCCCAGAAGGACGGCAGCTTCTGCGCGGTCACGTCGCCCGACTACAACCAGGCCGTCAACATCCACTCCGACCACAAGGAAGCCGCCCGGGCCTGGATCGACTGGTTCACCGAGAAGTCCGGCTACGCCCAGGACAACCTGGCGCTGTCCCCGCTCAAGGACGCCCCGCTGCCCGACCTTCTGAAGCCGTACGAGGAGGCGGGCGTCAAGCTCCTCGAACTCGACGACCGCAAGGGCGCCGAGGTGAAGACCATCGAGAACCAGTCCGAGGTAGGTATCAACAAGCCCGACTACCGCCAGGAACTCGTCGACATGGCCCGCGGCGCCAGAAAGGGCGACCCGGACGACTACCTGGACGGCCTCGGTGAGAAGTGGACCGAGACCCAGAAGTCGCTGGGGTCCTGATGACGGGCACGACCGACACGGCGGCCGTCAAGGCCGCCGCCGGGGCGGCCGCCCCCGCCCCGGCCCCCGCCCCGCGCCCGGCACGACTGTGGCGCGGGGCCACCCCCTGGCTCTTCCTGCTCGCCCCGCTCGCCCTCCTGATCGTGTTCACCTACGCGCCGATTGCCAACATGGTCGCGTACAGCTTCACCGACTGGGACGGAGTGAGCCCCGACCTGCGCTACACGGGTGCCGAGAACTACGCCGAACTCTTCACCCGCTCCGAGCTGTTCGAGGTCTTCTGGGTCAGCGGCTACTACCTGGCGGCGTCGGTGTTCCAGATCGTGGCCGCGCTCTACTTCGCCACGATCCTCAGCTTCGACGTCCGCTTCCGCAACTTCTTCAAGGGCGTGCTGTTCTTCCCGTACCTGATCAACGGCGTGGCGATCGGCTTCGTCTTCCTCTACTTCTTCCAGGACGGCGGCACCCTCGACTCGGTGCTGAGCCTGCTGGGCGTGGAGACGGACCGCGCATGGCTCGGCACCCCGGCGTCGGCGAACACCTCCCTCGCCGCCGTCTCGGTCTGGCGTTACCTCGGCCTGAACTTCGTCCTGTTCCTGGGGGCGATCCAGTCGATCCCGGGGGAGCTGTACGAGGCGGCCGAACTGGACGGTGCGAACCGCTGGCACCAGTTCCGCTACATCATCGCGCCGGGCATCAAGCCGGTCCTGTCCCTCACCGTGATCCTGTCGATCTCGGGCTCCCTGTCGGTCTTCGAGATCCCGTACATCATGACCGGCGGCGCGACCGGCACCGAGACGTTCGTCATCCAGACCGTCAAGCTGGCGTTCCAGTTCAACAAGACGGGGCTCGCCTCGGCGGCCGCGGTCGTGCTGCTGCTGATCGTCCTGGCGGTGACCTGGGTGCAGCGGCGCCTCGCCCCCGACGACAAGGTGGACCTCGTATGACGCGCCGCGCGGTGACCCGCTTCCTCATGTACCTGTCGCTGATCGCCGCGACGGCGGTGGTCCTGCTCCCGCTGGCCGCCGTGCTGCTGACATCCCTCAAGTCCGAGCAGGAGATGGCGGACGGCAGCGGAGCGCTCGCGCTCCCCGGCGACCCGTTCCACTTCGACAACTATGTGACGGCGTTCCAGGACGGGCGGATGCTCTCGGCGTTCGCCAACACGGCGGTCATCCTGGTCGTCGCCATCACAGGCACGGTCCTCATCGGCTCGATGACGGCCTACGCCATCGACCGCTTCCGGTTCCGCTTCCGCACGTCGGTGCTGGCCCTGTTCCTGATCGCCGCGCTGGTCCCCGGCGTGACCACCCAGGTGGCCACCTTCCAGATCGTCAACAGCTTCGGCATGTTCGACAGTCTCTGGGCGCCGATCGCCCTCTACATGGGCACGGACATCGTCTCGATCTACATCTTCCTGCAGTTCGTCCGCTCGATCCCGGTCTCCCTGGACGAGTCGGCCCGCATCGACGGCGCCAACGCCTTCACGGTCTACCGCAAGGTCATCTTCCCGCTGCTGAAACCGGCGATCGCGACGGTCGTGATCGTGAAGGGGATCAACGTCTACAACGACTTCTACATCCCCTTCCTCTACATGCCCTCCGAAGATCTTGGCGTGATCTCGACGTCGCTGTTCCGCTTCAAGGGCCCCTTCGGCGCCCACTGGGAGACGATCTCGGCGGGAGCGATCCTGGTCATCGTCCCCACTCTGGCCGTCTTCCTGTTCCTCCAGCGGTTCATCTACAACGGTTTCACTCGAGGTGCGACGAAGTAGACGCCCGTTCCCGGGGGCGCGGCGCGACAAGCCGAAGACCACGCGCAGCCGCCGTACGACGTGACGCTCGACGGCGGCTAGGCCTCCTTCGCGGACAGCGCCTCCACCAGCACCGGCGTCACCTGCTCCACCTGCCACGGCCGCGCGCCATGACCTGCCAGCGCGGCCGCCACCGACTCGGTGTCCACCACCGCCGGCGGCTCCCAGCACACCCGCCGCACCGTGTCCGGCGTGATCAGATTCTCCTGCGGCATGCCGAGCTGCTCGGCCAGCGCCGAGATCCCCGCCCGGGCCGCGGACAACCGCGCCGCGGCCGCAGGGTCCTTGTCGGCCCAGGCACGCGGCGGCGGAGGCCCGGTCACGGCCTGCCCCGGCTGCGGCAACTGCGCCTCGCTCAGCCCCTTCGCCCGGTCCACCGCCGCCTGCCACTGCTCCAGCTGCCGCTTGCCCGCGCGATGTCCAAAACCGTTCAGCGCGGCCAGCGCGTGCACATTGGCCGGAAGCGCCAGCGCGGCCTCCACGATCGCCGCGTCCCCGAGCACCTTGCCCGGCGACACGTCCCGCCGCTGCGCGATCCGGTCCCGGGTCTGCCACAGCTCCCGTACGACGGCCAGCTGCCGCCGCCGGCGCACCTTGTGCATGCCGGACGTACGCCGCCACGGGTCCTTGCGGGGCTCGGGCGGGGGAGCCGAGGCGATCGCGTCGAACTCCTGGCGGGCCCACTCCAGCTTGCCCTGCCGGTCCAGCTCTTTCTCCAGCGCGTCGCGCAGGTCGACGAGCAGCTCGACGTCCAGCGCCGCGTAGCGCAGCCAGGGCTCGGGCAGCGGCCGGGTCGACCAGTCGACGGCGGAGTGCCCCTTCTCCAGGACGAAGCCCAGCACGCTCTCGACCATCGCGCCGAGGCCGACCCGGGGGAACCCGGCGAGCCGTCCGGCCAGCTCCGTGTCGAACAGCCGCGTCGGCACCATGCCTATCTCGCGCAGGCAGGGCAGGTCCTGGGTGGCGGCGTGCAGCACCCACTCGACGCCGGACAGGGCATCGCCGAGGGCGGACAGGTCGGGGCAGGCCACGGGGTCGACCAGGGCCGTTCCGGCGCCCTCGCGGCGCAGCTGCACGAGGTAGGCGCGCTGCCCGTAGCGGTAGCCGGACGCGCGCTCGGCGTCGACGGCGACGGGCCCGGACCCCGCCTCGAAGGCGGCGATCACCCGGGCCAGGGCGGTCTCGTCCGCGATGACGGGCGGAATGCCCTCACGGGGTTCCAGCAAAGGGATCGGCGCCTCCATAGCAGAAGATCCGCCGTCGTCCGGAGGGCCGCCTCCGGTGGTTCGCAGTGAGCTGTCTGCTGCGGTTTCGTGGGCGTCGGTCACCTGTCAAGGGTATCCATGTATGGACAGCGCCCGCCGACGGAACGTTCCGTCGGCGGGCGCCCGAGGGTCGCAAACCAGTCATGTCGGGGAAGCGGCGGGTTCACGAACCGTGAGGGATGTGAAACGGGAGCGGGGTCCCATCCCGTTCACGTGAATGAATGATCACTGAGGGTCGTGTCGGAGCGGGTCAGTGGATGATCCCGGTCCGCAGCGCCACCGCGACCATGCCGGCCCGGTCGCCCGTGCCGAGCTTGCGGGCGATACGGGCGAGGTGGCTCTTGACGGTCAGGGCGGACAGGCCCATCGAGACGCCGATCGCCTTGTTCGACTGGCCTTCCGCGACGAGCCGCAGCACCTCGACCTCGCGGCCGGACAGTTCGCGGTAGCCGCCCGGGTGGCTCGGGGCGCCCGGGGGGCGGCGGTGCAGTCGCGCGGCGGCGGAGCCGATGGGGGCGGCTCCCGGCCGGGTGGGGAGCCCGAGGTTGGTACGGGTGCCGGTGACGACATAACCCTTCACCCCGCCGGCGAGTGCGTTGCGCACGGCGCCGATGTCGTCGGCGGCGGAGAGGGCGAGCCCGTTGGGCCAGCCCGCGGCGCGGGTCTCCGACAGCAGGGTGAGGCCGGAGCCATCCGGCAGGTGGACGTCGGCGACACAGATGTCGCGGGGGTTGCCGATGCGGGGACGAGCCTCCGCGATGGACGAGGCCTCGATGACGTCGCGCACACCGAGCGCCCACAGGTGGCGGGTGACGGTGGAGCGGACGCGCGGGTCGGCCACGACCACCATGGCGGTCGGCTTGTTCGGGCGGTAGGCGACCAGGCTTGCGGGCTGCTCGAGGAGAACGGACACCAGGCCTCCTGGGGTGCGGGACGGGGCCGGCTCGTGGGGGGTGAAGCCGGGACGAACCGTGCTTTCAAGGTCACAGTCGTCTTCGGCAACGAACCCGTCCGCCTTTAGAGAATGATCACGATTCAGTGATAACAATCCGTGCAATTCGGACACGCGGTCGATCATTCGAAGGTCGAACGGTTTCGGTCTGCGTCGGTACGCGGTCGAAAGTGGCCGTATCGACAAAGTGATTCGGCCAAGAGGGGGACTCAGGTGTGATCGTCGACCGCACATGGTTGACCGCCCCGCACAAGGTCGATCAGTGCGGGGCGGTCAGGGGTGGATCAAGGGTCGATCAGAGGTCGATCAGCGGGACTGCGGCCCTCGCCGCTGAGGCAGCGTCACGATCGACGCGTCCCCGGGCCCGGCCGGGGGCAGCCCCGCGATCTGCGCGAGCAGATCGCACCACGACGCCAGATGGGCGGCCGTGTCCGGTACTCCGCCCAGGCCTTCGCGCGGCGTCCACGACGCGCGGATCTCGATCTGCGAGGCGGCCGGGCGCGCGGACAGCCCGCCGAAGTAGTGGGAGCTCGCGCGCGTGACGGTGCCGCTCGGTTCCCCGTACGTCAGCCCACGCGTCTGGAGCGCGCCGGTCAGCCAGGACCAGCACACCTCCGGCAGCAGCGGGTCCGCCGCCATCTCCGGCTCCAGCTCCGCGCGCACCAGTGTCACCAGCCGGAACGTGCCCCGCCAGGCGTCGTGCCCGGCCGGGTCGTGCAGCAGCACCAGCCGTCCGTCGGCCAGGTCCTGGTCGCCGTCGACGACCGCGGCCTCCAGCGCGTAGCTGTACGGGGCGAGCCGCTTCGGCGGGGGCGTCGGCTCGACCTCGATCTGGGGTCGCAGCCGCGCCGCCCTCAGCGCGTCGACGGCGGCCCGGAAGGGCAGCGGGGCGGAGTCCGCCTCCCGCCGGTCGTTCTCGGTGTCCTTCGCTTCGTCCATTCCGCCAGCGCCGTCCGACAGTCGTCCCTGAGCCGCAGCCATGCGGGAAGATTACGGGGACCGGAGCCCGGGTGCGGGGCTAGACACCCCGCGCCTCTCCAGGGGCTGAATCACACCGTCCGGCGCCGTGCGAAACTTGGCCCCGTGAGTGCCAACGACGCCCCTCGGGCCCAGCAGCCGTCCGCCCCGTACGAATCCGCCTTCCTCAAGGCCTGCCGGCGCGAGCCCGTGCCGCACACGCCGGTGTGGTTCATGCGGCAGGCCGGGCGCTCACTGCCGGAGTACCGCAAGGTGCGCGAGGGCATCGGGATGCTCGAGTCCTGCATGCGGCCCGAACTGGTCACCGAGATCACGCTGCAGCCGGTGCGCCGGCACGGCGTGGACGCGGCGATCTACTTCAGCGACATCGTCGTCCCGCTCAAGGCCATCGGCGTCGACCTCGACATCAAGCCCGGCATCGGCCCCGTCGTCGAGAGTCCGATCCGCGCCCGCGCGGACCTCGCGCAGCTGCGGGACCTGACTCCCGAGGACGTCTCCTACGTCACCGAGGCCATCGGGCTGCTCACCCGTGAGCTCGGCGCCACGCCCCTCATCGGTTTCGCCGGCGCACCCTTCACCCTCGCCAGCTACCTCGTCGAGGGCGGCCCGTCCCGCACGTACGAGAACGCCAAGGCGATGATGTATGGCGACCCCGGGCTGTGGGCCGACCTGCTCGACCGCCTCGCGGACATCACCGCCGCGTTCCTGAAGGTGCAGATCGAGGCGGGCGCCTCGGCGGTCCAGCTGTTCGACTCCTGGGCGGGTGCGCTGGCCCCCGTCGACTACCGGCGCTCGGTGCTGCCCGCGTCGGCGAAGGTCTTCGAGGCCGTGGCCGGCTACGGCGTCCCGCGCATCCACTTCGGGGTCGGCACCGGCGAGCTGCTCCCGCTCATGAGCGAGGCCGGCGCGGACGTCGTCGGCGTCGACTGGCGCGTCCCGATGGACGAGGCCGCCCGCCGGGTCGGCCCCGGCAAGGCGCTCCAGGGCAACCTCGACCCGACCGTGCTGTTCGCCCCCACGGAGGCCGTCGAGGCCAAGACCCTCGAGGTCCTGGACTCGGCGAAGGACCTCGAGGGCCACATCTTCAACCTCGGTCACGGCGTCATGCCGTCCACGGACCCGGACGCGCTGACCCGGCTCGTGGAGCACGTGCACACACAGACCGCCCGCTGACGCGGAAGCCGGATCGGCCGGTGCGGTGAACGCGGCCGTACGGTCGTGCGTATGTCTCGGCAACCGCCCGCGGCGCGGGGAAGGCGGGTCGCGGGGCCGACGTGAGGAACAGGCGATGAACGACCGAGTGACCCCCGCGATGCACGCGCTGCCCGACGGCGAGGCGGAGCTGACGCTGGTGGTGCGGCTGCCCTGGGAGGACGTGGCCCGCCTGGGCCAGGACGCGGGACGGCTGGCGACCCAGTTGCGGCGGCCCGTGACGCTGGAGGAGGCGGTGAGCCACCGGTTGCGGTCGACCCGGGTGGCTTCGCACGCGAAGCCGGCGGGGGAGCAGCCGCCCGCGGTGACGGCTTCGGCGTCGGTGTCCTCCTTGCCGTCGCGGCCGCCGGCGGAGCAGGCCCGGCAGGCCATCGACCGGATCAACGGCACGGCCGGGACCGCGTAGGGGCTTCGCCGCAGGGGGGTGGGTGCGCTGCCGGGTGCGGGTCCGTCGTGGCCGTTCGCGCCCACACGGCGGAGCCGCACATCGATACAGCCCCGCGCCCCTGACGGCGATCGTCCAACTGCCCTTACAACGAACCGCGGACCTTTGCCGCCGCCTTGCGGGCCGCTACCAGGACCGGGTCCCACACCGGGGAGAACGGCGGGGCGTAGCCCAGGTCCAGGGTCGTCATCTGCTCCGCCGTCATGCCCGCGGTCAGGGCGACCGCCGCGATGTCGACCCGCTTGCCCGCGCCCTCTCTGCCGACGATCTGCACGCCGAGCAGGCGGCCCGTGCGGTGCTCGGCGAGCATCTTGACCGTCATGGGGGAGGAGTTCGGGTAGTAGCCCGCGCGGCTGGTCGACTCGATGGTGACCGACTCGAAGCGGAGCCCGACGCGGCGGGCGTCCTTCTCGCGCAGGCCCGTACGGGCGATCTCCAGGTCGCAGACCTTGCTGACCGCCGTGCCGACCACGCCCGGGAAAGTGGCGTAACCGCCGCCGACGTTGGTGCCGATGACCTGGCCGTGCTTGTTGGCGTGGGTGCCGAGCGGGATGTGCCGGTCCTGGCCGGAGACCAGGTCCAGAACCTCGACGCAGTCGCCGCCGGACCAGATGTTCTCGTGGCCGCGCACCCGCATCGAGCGGTCCGTGAGGAGACCGCCGTGCGGGCCCAGGGGGAGTCCGGCGGCCTCTGCGAGGGTCGTCTCGGGTCGGACGCCGATGCCGAGCACGACGACGTCCGCCGGGAACTCGCCGTCCTGCGTGACCACCGCCCGCACGGCCCCCTTGTCGCCGGTCAGGATCTTCGTGACCTCGGCTTCGTTCACCATCGTGATGCCCAGGCCCTCCATGGCCTCGTGCACCAGGCAGCCCATGTCCGGGTCGAGGGTCGACATGGGTTCGCTGCCGCGGTTGACGACCGTCACCTCGTAGCCGCGGTTGATGAGCGCCTCGGCCATCTCCACGCCGATGTAGCCGGCCCCGACGACCACCGCGCGCCGGCCACGCGTGCGTTCCAGCGTGTCGAGAAGGGCCTGGCCGTCGTCCAGCGTCTGCACGCCGTGCACCCCGGCCGCGTCGGCCCCGGGCATGTCGGGCCGGATCGGCCGGGCGCCGGTCGCGATCACGAGCTTGTCGTACGACGTCCAGGACTCCTCGCCGGAGTCGACGTCACGCGCGCGTACCCGCCGCCCGTCGACGTCGAGTTCCGTGACCTCCGTGCGCAGCCGCACGTCGATGTCCCGGGCGCGGTGCTCCTCCGGGGTGCGGGCGATGAGCTGGTCCCGGTCGGTGACGTCGCCGCCGACCCAGTAGGGGATGCCGCACGCCGAGTACGACGTGAAGTGGCCCCGTTCGAACGCCACGATCTCCAGCTCGTCGGGGCCCTTCAGACGGCGCGCCTGCGACGCCGCGGACATGCCCGCGGCGTCGCCGCCGATGACGACCAGTCGCTCCCGTGTGCGGCTCATGTTCATGCGGACACGCTACGGGAGCAGGGCAGTTCAGTCCCGCTCGCCCGGGGTTCGCGGCTGCGTGGACTCCGGCGCCGGGCGGGCCGTCGGCAGCGGGCCCAGCGCGGTCGTCATGGGTGCGGGCTCGGGGCGGCGCCGCAGCCGGGGGCGTACGACACGCAGCCACAGCAGCACGATCAGGGCCGCCACCGCCGCGAACGGCAGCACCGCGCCGAAGGCCACCGCGAGCCAGCGCAGCATCGTCACGAAGGCGTTCCAGCCGCCCGCGAGCGCGTCCACGAACCCAGGGTCGTCGTCCTTGGCCTCCTTCTTCACCGGGGTCTCGGACAGCGACAGGGCGATGGTGGCCAGGCTGGTGCGGTCCTTCAGGGACTCCTGCCTTGCGAGCAGCGCCTCCAGGTCGGCCTGGCGGGTGCTCAGCTCGCCCTCCAGCGTCACCACGTCACTGAGCTTGGTGGCCTGGTCCATCAGTTCGCGGATCCGGGCCACACTCGCGCGCTGGGACTTGATCCGGCTCTCCACGTCCACGACCTGGTCGGTGACGTCCTCGGCCTTCGCGCTGCGGTCGAGGAGCTTGCCGGCGCCCTCCAGCCCGGTGAGGACCTCGTCGTACTTCTCGACGGGCACGCGCAGCACGACGCGGGTGCGCTCGCGGCCCTCGGAGTCCCGGGTGGTGGTCTCGTTGCCGACGTAACCACCCGCGTTCTCGGTGCCGGTGCGGGCCTCCTCCAGGGCCTTCGGGACGTCCTTGACCTGCACGGTCAGCGAGGCCGTGCGGATGATGTGGCTCGTGGGGAGCTTCGGCGGCGCGGTCGCCCTGGCTCCGCTTCCGGCGCCGCCGGGGGCGGCCTCTTTCGCGCCGCCCTTGTCGTCCCCTTGCGGGGCGGCGACTCCCCGGTCGGCGGCGCTGCTGCCGGCGGAGTCCTCTCCCGCGCCGCTGCATCCCGTGAGCGCGAGGGCCGCGGCCAGCAGGAGCGCGGCGAGAGCCGGAGCGGGGTGGCGGGCGGGTCGTCGTGTGCGCATGTGGGCTTCCCCCGGGGTTCGGTTCGGCTGACGCTTCTTCGACGCCCGGGAGACGCCGGACGTTTGGCCCGGGACGGTTCCGATGCGGTCACGGTCGGGACTCGTGCAGGACACCGGGGCGCGGCGGCGCTGTCCGCGGGGTCTGAGAGGCTGGGGGCATGCGCGAAGTTCAAGGGCAGATCGTCGTCATCGGGGCGGGCATCGCGGGACTGGCCGCCGCGCACCGGCTGCTGGAGCGCGGGGCGCGGGTGACCGTGCTGGAGGCCTCCGGCCGGGTCGGCGGCAAGCTGCTGCCCGGGGAGATCGCGGGCGCCCGCGTGGACCTCGGCGCCGAGTCGATGCTGGCCCGCCGCCCTGAGGCGGTGGCGCTCGCGCGCGAGGTGGGTCTCGCCGACCGCCTCCAGCCTCCGGCCACGGCGACGGCCTCGCTCTGGACCCGCGGCACGCTGCGCCCCTTCCCCAAGGGGCATGTGATGGGCGTGCCCGGCACCGCGTCCGCCCTGGCCGGCGTGGTGTCCGAGGAGGGCCTCGCCCGCATCGAGCGGGACGCCGAGCTGCCCCGCACCGAGGTCGGCGACGACGTGGCGGTGGGGGAGTACGTGGCGGAGCGCCTCGGCCGCGAGGTCGTCGACCGCCTGCTGGAGCCCATGCTGGGCGGGGTGTACGCGGGCGACGCCTACCGTCTCTCCATGCGCTCGGCCGTCCCGCAGCTCTTCCAGGTGGCGCGGAGTCACACGTCCCTGACGGCAGGGGTGCGCGAGTTCCAGGCCAAGGCGGCCGCGGCCCGGCAGACCGGCCCGGTGTTCACGGGCATCCGGGGCGGCATCGGCACCCTGCCCCTCGCGGTGGCCGACTCGGTCCGGGCGCGCGGGGGCCGGATCCTCACCCGGACGCCGGTGACGGAGCTGCGCCGCACCCCCGAGGGCGGCTGGCGGGTCCGCTCCGGTGAGCGGGAGTTGCTCGCGGACGCCGTGGTCGTCGCCGCCCCCGCCCCCGTCGCCGCCCGGCTGCTGCGCGCCGAGACCCCCGGGGCCGCCGCCGAGCTCGACGGCGTCGAGTACGCCTCCATGGCCCTGGTCACCCTCGCCTACCGCCGCGCCGAGACGGACCTCCCGCAAGGCAGCGGCTTTCTCGTGCCGCCGGTCGACGGGCGCACCATCAAGGCGTCCACGTTCGCCTCGCAGAAGTGGGGCTGGATCGCCGACGAGAACCCGGACCTGGCCGTCCTGCGCACCTCCGTCGGGCGGTACGGCGAGACGGAGATCCTCCAGCGCGACGACAGCGAACTGGTCGAGGTGTCCCGGCAGGACCTGAAGGCGGCGACGGGCCTCGACGCCACGCCCGTCGCGACTCTCGTCACCCGCTGGGACGACGGCCTGCCCCAGTACCCCGTCGGCCACCACGCGCGCGTGGCCCGCATCCGCGAGCACATCGCCGTGCTGCCCGGCCTCGCCGTCTGCGGCGCCCCGTACGACGGCGTCGGCATCCCCGCCTGCATCGCGAGCGCGTACGCGGCCGCGGACCAGATCCAGGGGGACCTGCGCGGTGTGCAGCAGCTCACCGCCAACCCGGTGCAAAGCCTGCACGGCGGAGCAGGAGAATAAGGCCATGAGCAACGACGCCCCTACCCCCGAGTCCGGCAGGATCCCGAACAAGGGCAAGCTGGCCAAGGACCTGAACGAGGTCATCCGCTACACGCTCTGGTCCGTCTTCAAGCTGAAGGACGTCCTTCCCGAGGACCGCGCCGGGTACGCCGACGAGGTCCAGGAGCTGTTCGACCAGCTCGCCGCCAAGGACGTGACGATCCGCGGCACCTACGACGTCTCGGGCCTGCGCGCCGACGCCGACCTCATGATCTGGTGGCACGCGGAGACCAGCGACGCGCTGCAGGAGGCGTACAACCTCTTCCGGCGGACGAAGCTGGGCCGCGCCCTGGAACCCGTCTGGTCGAACATGGCGCTGCACCGCCCCGCCGAGTTCAACCGCGCGCACATCCCGGCGTTCCTCGCCGACGAGACGCCCCGCGACTACGTGAGCGTCTACCCCTTCGTGCGCTCCTACGACTGGTACCTGCTGCCCGACGAGGACCGCCGCCGCATGCTCGCCGACCACGGCAAGATGGCCCGCGGCTTCCCCGACGTGCGCGCCAACACCGTCGCCTCGTTCTCCCTGGGCGACTACGAGTGGATCCTCGCCTTCGAGGCCGACGAGCTGTACCGCATCGTCGACCTCATGCGTCACCTGCGTGCCTCGGAGGCCCGCCGGCACGTCCGCGAGGAAGTGCCGTTCTACACGGGCCGACGCAAGGACATCGCCGAGCTGGTCGCCGGCCTGGCCTGATCAGCGGATGCGCTCCGCGGCCCCGGCCCGGCCCGGGGCCGCCGGCTTCGGCTCGGCGTGCGGGGCGCACCGCGCGCTCCGTCCCGGCAGCCGGCCCTGAAGCAGATACGCCTCCATGTGCCCGTTGACGCAGGCGTTCGCCCCGCCCGCAAGACCGTGGGCCCCGGCGTCCCGCTCCGTCACCAGGACCGAGCCCGCGAGGCGGTCGCGGAGTTCGAGGGCGCCGTCGTACGGCGTGGCGGCGTCGCGCTCGGCGGCCAGGATCAGCGTCGGCGGCAGCTCGCCCGGCCCGGCGGCCACGTCGAGCGGCCGCTGCCGGGGCGCCTTCCAGTAGGCACATGGCAGGTTCATCCACACGTTGTCCCAGGTCTCGAAGGGCGCCACCCGCGCGAGGCGGGTGTTGTCCCGGTCCCACACCTTCCAGTCCGTGGGCCAGGGGGCGTCGTTGCACTCGACGGCCAGGTAGACCGCGCGTGAGTTCTCCGCCTCGGCCGCCGCTTCCGGGTGCTGCTCCGCCTGCTCGACCAGCGGACCGGGATCGCCCTTGAGGTACTTCGACAGCGCGTGCGCGCGGTGCGGCCACTGGTCGTCGTAGTACCCGGCCTGCAGGAACGCCCCCTGCAACTGCCCCGGCCCGACCTTCCCGCCCGCCGGCTCGGCGGCCAGCTTCGTACTCGCCCGCTCGTAGCTGCGCAGCACCTCCCGCGCGGTTCTGCCCAGCCCGTACACGTCGTCGTGCCGGGCGATCCACGCCCGGAAGTCCGCCCAGCGGCCCTCGAACGCCGCCGACTGGGCGAGGTTGTTGCGGTACCAGATCCGCGCGGGGTCGGGGTGGACCACCGAGTCGAACACCATCCGCCGTACGTGCGCGGGGAACAGCGTCGCGTACAGGGCCCCGAAGTACGTGCCGTACGACGACCCCATGAAGGTCAGCCGTTCCTCGCCGAGCGCGGCGCGCAGCACGTCGAGGTCGCGGGCGTTGTTCAGCGAGTGGTAGTGCCGCAGCGCGTCGCCCGACCGCTCGGCGCAGCCGCGCGCGTACGCCTTCGCCTGTGCGATGCGTTCCCGCTTGTACGCCTCCGAGGGGTGGGCCGGCGCCTGCGAGGGCCCCTTGAGGAACTGCTTCGGGTCCCTGCACGACAGCGGCGCCGAACGGCCGACTCCGCGCGGCGCGTAGCCGACGAGGTCGTAGGCGGCCGCGATCCGCTTCCACTCGGGAAGCAGGCCGACGAGGGGGAAGTACAGACCGGTGGCGCCCGGCCCGCCCGGGTTGTAGAGGAGGGCGCCCTGCCGGCGGACCGAGTCCTTGCCGTTCTGCGGGTTCTTCCGCGTGGCCCGGGCCCTGCTGACGGAGAGTTCGATCCGCTTGCCGTCCGGGTCGGCGTAGTCCAGCGGGACGCTCACCGTGCCGCACCGCATGCTGCCGGGCAGGTCCTGCGTGTCGGGGCACGGGCCGAAGTCGACACCGGCCGCTTTCGCGCGCGCGGCGGCCACGGCGGTGCCGCGCATCTCGGCCGACCCCGTCCGGTCCTCGGTGTCCGGCCCCCCGGTGAGGGTGCTCAGCAGCAAGGACCCGGCGGCCGAGTAGAGCAGGGCGGCTCTCATCGTGTGTCCCTTCGATGCACGGTGGCGACGAAAGGGATGTTTCGTTCGGCGACGGGGGAAGGCAAGCACCGACGGCCGGTGTCGGGCCCCGTGCCTCCTGTGCGCCCCCTACCGTCAGTCGTGCGACTCGCGGTGCGTGAACGCGGCGCGCAGCTCCGGTTCGCCGATCGCGCGGACGCCCCGCACGGCCACCGAGGTGAGGTACGTACGGTCGTCGGCGGCGCCGTCCGCGGTCCGGGTCAGCGCGCCGAGCAGCCGCTGGCCGGCCGGGGAGGCCCAGCGCGAGTACGGGTGGATCTCGACCCGCGCGACGGCCAGGCAGCTCAACGCCAGGGCGAGCGGCAGCGCGAACCACAGGGCGACCAGGTGCCGCGGCATGTCCGGCGGAACGGGCGTCAGCAGCGCGGTCACGCCCAGCCCGAGGACGGCGACGGCCGCCCCGCGCACCTGCCGGACAGCCGTCGCGACCGTCGTACGGGCGCTGTCCGGCACCGCGAGCCCCGCGCGCACCAGCCCCTCCGCGATCCCGCGCACCGCGTCCGCCGTCGCTGCCGTGGCCCGCACCGGCGCGATACGGGACTGCCCCTCGGGACCGATGGCCCCTATCACCGAGCGCTCCATCTCGTCCCGCCCGCGCGGGTCGACGACCGTCGCCCAGCCGGTGTGGGCCAGGAGCAGACGGCGCTGGCGGGCCATGGCGACCAGGGTCACGTCGGCGACCCGCCGGGGACCGCCGGAGAGGAACGCGGCCTCGTACAGCGTGAGTTCACGACCCCGGCCGGTGTCCGTGTGTACGGCTGCGGCGCGTACGGCGGCCAGGCACAGACGTGTGCACGCCGTGCCGGCCACGGCCCACGCCGCCAGCAGGAAAAGAACCCAGAGCATATGTTGTTTGTATGTGACACGGTCGCGGAAACACCATGCCTCGTTCACCATCCGGACGGAGTGTTGTCGGTATGTGACGTTCCGCTTCAGTCCGGGCCGGTCGCATGGTCCCTCCTGCTACGGCTCCGCCCGCCGGCCGGGCGACTAGCCCACCCGGGTCCTCTGGGCTGCCCGGACGCCGTCGCGGCGGTGTGCCCCGTGGCCGCCGCACGCCTGATGGGCCATGTTGCTGACCGTCGAGCCGATCGGGCTCCGGCGGACGCGAAGGAGGCCCCGCGGTGGGTGAGCTGTACATCGACGGTGAGTGGACGCAGGCGGCTGCCGGGGGCCGGCGCGAGGTCGTCAACCCCTACGACGCCTCGGTCGTCACCACCGTCGACGAGGCCGACGCCACCGACGTCGAACGCGCGGTGCGCGCCGCCCGGCGCGCCTTCGCCGAGGAGGACTGGGCAAACGCCCCCTCCCGCCGCCGGGCCGACCTCCTGCTGCGCGTCCACGACCTGCTGTTGCGCGACCGGGAGGACATCGCCCGCACCGAGACGCTCGACACCGGCAAGACGCTCACCGAGGCCCGGATCGACGTGGAGGACGTGGCGAACGCCTTCCGCTACTACGCCGAACTCGCCGGCAAGGACGGCGGCCGGGTCGTCGACGTCGGCCCGGACGTCCTCAGCCGCGTCGTCTACCAGCCGATCGGCGTGTGCGCGCTCATCGCCCCCTGGAACTACCCGCTGCTCCAGGCCTCCTGGAAGGTCGCCCCCGCCCTGGCCGCCGGCAACACCTTCGTCCTCAAGCCCAGCGAGACCACCCCGCTCACCACCATCGCCATGATCCGGCTCATCGAGGAGGCCGGCGCACCGCCCGGCGTCGCCAACCTGGTGCTGGGCTCCGGCGCGACCGTCGGCGCGGCTCTGACCGGCCACCCCGACGTCGACCTGGTCTCCTTCACCGGCGGTCTGAACACCGGACGGGCCATCATGGCCAGCGCCGCCGAGGGGCCGCGGAACATCGCCCTCGAACTGGGTGGCAAGAACCCCAACATCGTCTTCGCGGACGCCGACTTCGACGCCGCCGTCGACTACGCCCTCGACGCCGCGTTCCTGCACTCCGGGCAGGTCTGCTCGGCCGGTTCGCGCCTGCTCGTCGAGGACTCACTGCACGACCGTTTCGTCGAGGCCTACGCCGAGCGGGCCCGGGCGATCAGGCTCGGCAACGGCCTGGAGGAGGGCACCGAAAGCGGCCCGCTCAGCTCCGCCGAGCACCGCGAGAAGGTCGAGGGCTACATCGCCCTCGGCAAGGAGGAGGGCGCCCGGCTCGTCACCGGAGGCACCCGCCCCGACGACGACGCCCTGAGCCGCGGCTTCTTCCTGCTGCCGACGATCTTCGCCGACTGCGACCGGTCCATGCGCATCGTCCAGGAGGAGGTCTTCGGCCCGGTCGTCACCGTCGAGCGCTTCCGCGGCGAGGACGAGGCGGTGGAACTGGCCAACGACACCCGCTACGGCCTCGCCGGCGGTGTGTGGACCTCCGACGCGAGCCGCGCCCAGCGCGTCGCCCAGCGGCTGCGGCACGGCACCGTGTGGATCAACGACTTCCACCCCTACGTACCGCAGGCCGAGTGGGGCGGCTTCGGCCGCTCCGGCGTCGGACGCGAGCTCGGCCCGACGGGACTGCGCGAGTACCAGGAGGCCAAGCACATCTACCAGAACCTGGCCCCCGCCCCCTCTGGCTGGTTCAAGGGCTGACCCGCACGCCGCATCGCACCACCCATGAAAGGCACGGCATGGCCACCACTCCCGCGCACGGCGCCGAGTCCGCCTACGACTACGTCATCGTCGGCGGCGGCACCGCCGGCTGCGTGCTCGCCGCCCGGCTGAGCGAGGACCCCGACTGCCGCGTCTGCGTGATCGAGGGCGGCCCCAGCGACGTCGGCGACGAGCGCATCCTGCGCCTGCGCAACTGGATCAACCTGCTCGGCTCGGAGTTCGACTACGGCTACACCACCGTCGAGCAGCCGCGCGGCAACTCCCACATCCTGCACTCACGGGCCCGCGTCCTCGGCGGCTGCTCCTCGCACAACACGCTGATCAGCTTCCTGCCGCTGCCGCAGGACCTCGACGACTGGGTGGGCCACGGCTGCTCCGGCTGGGACCCGGCGACGATCCTGCCCTACCGCGACCGGCTGCTCACGCGGATCGTCCCGGTGGCCGAGGCCGACCGCAATCCCATCGCCCAGGACTTCGTCACCGCGGCCTCCCACGCCCTCGGCGTCCCCGTCGTCGACGACTTCAACGCCGAACCCTTCGCCGACGGCACCGGCTTCTTCTCGCTGGCCTACCAGCCGGAGGGCAACCTGCGCTCCTCCGCGTCCGTCGCCTACCTCCACCCGGTGCTGGACCGGCCCAACCTCACGCTGCTGCTGGAGACCTGGGCCCACCGGCTGCTCACCGACGAGTCGGGACGGCTGACCCGGGTCGTCGTCCGGGGTGCCGACGGCGGACCCGCCACGGTCCGTGCCGAGCGCGAACTCCTGCTGTGTGCCGGAGCCATCGACACCCCGCGGCTGCTGATGCTCTCCGGCATCGGCCCGGCCTACGACCTGCGCAAGCTGGGCATCGACGCACGGGCCGACCTGCCCGGCGTGGGCGAGAACCTGCTGGACCACCCCGAGTCCGTGATCGTCTGGGAGACCGACGGCCCGCTGCCGCCCAACTCCGCGATGGACTCCGACGCCGGACTGTTCCTGCGCCGAGACCAGGGCCAGCCGCGCCCCGACCTGATGTTCCACTTCTACCAGGTGCCGTTCACCGTCAACACCGAACGCCTGGGCTACCCCGTGCCGCAGCACGGGGTGTGCATGACGCCGAACGTGCCGCGTGCCCGGTCCACCGGCCGCATGTGGCTGCGCAGCGCCGACCCCGCCGAGCACCCCGCCCTGGACTTCCGGTATTTCACCGACCCGGAGGGGCACGACGAGCGCACCATCGTGGACGGTCTGAGGATCGCCCGCGAGGTCGCCGCCACCGCCCCGTTGCGCGACTGGCTCGTCCGCGAGGTCGCGCCCGGCCCGGACGTCGTCTCCGACGCCGACCTGTCGGAGTACGGCCGCCGCGTGGCGCACACCGTCTACCACCCCGCGGGCACCTGCCGCATGGGAGCCCCGGACGATCCGCTGGCCGTCTGCGACCCCGAGTTGAGACTGCGCGGCTTCGAGGGCGTGCGGATCGTCGACGCGTCGGTGTTCCCGACGATGCCCACGATCAACCCCATGGTGACCGTCCTGCTCACGGCCGAGCGCGCCGCCGACCTGATCAGCGGCCGCACGCCGGCCGCGGAACGCAGGGCCGGACAGTGACCGCCGCACAGCCTCCCGCACCGGCCGCCGGCACCCCGGGAGGGGAGCCCGGCTCGGAGTTCCGCAAGGACATGGGCCCCTGGGCCAACTTCGCCCTCGGCTTCACCTACCTCTCCCCGGTGGTGGGCACCTACACCCTCTTCGGCATCGCGATCGCCGACGGCGGACCGCCGATGATCTGGGCGTTCCTGGTCGCCGGCTGCGGCCAGTTCCTCGTCGCGCTGATCTTCGGCGAGATCGTCGCCCAGTACCCGATCGCGGGCGGTGTCTACCCCTGGGCCCGGCGGCTGTGGGGCAAGCGCTGGGCGTGGATGACCGGCTGGGTGTACATGTGGGCGCTGCTGGTGACCATCACCTCCGTCGCCTACGGCGCCGGCCCCTACATCGCCATCCTCTTCGGCTTCAGAGCCACCGTGCACACCACCGTGCTGTGCACCGCCGTGCTCATCGTGGTCGCCATCCTCATCAACTACCTGGGCACCAAGGCGTTGTCGGTGGCGGCGCTCATCGGTTTCGCCGGCGAGCTCATCGGCGCCCTCGTCGTCGGCGTCTACCTGCTGGCCACCCACCGTCACCAGGGCCTCGGCGTCATCTTCGACACCTACGGCACCGGGGGAGGCGGCTCCTACCTGCCGGCGTTCCTGGCAGCCGCCATCATCGGCCTCTACCAGTACTACGGCTTCGAGGCGTGCGGCGACACCGCCGAGGAGGTCGCCCACCCGGGCCGGGTCATCCCCCGCGCGATGCGCCGCACCATCTACATCGGCGGCGCGGCGGCCACGTTCACCTGTATGTCGCTGCTGCTGTCGGTCACGGACTTCAACGCGATCATCTCGGGCGAGCAGGCCGACCCGGTGGTGGACGTGCTGTACGACGCCATGGGCGAGACCGGGGCCAGGCTGGTGATGGCCGTGGTGCTGATCTCCTTCCTGTCCTGCACGATCAGCCTCCAGGCCGCGGCCGGGCGGCTCATCTACTCCTACGCCCGGGACGAGATGATCGTCGGACACCGGCTGCTGCGGCGGTTCGCCCACGCCCGTGCGGTGCCGAGCTGGGCGCTGTTCGTGTCCGCGGCGGTGCCGCTGCTCATCGCCTTCGCCTCACTGCTCTCCGAGGACGCCCTCACCAACATCGTCTCGTTCGCCATCCTCGGCATCTACGGCTCGTTCCAGATGGTGGTCCTGGCCGCGCTGCGCGCCCGGCTCAAGGGCTGGAAACCAGCGGGGGAGTTCACCCTGGGCCGCTGGGGCCTCACGGTGAACATCGCCGCACTGGCCTACGGCATCCTCGCCATCATCAACATCTGCTGGGCCCGCACTCCGGAGAAGTCCTGGTGGGAGAACTGGATCGTCCTGCTGTGCGGCGCCGTGGTGGTGGGGACGGGCCTGATCTACATGTTCACGACGCACCACTACGGCCGGGGCGAGGCTCTGGCGGGCGACGCGGTACCGGAGAAGCGGGCCGCTGCCTCCGGCGGGCCGGGCTCGCGGCGCGAGTGAGATGCGGGGGCCCCTCAACGCCGCAGCAGGACCTTGCGCGTGGCGCGAGCGAGTCGGTGGACCGGGCGCCGGGAGCGCGGGGAGGGCCCCGACCGCTCCAGCCACCACTCCCGTAGTTCCCGCCGCGCCTGCGCGTCCCCGGGGCGCCCGGCGGACAGCAGGTGCTCGGCGAAGGTGAGGGCGTCGCGCCGGTAGCCGGCGGTCATCGGCTGGGTCTGGGCGTAGCCGAGGAACGCGGGGCGGTAGTCCTCTCCGAGGATCACCGGCAGCTCGGGCGCGACCTTCGCCACGACGTCCGCCCGCTTCGCGGCGAGTGCCCGCGCCTGTACACCGACCCGCGCCCGGTCGAACCCCTCGGGCACGGGTGTCCCCGCGACCAGCGCCGACAGCAGCGCGGCCTGCGCCAGCCCGAGCCGCTGCCGGGCGCCGTCGACGCCCGATGGGTGGGGCAGGCCGAAGGCGCCCCGTGTCGCCTCGACCGCCCCGGTCTCATCCCCTGCCCCGGCGCCCGCCTCCGCGAGCGGCTCGCCCGCGATGCGCCGGGTCTCTTCCTGCCGTCCGGTGCCGTCCGGTTGGGCGCCCCGGGGCTCGGCCGGCCGCTCGGTGGCGGCTCGCGCCGGTGGCTTGGCGCGCCGCTCTGTCCCGGGCCCGCCGTCGGGTACGTCACGGGCCGCTCGTTCGGCCGGCCCGGCCTCCGCCCGTCGTGTGGCCGCGCCCAGCGTCGAGCGGAACTCCGCCTTCACACGTTCGACGGCCCCCGCCTCCAGCGCCCGGCGGATCGCGGTGAGCTCGCTCTCCAGTTCCGCCGGTTCCGGGAAGTTCTCGTCCCGTTCCAGGAGCACACCCGGGGGGCGGACGCGGGAGGCGAGGTCCGTGAGGATGTCGATGACCGGCCGGGAGACGGGGTGGGCGTGGCTGTCGTGCCACACGCCGTCGCGTTCGAAGCCGCCGGCGACGTGGACGTAGGCGATGGCCTCCAGGGGCAGCTCGGCGAGCGCCTTGGCCGGGTCCTCGCCGCGGTTGACGTGGTTGGTGTGCAGGTTGGCCACGTCGATGAGGAGGCGGACGCCCGTGCGGTCGGCGAGGTCGTACAGGAACTGGCCCTCCGTCATGTCCTCGCCGGGCCAGCAGATCAGCGCGGCGATGTTCTCGACGGCCAGCGGCACCGGCAGGGAATCCTGCGCGATGCGCACGTTCTCGCACAGGACGTCCAGGGCGTCCCGGGTGCGGGGGACGGGCAGCAGGTGGCCCGCCTCCAGGCGCGGGGACGCGGTCAGCGACCCGCCGGCCCGTACGAACGCGATGTGTTCGGTGACCAGCGGGGAGCCGAGCGTCTGCACGCGCTCGGCCAGTGCGGCCAGCCGGCCCGCGTCGGGCCGGTCCGCGCCCCCGAGGCCGAGCGAGACGCCGTGCGGCACCACGGTGATGCCGCGTTCGCGCAGCCGCCGCAGCGAGTCGGGCAGGTGCCCGGGGCAGATGTTCTCGGCCACCGCCTCGACCCAGTCGATCCCCGGCATCCGCTCCACGGCGTCCGCGATCTCAGGTCGCCACCCGATGCCCGTCCCCAGTCGCTCCATCGTCCCCTCCTCCACCCGGCCCGTTCCTCGAACGTGAGGGGGGTATGGCCCAGCCATCGGCCCCCGAACCCCGCACCGCCCGCCTTCAGAGCAACATTTGAGGTTCGGCGCCCCGCTCCTCCGCGCCACCGACGGAGGCGCAAGGATCGCGCCGCCCCCCGATACGCCGTAGACCGGAGCTATGCCCGAAGGCAGCGAGCAGCCGCAGCGCCCCGCGCGCAAGCGGGAACCGGAGTCCGGGGAGGCCGCCGTCCGACGGCTGCGGATCGGGGCCGGAGCCTTGCTCCTGGCAGTCGGCACGGCCTACTTCCTGCTGCCGCTGGAGGGGCTCGGCGCCGACCGTCCCTGGCTGGGCTGGCCGCTGTTCGTGCTGTGCCTGGCACTCGTCGCCGCGCTGCTGCTGCGCCACGTGCGCGACATCGTGCTGGAGAAGCCCCGGGCCCGGTCGGGCATCATGATCTCGCTGCTGATGTGCCTGGCCGTGCTGGTCTTCTCGTCCGGCTACTACGCGCTCGCCCAGCAGCCGGGCCAGTTCACCGGCCTGCGCACCCGGATCGACGCGCTGTACTTCACCGTCGTCACGCTCGCGACCGTCGGCTACGGCGACATCACTCCGCGCGGGCAGGAGGCCCGGCTGGTGGCCGTCGCTCAGATCCTGTACACGTTCGTCTTCCTCACGGCGGCGGCCACCGCGCTGTCGCGGCGGATGCACGCGGTGGTCGCGGAGCGCGAGCGGCGCCCCCCGCCGTCCTGACCGGGGCCGCCCTACACCGGGCGGGAGGAGCGGTAGTTGAACACCGACCAGAGGACGAACAGACCGGTCACGATCATGATGATCGACCAGAACGGCTGGTACGGCAGCCAGAGGAAGTTCGCGATCAGCGCCAGGCCGACCACGACCGCGCTCACGACCCGCGCCCAGGCGGCTCCGACGAACAGACCGAGCCCGGCCGCCACCACGAGCACACCGACGATCACGTGGATCCAGCCCCACGCGGTCAGGTCGAACTCGAAGGAGTACTGGCCGAAGCTCGTGTACACCTCGTCCCCGGCGATCGCCGCGATGCCCTGGAGCACCGCGAAGAGACCGTAGACGACCATCAGGATGCCGCCGAGAGCGAGACCCCCGGCCGCCCACGGGTCACCGGAGCCGCCCGGGCCGGGGCCGCCGGGTGTCCGGTCGTCGGAGGCGGGCGGGGCGGGCGGAGGGGGCGCGGCGCTGGTCATGGCTGCCTCCTGGATCGGGTCGACTGGTAACCCCACTGGAGCACTCGTCCGCGACCGGCGCGCCTGCGGCTACTCCGAACGGGTGGACGCCGGCCCGCCCGCCCCGTGCGGCTCACGGCGCAGCGCCGGGTGGTCCGCGACCACCGTGCACGAGCCGGGCGCGATCTCCGTGAACCCCGCGTCGCGGACCAACGGCAGCCCGATGCTCGTCAGTTCGGACCAGCGGGCCGGGTCGGCCGTCCGGACGGCCAGCGGGAAGCCCGCGTCGTGCCAGGCGGTCCGCTCCTCGTCGGACAGCTCCCACCAGGCCAGTTGGGCGGCGTGTCCCGCCTGGGCCATCGCCTTGCCGGCCGACATGCCGAGGTCCGGGTTCAGCCACAGCACGGGAGCGGCCGGGTCCGCGTCCACCGGCGGCTCCGGGTCGTCCAGGTCGGTGCCGGACACCTGGAGCCTGGCCAGGTCCTTGGGCCAGCCGTTCAGCGGGACGGGCGGGAAGACCCGCACCTCGGCCGACTTGCCGGTGATCGTGATGCCGTCCAGCGCCTCGGCCCGCCGCCACTCGGCGCCGCGTGCCCGCCGCACCACCTTGCGGATCCGGGCGTCCTGCCAGTCCCGCACCGCCTCGGCCCACTCGCCCTCGCCGGCCGACCGCTCGTCGGCCAGGACCGTCAGCACGGCCCGCGCGGCCGTCTCCAGCGCGTCCGTGCGCGCCGGCGGCTCCGCCTTCTCGATCCGCACGACGAGCGGCAGCACGAACTGCGGTGCCTCGTCGCGCGCCGAGGGCTCGGACCGGAAGGGACTGTCACTCACGGGCGTCGGGTCTTCGCTCACGAATCCCAGTGTGCCAGCCGGAAGATCGTGCAGGATGGCCGCATGCGACCCGACCTGTGCCTCCGGAACGCGGGCCGCCGCTACGGTCTGCGCGGCCCCTGGGTGCTGCGCGGTGTCGACCTGGCGGTGGCCCCGGGCCGGCTCGTCCGCGTCGAGGGCGCCAACGGCAGCGGCAAGTCCACGCTGCTGCGGCTGCTCGCCGGCATCGACGCGCCGAGCGAGGGCCGTGTCACCGGCCGGCCGCGCACGGCGTACGTCCCCGAGCGGTTCCCGCCGGCCCTGCCCTTCACCGCTGCCGGATACCTCACCCATCTCGGCACCGTGCACGGCCTGCCCCGGGCGGCGGCCGCCCGGGCCGCCGGGGAGTGGCTGGAGCGACTCGGTGCCGCCGCGTACGCCGAGACGCCGATGGCCCGGCTGTCGAAGGGCAGCAGCCAGAAGGTCGCGGTCGCCCAGGCCCTGCTGGCGGAGCCCGAACTCCTGGTGCTGGACGAGGCGTGGACCGGCCTGGACACCGAGGCGCGCGCCGAGTTGGAGCGCGCGGTCGCCGAACGCACGGCGGCGGGCGGATCCGTGGTCTTCGTCGACCACGACCCGAGCCGCCTCGCGGGCCTGCCCGACGCGACGTACGCGGTGCGCGGCACAGGCCTCGTCGAGAGCGCGTCGCCCGAGCCGGGCCCGTCCGGCCCCCAGGTCACCGCCGACGTACAGGGCCCGCCGGACGGACGGCTCCCCGACGACGTGCGACGGATGGTCACCACGGCCGACGAGACCGCCCCGGGCAGCTACCGCCTCACCGTCCCCGCCCCGCACTCCGACATCCTGCTGCGCACCCTGCTGACGGCCCGTCCGCCCTGGCACGTGGTGAGCGTGTCCCCGCAGGCGACGGCTTCGGGGAGGCAGGGATGACCGCCCTGATGCGCTACCACGCCGCCCTGTTGCTGCGTTCGCAGCGCTGGCTGCCGCCGTTCCTGCTGTACGCGGCCTTCCTCGCCATCAGCATCCAGGCCGGGCAGCCCGTGCTCGACTCGCTCGGCTACACGGCCGCCGCGCTGCTGCCCGTCGCCGCCTGGCTGGCGCGGATCTGCGTCACAGGCGAACCCGACGCGGCACGCGGCTGCGTGGCGGCGGCCGCCGGGCCCGCGCGGGCTCATACGGCCTGTCTGCTGGTGGCCCTGGCCGGCGCGGCGGCGCTCGGCACACTCGCGACCCTCGCCGTGACGCTGCTCAGCGACCCCGTCGCCTCCGACCACCGCACCCGCGTGCCGCTCGCCCCGGCCTGCGGGGCCGGGCTGCTCGCCGCGCTGGCCTGCGCCCTGCTCGGCACGGCCGTCGGCGCGCTCACCAGCCGGCCCCTGCTGCGGTCGCCGGGCCGTGCCGTCCTGGCCCTGCTGCTCGCGGCGCTGCTGTCCCTGGTGGCCACCGGCTCACCGGCGCAGGCGGCCGTGCAGGGCCTGGTCACCGGCTCGCAGAAGGGCACCGTCCCGCTGCCGCTGCTGCCCCTGGCCGCGGCGGCCCTGATCGCTGCCGCGGCGCTGGCCCTGGCCGGTGCGCTGGCCTCCCGCAGATCACCCTGAGCAGGCGGTGCGCTGCGCCTCCTGCCACTCGCAGACGGGGCAGAGCGTGATGCCCTTGTACGACTCGGGATACTCCGTCGGCTCCCGGCACAGCACGCACTCCGCGTACGGCGGCCCGTCCGCCCGGGGCGGCCTGGTCGCGTCGATCAGGCAGTAGTCGTCCTCGCTCATACGTCCAGCGTAGGTCCGGGGCGAGTACTCAGAGGTCCCGCTGCTCCAGCGGCTTGGTCGCCGGGCCCTGGATCACCTTGCCGTCCGTGTCGAAACGGGAGCCGTGGCAGGGGCACTCCCAGGCGCGCTCGGCGGCGTTGAAGTCGACCAGGCAGCCCAGGTGGGTGCAGCGGGCGGAGACGGCGTGGAGCCCGCCGTCGTCGTCCCGGTAGACCGCGAGGCGGTTGCCGTCGGCCCGGACCACGGCGCCCTCGCCGGGCGGCAGGGACTCCACGGGCGGCGAAGGCCGCAGCCGGTCGCCCACGAAGTGGCCGGCGACCTTGGCCTGGGTCTTGAGGAACGTCGGCGCCTCACGCAGCGCGGGCTTCAGCCGGCGCGGGTCGTACAGCCCGCTCCACTCGCACTCCTCGCCCGTGATCTGCGCGGTCAGCAGCCGGCCCGCCATGATGCCGCCGGTCATGCCCCAGCCGCCGAAGCCGGTGGCCACATAGGCGTGCCGGGCACCGTGGTGCAGCGGGCCGACCATCGGCACGGTGTCCGTGGGTTCGGTGTCCTGGGTGGCCCAGCGGTGGGTGACCTCCAGGTCCGGGAAGTGGCCGGTGGCCCAGGCGGTGAGGCGTTCGAAACGGGCCCGCGGGTCGCCCGTGCCCGGCGTGAAGTGCTCACCGGTGACGATGAGCAGCCGCCGATCGCCCTCGTAGGGCGCGGTGCGCACCGAGCGGGTGTCCTCTTCGGGCGTGATGAACATGCCGTCCGGGTCCTGGTCAGCGGGGATCGTCCCGGCGACGACCAACTCGCGGCGCGTGGACAGGCGGGCGAACAGCAGGGCCCGGTCGAAGATCGGGTAGTGCGTCGCGACGACGACGTCCCGCGCCCGGACCGTCGCCCCGGTCGTGGTCGACAGCCTGCACGGCTCGCCCTCGTCCAGGCCGAGGACGGTGGTGTCCTCGTAGATCCGCCCGCCGCGTTCGACCAGGTCGGCGGCGAGGGCCAGCAGGTACTTGCGCGGATGGAACTGGGCCTGCCCGGTGACCTGGACCGCGCCCGCCACCGGGAACGGCAGCCCGGTCTCCGTCACGAACGAGGCGGGCAGCCCGGCCTCGGCCGCGGCCCGTGCCTCGGCGCGCAGTTCCTCCACGCGGCCCGTGTCGCGGGCGTAGGTGTAGGCGCTCCTCGTCTCCCACTCGCAGTCGACGCCCAGCTCCCCGGCGATCCGGGCCGCGTGCTCGATCGCCTCGGACTGGGAACGCGCGTACAGGCGCGCGCCCTCGGGGCCGCGGGTGCGCCGCAGCCGGTCGTAGACGAGCGTGTGCAGGGCGGTGACCTTGGCCGTGGTGTGCCCGGTGACGCCGGCCGCGACCCGCCCGGCCTCCAGCACGGCCACGCTCCGCCCGGCCCGCGTCAGCTCCCACGCCGTGCACAGCCCGGCGATCCCGGCACCGATCACCGCCACGTCGACGGCCAGGTCCTCCGTGAGCGCCGGGTGGCGGCCGTCCGGTGCCGTCTCGAGCCAGTACGAGCTGCTGACCTGCTGCTTCTCGCTCATAGCCCGCCGAGTACCCCCGTCCGTCCGCTTCAGTGTCGGGCGGGTCGCTTTACAGAAGAGGCGGGCAGGGCTAACGTACAACCAAATGGTTGTAGATGAGCTGGACGACGAGACGGTGGACCGGCTGTTCCACGCACTGGCCGACACCACGCGCCGGGACATACTGCGCCGCTGCGTGCGCCGGGAGCTGTCCGTGTCCCGGCTCGCCGAGGCCTACCCGATGAGCTTCGCCGCGGTGCAGAAGCACGTCGCGGTGCTGGAGCGGGCGGGTCTGGTCACCAAGCAGCGCAGCGGACGGGAGCAGCTCGTGCGCACCGACCCCGACGCGGTGGGCCGCGCTCGCCAGGCCCTGGACGAACTCGAGTCGGCGTGGCGCGGGCGGGTGGACCGGATGGCCCGGCTGCTCGCCGAGGACCCCGGAACCGAAGAGAACGACACGACGGAAGGACCCGAGCGATGAGTGTCACCAGTGTCGACAAAGACCTCGACAACCTCACCCTCACCCTGGTCGCCGACTTCGCCGCCCCGGTCGAGCGGGTGTGGCGGCTGTGGGCCGACCCCCGGCAGCTGGAGCGCTGGTGGGGCCCGCCGACCTACCCGGCGACCGTGGAGGAGCACGACCTGACGCCCGGGGGAGAGGTCACCTACTTCATGACCGGTCCGGAGGGCGACCGGCACCGCGGCTGGTGGCGGATCACCTCGGTCAGCGAACCGACGGCCCTGGAGTTCACCGACGGCTTCGCCGACGACGACGGCAAGCCCAAGGACGACATGCCGACCATGTCCGTGACGGTGCGGCTCAGCGAGCACGGCGGCGGCACCCGGATGGAGATGCGCTCGCTGTTCGACTCCCGTGAGCAGATGGAGCAGCTGGTCACCATGGGCATGGAGGAGGGCCTGAAGGAGGCCGTCGGCCAGATCGACGCCCTGCTCGCGGCCTGAGCGGACGGATCAGGGCTGCTCCAGCAGCCGCTTCCGGAACTCCTCCACATCGAAGTCCGCCTCCGGATACCGCGGTTCCAGCTCCTCGAAGTGCTCCAGGAGCAGCGTGCTGACCGCCCAGTTGCGATACCACTTGTGGTCGGCAGGGATCAGGTACCAGGGCGCGTGCGAGGTGCCGCAGCGCTCCAGGGCGATCTCGTAGGCCTCCTGGAACGCGGGCCACAGGGCGCGATCGGCGATGTCGGATGCCGCGAGCTTCCAGTGCTTCTCCGGCTTGTCGATGCGCTTGAGGAGCCGACGGCGCTGCTCGTCGTAGGAGAGGTGCAGAAAGCACTTGATCAAGGTCACGCCGTCGTCGGCGAGGGACCGCTCGAAGCGGTTGATCTGCTCGTAGCGCCGGGCGATCTCGGTGGCGGGCGCGAGTTCCCGGACGCGGGCGATCAGCACGTCCTCGTAGTGGGAGCGGTCGAAGATGCCCAGTTCACCGCGGACGGGGAGCGCCTGCTCCACTCGCCACAGGAAGGGGTGCGCGCGCTCCTCGGCGGTGGGCGCCTTGAACGCGGTGATGCGGCAGCCGGACGGGTTGAGCAGGCCGATGACGTGTTTGACCGTGCCGCCCTTGCCGCTGGTGTCCATGCCTTGCAGGACCAGCAGCAGGCGACGCCGGTCGCCCTTGGTGCTCGCCGCCCAGAGCTGTTCCTGGAGGACGGCCAGCCGCTCGCCGAGCAGGGCCGTGGCGGCCTTTCCCGCGGCCTTGCCGTCCGGGCCGGCGGGGGTGGCGGCCGCGTCGTACCGGGTCAGGTCGACCGGCTCACCGGTGGGGAGGCGCAGCCGCTCCCGCAGCGAGGTGCTGTCCTTGTGAGTCACCGGGCCCCCTTGCGGTCCTGTGCCTCCATGGTCCGGCGGGGCGCCGGGCTTCGCACCCGGCGCCCCGGTCGGGAGCTGAGCGCTGCTACCGGCGCCAGGGGCCCGTCACCGCGAACGTGGTGCCGGGCGCGTAGCAGTTGACGTACATCGTGTCGCCGTCCGGGGAGAAGGTCACCCCGGCGAACTCACCCCACTCGGGCTCCTCCGGGGTGCCGATGTTCTGCCCGTTGCGGGCCATCGCGTAGACCTGGCCGCGCCTGGTGACACCGTAGACGTGCTGGGCGCCGTTGCCGTCCTCGCAGACCATGAGGCCGCCGCTGGGCGCCAGGCAGATGTTGTCCGGCGACTCGCCCGGCAGCTGCACATCGGTGTCGGGGCCGAAGACGATCACCAGGGTGAGCCGGCGGCGCTCCGGGTCGTAGCGCCAGACCTGCCCGAAGTGGTCGGCGGCCGAACCGTCCGACCGGTGCGCGAAGGACGACACGAAGTACACCGAACGGCCGCCCCAGTAGCAGCCCTCCAGCTTCTGCGCGTGCGTGATGCCCTTGCGGCCGAAGTCCTGGAACCGGATCGGCGTCTGCGCGGCCTGCGGGTCCGGTACGTCCACCCACTCGATGTGGTCGAACTCGGCGCCGATGTCCTGGATGGAGGACAGGTCGGGGACACCGGGAACGCGCATGGCCTGGAGCCGGCCGCCCGCGCGCAGCGAACCCCTGCCGCCCAGCGGCCGGTCCGGCAGGAAGCGGTAGAAGAGGCCGAAGGGCTTCTCGAAGGCGTCCTCCGTCTCGTACACCACGCCCCGCCGGGGGTCGACGGCGATCGCCTCGTGCGCGAAGCGGCCCATCGCGGTCAGCGGCACGGCCCCGGTGCGGTGCGGGTCGGCCGGGTCGACCTCGAAGATGAAGCCGTGGTCTTTGGTGTAGCCGTTGGTGCCGGCCTTGTCCTCGGTCTCCTCGCAGGTCAGCCAGGTGTCCCAAGGGGTGGGGCCGCCCGCGCAGTTCACGGCCGTGCCGGCGATCGCGACGCGTTCCGACTGGACCCGGTTGCGGGAGTCCAGCGTCAGCGCCGTACAACCGCCCTTGCCGGTTGGGTCGTAGGTGAGGCCCTCGACGGTCGGGACCGGCACCTTGCCGTTGGCGCGGTTCTCGTGGTTGCGGACCAGGTGGACACGGCCGCCTCTGCCCGGGAAGGCCGACATGCCGTCGTGGTTGGAGGGGACCTTGCCCTCGCCGGAGCGGAGTTCGTCTCCCTCGCGGGAGAGGATCCGGTAGTGGAACCCTTCCGGCAGGTCGAGGATGCCCTTCGGGTCGGGGAGGAGCGGGCCGTAGCCGGTGCGGCCGAGGCCCTGTGCGGCGGCGGTGCCGGCGAAGAGTTCGGACAGGGCACCGGAGAACGCGATCCCGACGCCCAGGGCGCCCGTTCCGGCGAGCACCTGACGTCGTGTGGCGGAGCGACCGGATTCGGTCATGGGGAAACCTTCCTGCTGGCGGACAGGAACTGTGATCCCGCTGTGTCTATCACCTGGTGCGGGCAGCGGGAACCACGCGCGTAGCGCGGGTCACTGCTCGACGGCGCGCCGCAGCTCCGCCAAGGCCTCTTCGGCCTGCTCCGTGCGGTCGACGGCGCCCTCCGCGATCTCCGCGGGATCCGTGGTCTGCGCGTGTCCCGCGATCTCCGCGGCGTCCGCGCTCGGCGCCTGTTCCGCGACCGCGATCTCCGCGGCGTCCGTGGTCTCCGCCTGTCCCGCGCTCCTCGCGGGGGGCTGCGCGCCCCGCTCCAGGAATCGCAGGAGTTCCACCGGAATGGGCAGGACGAGCGTGGAGTTCTTCTCCGCCGCCACCGCCATGACGGTCTGCAGCAGCCGGAGCTGGAGGGCCGAGGGCGTGTCGGCCATCTGCTGGGCGGCCTGGGACAGCTTCTTGGAGGCCTGGTACTCGGCGTCGGCGTTGATCAGCCGGGCCCGCCGCTCCCGGTCGGCCTCGGCCTGGCGGGCCATGGAGCGCTTCATGGTGTCCGGCAGGGAGACGTCCTTGATCTCCACGCGGTCGATCGTCACACCCCACTCCACGGCCGGGCTGTCGATCATCAGCTCCAGGCCCTGGTTGAGCTTCTCCCGGTTGGACAGCAGGTCGTCCAGCTCGCTCTTGCCGATGATCGAGCGCAGCGAGGTCTGGGCCATCTGCGAGACGGCGAAGCGGTAGTCCTCGACGTTCACGATCGCGGCCGCCGGGTCCACCACCTTGAAGTACACCACCGCGTCGACCCGCACGGTCACGTTGTCGCGGGTGATGCCCTCCTGGGCGGGGATCGGCATGGTCACGATCTGCAGGTTGACCTTGCGCATCCGGTCCACCGCGGGGACGACGAGGTTGAACCCGGGTCGCCGCACGTCCCCGTGCAGGCGCCCGAGCCGGAAGACGACCCCGCGCTCGTACTGCTTGACGACCCGTGCCGCGGAGGCCACGTACACCAGCGCACCGGCCCCGACCGCGGCCACCACACCGACCAGCTCTTCGACCATGCCGACCTCCCCGTGCAGAGGTCCGAATCCGTCTGTTTATGTAACGATATGCCCGAACCGGGGCAGGGGGCCATGCCCTGGGATCCGGGACGGCGCCAGGGCGGACACGCGTGGTCCGGGGCGCGCTGGGTGCGCGCCCCGGACCAGGGCTCGGGTGAACCGGTCAGGCGGCTATGCGGCGGTGACCTTCTCCGCCTCGGCCTTCTCGGGCTCCGTGACCTTCACCGGCTCCGTGCCGGTCGCGCTGTGGCGTGCGGCCCAGTTCTCCAGGGCCGTGCGGCAGGCGTGGTCGAGGTGGTGCAGGCCTGAGAGGTCCAGCACGACCGGGCGGTCCTGCGGCAGGCTCTCCAGGCTGTCGAGGATCTTCGGCAGCCGCAGGAAGGTGGCGTTGCCGGACAGGTACGCCTGGATCGGGCCGGCGCCCTTGTCTATGATCTCCAGCTTGATGTGCGAGGCCTCCCAGGCGGTCTTGACGACCGACAGGGCCAGACCGATGAGCACGCCTTCGAACATGTTCACCGCGACGATCGACACGGCGGTGACGACGAGGATGAGCGCCTCGCCCCGGTGCTCCTTCCACAGCGGCACGATCTTGGCGAACGGGATCAGCTTCCAGCCCGCGTGGACCAGGATGCCGGCGAGGGCGGGCAGCGGGATCAGCGCCAGCGTGGCCGGCAGCAGCGCGGCGAACAGCAGCAGCCACACGCCGTGCATCACCCGGGACGCCTTGGTCTTGGCGCCAGCGCTGACGTTGGCGGAGCTGCGGACGATGACCGCGGTCATCGGCAGCGCGCCGAGCACACCGCAGATCGTGTTGCCCGCGCCCTGCGCCATCAGCTCCTTGTCGTACTGGGTGCGGGGGCCGTCGTGCAGCCGGTCCACGGCGGCGGCGCTGAACAGGCTCTCGGCGGAGGCGATCAGGGTGAAGGCGATGATCGTGCCGATGATGCCGACGCCCACGCCGCCGAAGGTGTCCAGGCCGGGCGGCTGGATGGAGCCCAGCAGGCCCTTCACCTCGACGGTGGCGACCGGCAGGTCGAACACGGCGGTGGCCGCGATCGCGAGGATCACCGCGGCGAGCGCGCCGGGCACGGCCTGCGCCTTCTTCGGCAGCTTCTTCCACAGCACCATCACCGCGATGGTGGCCGCGCCGAGCGCGAGGGACGTGAGCGCCGCCGTGCTGCCGGCCGCGTCGACGGCGGCGCCGGGCAGGCCCAGGATCTTGTCGATGCCGGAGGCGGGTGCCTTCAGCCCGGCCGTCGCGTACAGCTGGCCGGCTATGAGCACCAGACCGATTCCGGCCAGCATGCCCTCGACGACCGAGACCGATATCGCGCGGAACCAGCGGCCGAGCTTCAACGCGCCCATGACCAGCTGGAGCAGACCGGCGGCCAGCACGATGATGCCGAGCGCGGGCAGTCCGTACTCCTGGACCGCCTCGAAGACGAGCACGGTCAGACCGGCGGCCGGCCCGGACACCTGCAGGCTGCTGCCCGGCAGGAGTCCGGTGACGAGGCCGCCCACGATGCCGGTGATCAGGCCGAGTTCGGCCGGGACACCGGAGGCGACGGCCACACCCACGCACAGCGGGAGCGCGACCAGGAACACGACGAGTGAGGCGGTGAAGTCCTGCCTGAGGTAAGGGAACTTGGTCATGTGTTCCCTCACAGCTTCTCGAAGAAGTCGGTGTCCGCGCGGTGTTCGAGCACGGTTCCGGTGTGCACCTCGTAGAACCAGGCGCGCAGGCCGAGCCGGCCCTCGGCCAGCCGGCGTTCGACGCAGGGGTACGACCGCAGTCGCAGCACCTGGGTGAGGGCGTGGTTCTGGACGGCCTCGGTGACCGTAGGGTCGGCCGGGTCCGAGCACTCGGGCTGGTCGGCGGCGCGCGCGAGCCAGTCGCGCACGGCCGGTACGGCGGCGAGGTCGTCGCCGCGTACCACCGCGCCCACGGCGCCGCAGTGCGAGTGGCCGCAGACCACGATCTCCTTGACGCCGAGGACCTCCACGGCGTACTCGATCGTGGCCGCCTCCGATGTGGGGTGCTCGAAGGAGTGCGGGGGAACGACGTTGCCCGCGGTGCGCAGCTCGAAGAGCTCGCCGGGACGGGCGCCCGTGATCAGGGCCGGTACGACCCTGGAGTCGGAGCAGGTGATGAACAGGACGTCGGGGGACTGGCCCTCGGCGAGGTGAGCGAACTCCTCAGGGCGCTGTCCGAAGCTGCGGGCGTTGTCGATGAGGGGTTGCATGAGTGTGGTGACTCCTCCTGGCGCGCGTGGGGGCGCGTCGGACGGGCATGACAGGGGGTGGGGGGGGAACCGCACTGCTGCTCAGCAGCGAAAGACCTGCAGTGCTGCCGGGGTGTGCGACGCCGAGGATCTCGACGTGCGCTGATGTGCGGCGCCGGGTCTGACCGGTTCGGGTGCCGTCGGCTGGGTGTGCCGCTGCAGCGGCCGCTCGGGCGCCGATGGCGCCGAGTCGGCGGTGTGGGAACGGTCGCGGGTCCGCAGGGGACCGGTCGGGTCCCCGTGGTGTCCGGCGCGGCAGGTGGCCGTCTCGTCGCGCAGAGCCTTCCCGGGGGACTTGTGTCCGGGGCGCGAGGACTTTCCGGAGGGCTTGGTTCCGGGCTGAGCGTTGGCCTTGACTTGACCATGTGTATACGCGGATGCGAAGGACGCGGTCGGTGCGAAGAACTGGAGGGCGAGCAGGGCGGCCGCGAGGATCGAAACCACGGTCCGTGCCGTCGTGCCTCGGTACATGCGCCCCCCTTCAGATGCCTCGCCCGTCTAGCGCGGGCCAATACTTGGTCAATGGCTGGTCAAGAAACACGTTAACCCTGCAAGGTCGTTTGCAGGGTTAACTTAACGTTTCAAGCTGAAGAGAGCCTGAAAACCGTGCGTGGGATGGCTTGAACGAGCCCTTACCCACGGGCGGTTGGTGCGGTATTGGGGTTGTGGTTAGCGGGCGTCCACCAGTTTGCCCGCGTCGCGGGCGAGGGCCGTGAGCCGGGAGATGGCCCGGAAGTACTTCTTGCGGTAGCCGCCGTTCAGCATCTCGTCGCTGAACAGCTGGTCGAAGGGCAGGCCCGAGGCCAGCACGGGCACCTCGCGGTCGTAGAGACGGTCCGCGAGGACCACGAGCCTGAGGGCCGTCGACTGGTCGGGAACCGGCCGCACACCGGTGAGGCACACGGCCCTGATCCCGTCGGTCAGAGCGCCGTACCGGCTGGGGTGGACCCGGGCCAGATGCTCCAGGAGGGGCGAGAACGCGTCGAGTGAGGCGCCCTCGGTGGCGTGCGCCGCGCCGGTCACCTGTTCGTCGGAATACGGGGGCGGCGCCTCCGGCAGACCGCGGTGGCGGTAGTCCTCGCCGTCGATGCGCAGGGCCCGGAAGCGGGCCGACAGGCCCTGGATCTCGCGCAGGAAGTCGGCCGCGGCGAACCGGCCCTCGCCGAGCTTGCCGGGCAGCGTGTTGGAGGTGGCGGCGAGCGCCACGCCCGCGTCGACCAGCTTGCCGAGCAGGGTGGAGACGAGGACGGTGTCGCCCGGGTCGTCGAGCTCGAACTCGTCGATGCACAGCAGGCGGTGGCCGGACAGTGTCCGGACGGTCTGCTGGAATCCGAGGGCGCCGACCAGGTTGGTCAGCTCCACGAACGTGCCGAACGCCTTCAGCGCGGGCTCGGCCGGGGTGGCATGCCACAGGGACGCCAGCAGGTGGGTCTTGCCGACGCCGTAGCCGCCGTCGAGGTAGACGCCGCGCGGGCCGGCCGGGGCCTTCTTCGGCGCCTTGCCGAAACCGAACAGCCGCCGTTTGCCGGACCCTGCGGCCGCTCCCGAGTCGAGGCCCGCCGCGAAACCCTCCAGGACCCGGACGGCCTCCGTCTGGCTGGGCTGGTTCGGGTCGGGGATGTACGTGCTGAAGCGGACGGAGTCGAACCGCGGCGGCGGCACCATCTCGGCGACCAGGCGATCCGCGGGCACGTGCGGCTCACGGGCGCACAGGGACAGCGGGGCCGGGTCGGTCATGGGGCCGTTTCCGGAGGGGGCCAGGGGAGAGGACACGGTTCACCATGCTACGGCGCGTGGAACACTGCACGGCATGCGACGTCTGTTCCCTGTGACCGATGAAACAGCAGCTCCGGCGCCGGGTGGCGCGTCCGGTGACGGCGGCGGCCGGGAGTGGAGCCTGGACGAACTGGCCGCCGCGTACGCCTATCCCGAGCCTGGGCCAGGAGGTCCGGTCCCGTGGCTGCGCGCCAACATGGTGTCCACGCTGGACGGGGCCGCCCAGCACGACGGCCGTTCGCAGCCCATCTCCAGCGCCACCGACATGCGGATCTTCGGCACGCTGCGGGCGCTGGCCGACGTCGTGGTCGTCGGCGCGGAAACCGTACGCAAGGAGGGGTACCGCCCGGCCCGCGCGCGTGAGGACTTCGCGGCGATGCGGCAGGCGGCCGGGCAGCGGCCCGCACCGGCGATCGCCGTGGTCACCGCCGGCCTCGACCTGGACTTCTCGCTCCCGCTGTTCACCTCGCCCCTGGTGCCCACCCTGATCCTCACGGGCGCCGCGGCCCCGCCGGACCGCGTCGCCGCCGCCGAGAAGGCGGGCGCCCGGGTGGTGACCGCCGGGGACGGCATCGGCGTGGACCCCGCCCGCGCCGTCCGGGCCCTCGCCGACCTCGGCCACACCCGGCTGCTCACCGAGGGCGGCCCGCGGCTGCTCGGGCAGCTGGTCGCGGCCGGCGTGCTCGACGAGCTGTGCCTGACGGTCTCCCCGATGCTCACGGCGGGCGAGGCGCAGCGCATCGCCGGAGGGCCGGCGGTCACGGTCCCGCACCGTTTCGGGCTGGTGTCGATGCTGGAGGAGGACGGCTTCCTGTTCACGCGGTACGGGCGGACCCGGCCGGCGTACTGAAACTCCGGACCCGGGGTACAAGGTGTCGGCGGCCGGGACGGCCGGCCGGTACGTCCGGAAGCGGGGGCAAAGGTCGCCGCTGGTCCGTTCATCGACGAAATATGCCGTTCCGTTTGGTTTTCGGAGGGCACACTGGATCCCGGCAGTACCCGTGCGAACACGGGGCAGGATGGTTTCCGCAGGGCCCCGCACGGCCCGCGGAGGAGTGGGGGCCACGGGCCCCCGAGGCAGAAGGGGCGCCTGGTGTTCACAAGCGTATTGATGATCGAGAAGGCGCTGACGTCCGCCGACGTGGAGTTCGTCACCACCTTGCACGGAGAGGAGCAGGTCTCCTTCCAGGTGTTGCTGCAGCCGCGCGGCGAGCAGGCGGACCGCCTGCTGCGGGCCATCGACGACGTGGCGCTCGGCGAGCTCGACGAGGCCGTCCGCGAGGGGGAGACGCCGGAGGGGGAGGAGGCGCTGAGCGTGGGGCAGCGGGCGCTGGAGGTGTCACTCGCCGCGTTGCGTGCCTCGGGCAGTCCGGCCGAGGGGCGGCTGATCGAGGACCATCCGCTGGACGCGCTGAAGTGCCTGGTGGAGGAGGCCGGGGCGGACGAGGTCATCGTGCTGACCGACCCCCACTACGTGGAGGAGTTCTTCCACCGGGACTGGGCGTCGAGGGCTCGGCACAAGGTGGGGGTGCCGGTGCTGAAGCTGTTCTCGCACAGCAAGGCGTAGGGGCGGGTTGCTCTGGTTTGCCGGGTGCGGGTCGGTGGTGGTTGCTCGCGCGGTTCCCCGCGCCACCGGGTCGGCCACAGCACTCCGCGTTCCTGAAATAGGCTGGGGGCGCTCACCGTCGTCGCTCGCTCTTGGAGATCTGCATGGCAGCCGGCCTTCCTCCCGCCATGGACCGACCGCACTTCATCGGGATCGGTGGGGCCGGGATGTCGGGGATCGCGAAGATCCTCGCGCAGCGCGGGGCCGTCGTGGCCGGCAGCGACGCCAAGGAGTCGGCGACGGCCGGGGCACTGCGAGCGCTGGGTGTGACGGTGCACATCGGACACGCCGCCGGGCATCTCGCCGATGACGCCAGCTGTGTGGTCGTCTCGTCGGCGATCCGGCGGGACAACCCCGAGCTGGCCCGCGCGGCCGAGCTCGGCATCCCCGTCGTGCACCGGTCCGACGCGCTCGCCGCGCTGATGGACGGGCTGCGGCCGATCGCCGTCGCCGGTACGCACGGCAAGACGACCACGACGTCGATGCTGGCCGTGTCGCTGAGCGAGCTGGGCCTGAAGCCCTCGTACGCCATCGGCGGCGACCTGGACGCGCCCGGCTCCAACGCGCTGCACGGCGAGGGCGACATCTTCGTCGCCGAGGCGGACGAGTCGGACCGCAGCTTCCACAAGTACACGCCCGACGTCGCGATCATCCTGAACGTCGAGCTCGACCACCACGCCAACTACGCGTCGATGGACGAGATCTACGAGTCGTTCGAGACGTTCGTGGACCGGATCGCCGAGGGCGGCACGCTGGTGATCGCGGCCGACCACGAGGGCGCCCGGGAGCTGACGCGCCGGGTCGCCGGGCGTGGCGTGCGCGTGGTGACGTACGGCGAGTCCGAGGACGCCGGCGTGCGCATCCTGTCGGTCGTGCCGCAGGGGCTCAAGAGCGAGGTCACCGTGGTGCTGGAGGGCGAGGAGCTGACCTTCACGGTCTCCGTGCCCGGCCGGCACTACGCGCACAACGCGGTCGCCGCGCTGGCGGCGGGCGTGGCCCTCGGCGTCCCGGCGGCCGGGCTGGCCTCCGCGATCGCCGCGTACACGGGTGTGAAGCGGCGCCTCCAGCTGAAGGGCGAGGCCGCGGGCGTGCAGGTCATCGACTCCTACGCGCACCACCCCACCGAGATGACCGCCGACCTGGAGGCCATGCGCGCGGCGGCCGGTGACGCCCGCATCCTGGTCGTCTTCCAGCCGCACCTCTTCTCGCGGACGCAGGAGCTCGGCAAGGAGATGGGTCAGGCCCTCGCCCTCGCGGACGCCTCGATCGTGCTGGACATCTACCCGGCCCGTGAGGACCCGATCCCGGGCGTGACGAGCGGACTGATCATCGAGGCGGCCCGGGCCGCGGGCGCGGACGTGACGCCGGTGCACGACAAGGCGGACGTCCCGTCGGTCGTCGCGGGAATGGCGAAGCCCGGTGATCTCGTTCTCACCATGGGAGCGGGCGACGTCACCGACCTCGGCCCGCACATCCTGGACCGTCTGTCGAACTGAGGGGCTGGAAGCTCATGGCGTACGACGTCGAGAAGCCGGACGAGCAGTGGCGCGCGGAGCTGTCCCCGGGCGAGTACGCGGTCCTGCGGCAGGCGGCCACCGAGCCCGCCTTCACCGGTGAGTACACCGACACCAAGACCCGGGGCGTCTACTCCTGCCGTGCCTGCGGTGCGGACCTGTTCACCTCGGACACGAAGTTCGAGTCCCACTGCGGCTGGCCGTCCTTCTTCGACCCCAAGGACACCGACGCGGTGGAGCTGATCGAGGACCGGTCGCACGGCATGGAGCGGACCGAGGTGCGGTGCGCCCGGTGCGGCTCGCACCTGGGGCACGTGTTCGCGGGCGAGGGGTATCCGACGCCCACGGACCAGCGGTACTGCATCAACTCGATCGCGCTGCGGCTGGCCCCCGAGGAGGGCTGAGGCGGCGCTCAGCGGATCGGGCACTCCTTCCGCGTGAGGGGCTCGGTGTTCCCCGCGGTGCGGCTGCACACGACGCGGGGCTCGGAGGTGCCGTCGCCGGTGCGGCGGACCTCCTTGAGGACGATGCTGTGCCCGGTGCGGTCCCCGTACAGCGGGGCGCTGGTGAAGTCGATGGTGCCGGTGGCCATCCCCTCGAGCTTGACGTTGCGCAGGTTCACCCAGGTCGAGGCGCGGCTCTGCGGCCGGTCGTCGCGGGTGGCCGCCCAGAACAGGGCGTGGGTCGCGTCGTGGGACAGGGCGGTCTGGCCGCTGGCCAGGGCGGGGCTGCCGGGGCGCAGGCGGTGGCCCCGCATGCCCGGCAGGTGCCTGGCGGCGTCCAGGTAGAAGGACGTCCTGTCTGCGGCCGTCAGTTCGGCCAGGGCCGCGTGGTAGAGGGTGACCTCCGGCGCGACGGACTGGCCGCCGTCGGTGAAATCCGCCTTGGACAGGTCGTCGCCGGTGAGCACGGCCAGGGGCTTGCCGGCGCAGCCCGGCTGGGTGCCCAGCTGGGTCATCAGGGGATCGATGTCCTCCACCCGGCCCGCGAAGTAGATCACCGACGGGACCTTGCCGACCCGGCAGATCTCCTGCGCGTGCGAGCGCAGTTCCGGTTTGCCGCCGCTGAGGGTGTAGCGGCGCTGGTCCAGCGGCGTGAAGCCCTGCCGCCGCAGCATCCCCTGGCCGTAGCGCGCCTGTTCGTCGGTGTACAGGTCGTCCGTTCTCGCCGTGTCGCGGGCGAGGACGAGGGCGTACTGCCGTCGGCCCGGTGTGCGCAGCTGGGCGGCTATCAGGCCGAGTTGGCGGGTCTGCCACTCGTCCGTGGCGGCCAGGCTGAACCAGTTGGCGAACTCACGGGGCAGATAGGTGGCGGAGTTCGTGCCGGAGACGACCGGCAGCCCGGCCTCCATCAGGGTGCGGGTCGTCGCCCGGCTCGACTTCAGGTCACGGCCGGTGCCGACGACCCCCACCACGGTCGGGTCGTGGGCCGCGTACGCGGCGATCGCCTCGGCCATCTCCTCCTGGTGGCCCAGGTCCACACCGCCGTTGGCGAGCAGCACACGCAGCTTCACACTGGAGTCCTCGTTGATGACGGCCTGCGCCAGATACACGCCCGCCAGTTCCTCGGCGCCCTTCACCAGCGAGGAGCCTGCCGCGGGGTCGGCGCTGAGCGGCCCGGCGTAGACGACCGTGACGTACCTCCCGGCGTGGTCCGCGAGGACGTCCTCGTTCTGCCGGGCGATCCGGTCCTCCAGGTCGGCCACCGTCCAGGGCGGGTCGTCGTCGGCCGTGAAGGTCTCGACCTCCTTGCCGGGCCCGGGCGTGCGCAGCCAGCCGGAGAAGCGGACGCCGTCCGTCGCTATGCCGATGCACTCGGTGCCGCCGCCGGGCGCCTCCTCCCACCGGGTGTCCCGGTTGGCGGTCAGCAGCGACGCCGAGCAGTACCGGTCGTTCAGGGCGTCGGCCCGCATGACGGTGCCGGCGGTCAGCAGGGCGATGACCAGGACCAGGGTGTGCAGGGCCCACACCAGCCGGACGAACGTCGGCCGTGCAGAGGCCCGCCGGTGGGGGTGGCCCTCCTCGACCGGGCCGAGCTGGTCGTGCGGCAGCGGGATCTTCATCACCCACGGCAGCACGGACCGCTCCCGGCTGGGCGACTGCTCGGCGCGCAGGTTGTGCGCCCACTCCCGGTACCAGGTGCGCAGCCGGTCGCCGAACTTCGGCGGCTCCGCGACCGGCACGGGCGCCGTCCGCACGACGCTGCGCTCCAGACGCGGCACGTCCTGCGCGCGTACGGCCGCGACCACGAGCAGCGGGTCGAGCTCGCTGCGCCGGCTGCGGACGTCGCTGATCGCGCGGATCAGCTCGATGCCGCCGTTGCGGTCGTCCGCGTGCGGCAGGAACAGCACCGGCGGGCGCGGCCGCTTGAAGCCGCGCAGGTCCCAGCTCCAGCGGCGGTGGTTGTCGCGCAGGTCCTCCCGCAGCGCCAGCACGCACAGCTGGAGGTGGAAGTCACCGCCCGCCTTGAGCGCCTCGGCCACGCCGTACGCCCGGGTCGCGATCGCCTTCCAGGACCGCACGGGCCGCAGCAGCGAGACCTCGGTGGGCTGGGCCTGGTCCGCCGCCCTGAGGAAGGTCGTCGTCATGAACCAGCGGCTCTCGCGCCGCAACCAGAGGAAGATCGGCGCCCGCCCGGGCAGGACGTAGTTCAGCACGGTCAGCAGCAGCAGGAAGACGAGACCGGCCGACACGGCCACATACCAGTCGCTGCGCGCCAGGAGCGCGGCGAGCACGGTGATCAGGCTCGCCGGGAGGATGTGCGCCATGTCGAACAACGGCAGGCCCGAGCGCCAGCGTGCGGTGTTCTCCGGCCGCCAGCGCTGCTCGGCCAGCTGGTTCAGCAGCAGCTGCCGCTGGTTCTCACCGGCCTCGGCCCTGCCTTGGGTGGGCGCCGGCCAGGTGTCGCCCAGGGCGGTGACCGCGTCGTCTATGGCGTGCACCAGGCGCAGCCGCGGGAAGGCGTAGCGCCGGTAGACCGCCTTCGGGCCGCCCCACTTCTTCGGGTCGCTCAGCGCCCGCACCATGGCCGCGGCCCGACGCACCTCCGTGGCTCCCTCGTGGGCGTCGTCCTGTGCCATCGCGCAGCGTGTGCCGTGCGCTCCCTGCCCCGCGTGCAGCTGCCGGACCAGCCCGGCGACCGCGGCGTCGTCCTCGCTCTGCTCCGCGTGCACGACGAACACCGGCATCGGCGGTTCGGTGCTCGTACGGAAGTCCTGGATGAGGACTTCCAGCTGGTTCTGGAGGTGGACGCCGGCGCCGGTGTCCGGCGTGCCGTCGTGTCCCCCGGGGCAGTTCGGCGGCATGCGATCGGTGCTCACCATGGGCAACCCCCGTTCACCTTCGGTGACTTACGAGGTTAACCGGTGTGGGTGTTGTGGGAGTGGGTGACGGACGAACTCCTGTTTCACCCAGGTCGTTGACGTCACCTGCCCGGATCGCACCTCTCCCCGCCGCTGACCACCGTCCGGCCGCCGTCGCCGACCGCGCCGTCGACGTGCTGATCGCCCTGATCGAGGGCCGCCCCGCCCCGGCCGGACCGGCCGACCGGGCGGTCGAGGACCGTACGGGCCTCGACCGGGCCGGTACGCGAACCGGGCCCCGCGCACTCCCGCCCGTAGCCGCCCCACGCGAGGAGTCACGTGTCGTACCTCCCGGCAGCACCAGCCTCTCCGGCCCGCCGCGCCCTGCTGCGCGGTGCCCTCGGCCTCGGCACGGCCGCCGCGCTCTGCGCCTGCGGCGGCGCCGCGCCCCGCACCTCCGGCGACGTCATCCGGACGCAGGCCTTCTCCTACTTCGACTCGCGCAACCTGCTCGGTTTCGTCGACGGCACCGAGAACCCGGTCGGGCAGGCCGCGGCCGACGCGGCGCTGGTCGGCGAGGAGGATCCCGGCTTCAGGGGCGGCAGTTACGCGCTGGTGCAGAAGTACCTGCACGACGTGGACGCCTGGGACGCCCTGGCCGTCGAGGCGCAGGAGAAGGTGATAGGCCGCACCAAACTCACCAACCTGGAACTGGACGCGCCCGGCTCCCACAAGGACGTCAACACCGTCCTCGGCCCGGACGGTGCGGAGCAGCGGATCCTGCGCTCGGCGATGCCGTTCGGCAGGCCCGGGCACGGGGAGTTCGGCACGTACTTCGTGGCGTACGCGCGCACGCCCGGGATACCGGAGACGATGCTGCGCAAGATGTTCCTGGGCGGGCCGGGCTCGGGACCCGACCCGCTGCTGGACTACTCGCGGGCCGTCACCGGCAGCCTGTTCTTCGTACCCCCGGTGGGCTTCCTGGAAGCCGTGTCCGGCAGTTGACCCCCCGCCACCGGGAACCCCGCACTCCGCAGTACGCGCCTGCCCGCGTCCACGGCGAACACCTCGCAGTCGTCGCGGGCCGCTGCCCACGCGACGCCGTCCACGCCGAGCGCGAAGGCCGCTGTCGCGACCGTGTCCGCCTCCGTCAGGGTCGGGGCCACCACCGTCATGCTGAGCAGTCCCGTCGCCGGGCGGCCGGTGCGGCCGTCGAGGATGTGGTCGCCGCGTTCGTAGCGGGCGGAGGTCGCCACGGCCCGGTCCGTGAGGTCCAGGACCGCGCACAGCCGGTCGGGGTGCTCGGGATGCCGTACGCCGACGCGCCAGGGCCCGCCGGAGGCGATCACGTCGCCGCCCGCGTTGAGGCAGAAGCGGCGCGCCCCGGCCGCCCTCAGCAGCTCCGCTCCCCGCTGCACCGACCAGCCCTTCACCACGGCGCAGGGGTCGAGGCCGCGGCCGGGCAGGCGCACGTCGAAGGCGCCGTCCGTCGCGATCCGGTACTCCTCGCACAGGGCCAGGACCTCCCGGAGGTCCCGGCCGGGCTGCGCCACCTCGCCCCGGTCCAGCCGGGAGACCTCGCTGTCCGCCCGGAACGGGCTGAACCGCGCGTCGACCTCGCGCAGCCACGCGAACAGGGCGTCCACCGGTGCCCCGGGGAAGTCAGCGTCGTCGATCCGCACCGACACCGGGAACCCCATGACGTGCTCGACGCGCCGCATCCCGTCAGCCCTTAGCGTCGAGGGCGGCCTGGAGGGACTCCCGGTAGCCGTCGCTGGTGATCGTGGCGCCGGACACCGTGTCGATGTCCGCGCTCTGCGCCCGCAGGGTCTCCTCGATCAGCTGCGGTACCGCGGCCCTGGTCTGCGGATGGTCCGGCTGCCGCAGCATCCGCACCGAGGCGATCTTGTCGCCCTCGAAGGTGACCTCGACCCGCACCGGTCCCTTCTCGGTGTCGATCGTGGACCCCGACACCACCGTGGACGTCGTGCCACCGGGCCCCGCCGACGACGAGACCGAGGGCGTCGACGCGGGCGCCGCGGCCTGCGCGGCGGACGACCCGGTGTCGGGTGAGGGTGCGTAGCGCCAGACCGGGATCAGGCCCGCCACACTGAGGACGAGGACGGGTATGGCTCGCTTCACGACAGTCTCCTCGTCATCCGGCCAGGCTGAAGCGTTCGAAGTGGGTCTGCGAGCCGGGCACGCCCAGCTCACGCAGGCCGGCGAGCACCGCGTTCATCATTGGCGGCGGACCGCACAGGTAGACGTCCCGCTCGGCGATGTCCGGCACCAGCCGGGCGAGCTCCCCGGGCGCCAGCCGGTCCGGCACGGGCGGCCCGGTCACCAGGTGCAGCTCGGCCCCCTTGGCCGACGCGAGGTCGCGCAGTTCGTCGTGGAGGACGGCGTCCCGGTCCGTGGCCACCCGGTAGATCACGACCGCGTGGCCGTGCAGTTCCTCCAGCAGGGCCCGGATCGGTGTGACACCGACGCCACCGGCGATGAGCACGGCGTCCGGGCGCGTGCGGTGCAGGGTGGTGAAGGCGCCGTAGGGGCCCTCGGCGAAGACGCGCGTGCCGACCTTCAGGTGCCGCAGGGCCGCACTGCCGTCACCGGCCCGCTTGACGGTCAGGCGCAGCGTGCGGCCGTCCGGGGCGGCCGACAGGGAGAACGGGTTCGCCTGCCACCAGCGGTCCTTCGTCAGGAACCGCCACAGGAAGAACTGCCCGGCCCGGGCGGGCAGCCGGTCCAGGTCGCGGCCGGTGATGTACACCGACACCACCTGGTCGTTCTCGGGCACGACAGCCGTCACGCGCAGCCGGTGACGCAGGTTGCGCCACAGCGGCAGCACCAGCCGGCCGGCGAACACCGAGGCCAGGGCCACGCCCCACACGGCGTACCAGTAGACCTTGGCCACCGGCGACGAGGAGAACGTCGTCCCCGCCGCGACCTGGTGCGTGAACGCCAGGACCACCGCCACGTAGGTGTACAGGTGGATGAAGTGCCAGGTCTCGTACGCTAGCCGGCGCCGGGCGTAGCGGGCCGAGACCGCCCCGACCACGAGGATGATCGCCAGGGCGACGATCGCCCGCAGCACGCCCTCGACCGTCTCGGCGAGGTCCACCAGCTGGTTCACCGGGTCCAGGGACGAGGACTCGGCGTAACCGAAGACGATGAACACCACGTGCGCCAGCAGCAGCCACAGCACCGAGAAGCCCGTCCAGCGGTGCCAGGACGTCAGCCGGTCCATGCCGATCCGCCGGTCGAACCACGGCAGCCGGGCCACCAGCAGCAGCTGGAACGCCATGAGCAGTGCCGCGTACAGCCCGGCCAGCCGGCCCAGCACGATCAGCGCGTTCGAGGCGAAACCGGCCTGCGCGAAGAACACGGCCACCGTGACCGCGTTCGCCAGCAGCACCGCGTACAGGCCGGTGCGGCCCACCACTCGGGGTCGCACGCCCGGGCGGGTCGCCGCGGGAGGTTGATGGAGGGTCGTCACGGCCGGCAGCTCCTTGATCGGATCCTGGGATACCGAGCTTGGCGCGGGGGAACTGTCGGAAAGCTGTCGCTCAACTTTCAAGTGTTTATCGATCCCGCCGCGGGAGGGCGGGCGGCTATGGCCGCACGGGACCCGTGCAGCACTATGAGGTCGTGGAAAAAGTACGACTTCTCGTCGTCGACGACGACCCGCCCATCGCCGATCTCGTCGCGACCGTCGCCCGCTACGAGGGCTGGGAGGCGGTCACGGCGTACACCGGCGAGGACGCGCTGCGGCGGGCCGCCGAGTTCCACCCGGACATCGTGGTGCTCGACCTGATGCTGCCCGGCGTGGACGGCTTCGGCGTCCTGGACCGGCTGCGCGCCTCCGGCACGATGGTGCCGGTGGTGTTCCTCACCGCGCGCGACGGCGTCGCCGACCGGGTCGCGGGCCTCACCCGGGGCGGTGACGACTACCTGGTCAAGCCGTTCGCCGTGGAGGAGCTGATGGCCCGGCTGCGCACCGTGCTGCGGCGCAGCGCCGGCCCTGCCTTCCAGCGGTCCGTGCTCCAGGTCGGCGACCTGATCATGGACGAGGACACCCGGGAGGTCCGGCGCGGTGAGAGGCTGCTGTCGCTGACCCCGACCGAGTACGAGGTGCTGCGCTACCTCATGCGCAAGTCGCCCACCGTGCTCACCAAGGCGCAGATCCTCGACCACGTGTGGGAGTACGGCTTCGGCGGCCGCTCCAACGTCGTCGAGCTGGTCGTCAGCCGGCTGCGCCGCAAGCTCGACGAGACCGACGACGGCGGCTCGCCGCTCATCCACACCGTGCGCGGGTTCGGGTACGTGCTGCGGCAGGCCGCCGAGTGATCGCCCGGCTGCGACGGGCCTACCGCAGAATGCGGCTGGGCACCCGGCTGGCCCTGGGCCTGGGGGCCCTGTCCCTGGTGGTGTTCGCCGTCGTCGGCACGGCCCTGACCACGTACATGCGGGACTACCTGTCGGCCCAGCTCGACACCCAGCTCGCGCAGGCCCAGATCGCCCAGTCCAAGAGCATCGCGGACTACGGCACCCTCTCGGGCAAGAAGTACTACAGCTGGTTCTACGCCGTGTACGACGTGTCGGACGGAAGGACCGAGCTCCGCAGGCCCGAGGACCCCGCCGACCTGCCGAAGGACGTCGACGACTTCACCGCGCTGGCCCGGGCGCAGACCGCCGCGCACACCGAACTCCTGCGCACCGAGCACCTGAAGGGCGCGGGCTCCTACCGGCTGCGCGCCTGCCGGGTGGAGCCCGGGGTGGTCCTGGTGAGCGCCGCGCCCATGGACGACATCGAGGACACGGTCGGGCAGCTCGTCACCCTCCAGGTCGTCACCTTCGGGCTCGCGCTGCTCGCGCTGGTGATCTTCGGCCGCCGGATGCTGCGCCGCGGCCTGAAGCCGCTCAGCGACATGGCGTCCACCGCGAACGGCATCGCCTCGCACGACCTGACCGAGTCCGCGGCCCGGCTGCCGCTGCGCGTCGACGGCCGGGACGGCGGGCCCGAGGTGGACGAACTGCGCACCGCCTTCAACACGATGCTGGAGCACATCGACGACTCCCTGGCGGTGCGCGCCGAGGCCGAGCAGCGGCTGCGCCGCTTCGTCGCCGACGCCTCGCACGAGCTGCGCACCCCGCTGATGTCGGTGCGCGGCTACGCCGACCTCTTCCAGTACGCCGCCGCCAACGCCCCCGAGGAACGCGACCGGCACCTGGCCCGGCTGCGCGCCGAGGCCGCCCGCATGGGCGTCCTCCTGGACGACCTGCTGCTGCTCGCCCGGCTGGACGCGGCGGAGGTGGAGGCGCCGCTGCGCTTGCAGGAGGCCGACCTGGTGGAGCTGGCGGGCCAGGCCGCGGACGCCTTCCGTGCGGGCCGCCCCGGCCATCCGCTGACCGTCCTGGCCGGTCCGGCGCCGGTGCGGCTGCTGATGGACCCGCAACGCATCCGGCAGGTCCTCGACAACCTGCTGACCAACGCGGCGGTGCACACCCCGGCGGGGACGAAGGTGTCGGTGGAGGTGGCCGTCGTGCCCGGCGCGGCCGAGGTGCGGGTCGCCGACGCGGGGCCGGGCATCCCGCCCGGTGACCGGGCCCGTGTCTTCGACCGCTTCTACCGCGTCGACAAGGCCCGCAGCCGCGACCGCGGCGGCAGCGGCCTCGGCCTGGCGGTCGCCCGGTCCCTGGTCCGCGCCCACGGCGGCCGCATCGAACTGGACAGCGCACCGGGGGCGACGGTGTTCACCGTGCGCCTGCCCGTACAGGGCGTACGCCCTGCGGACCGGTGAAAGGCGCCCTCTAGACTCGTCCGGAAACGGCCCGTACGGCCATGGCCAACGCTTCCGCCAACCCGAAGGGCTCCGGCGCCTTGATACGGATCGAATCAGTCACCAAGCGCTATCCGGACGGCACGGTGGCTGTCGACCGGCTCTCCCTGGAGATACCCGACCGCTCGATCACCGTCCTCGTCGGACCCTCGGGCTGCGGCAAGACGACCACCCTGCGGATGATCAACCGGATGGTCGAACCGAGTGAGGGAACGATCCTCCTCGACGGCGAGGACATCCAGCACCGGCCCGTCACCACGCTGCGCCGGTCCATGGGATACGTCATCCAGAACGCCGGGCTCTTCCAGCACCGCACGATCCTCGACAACATCGCCACGGTGCCCCGCGTGCTCGGCTGGGGCAAGCAGAAGGCCCGGGCCCGGGCTGCCGAGCTGATGGAGCGCGTGGGCCTCGACGCCGCGCTCGCCAAGCGGTACCCGTACCAGCTGTCCGGCGGCCAGCAGCAGCGCGTCGGCGTGGCCCGGGCGCTCGCCGCCGACCCGCCCGTGCTGCTCATGGACGAGCCGTTCTCGGCGGTCGACCCGGTCGTACGCAAGGGTCTCCAGGACGAACTGCTGCGCATCCAGGACGAGTTGGGCAAGACCATCGTCTTCGTCACCCACGACATCGACGAGGCGATCAAACTCGGCACGATGGTCGCCGTGATGCGCGAGGGCGGGCACCTCGCCCAGTACGCACCCCCGGCCGAGCTGCTGTCCCACCCCGCCGACGCCTTCGTCGAGGATTTCCTCGGCGCCGACCGCGGCATCCGGCGACTGTCGTTCTTCCCCTCCGCCGAACTCCCGCTGACCACCGCCCCGGTGATCCCGGCCGACGCCACCGCCGAACAGATCGCCGCCTCCGGCGAGCCCTGGCTCCTGGTCACCGACGCCGACGGCAGGCCCCTCGGCTGGGGCGAGCGGCGCGACCTGACGGCCGGTGACATCAAGGCCGGCCGGCTCGTCCCGCACGGGCGGCCCTTCGCCCCCGGCACCGACTCCCTGCGGGCCGCCCTCGACTGCGCGGTGCTCTCCCCGTCCGGCCACGCCGTCGCCGTGGACGGCACCGGCCGTGTGACCGGTGTGGTCTCGCAGGCGACCATCGGCGAGGCGATCCGCGACGCCCACGCAGCCGGTCACGCCGGCGAGGCCGAGGTCGCCTCGTGAACGGCTTCTTCGACATCCCGAGCGACCTCCAGCACAGCTACCTCGGCCTGATCGGGCTGCACCTGCGCGAGGCCCTGCTGCCCGTGCTGGCCGGGCTGCTGCTCGCGCTGCCGCTCGCCCAGCTCTGCGTGCGGTTCCGCTGGCTGTACCCGCCCGTGCTCGGCGCCACCACCATCCTCTACGCCGTCCCGTCGCTGGCCTTCTTCGTGGTCCTCATCGACTACACCGGCCAGACCGAGCTGACCGTGATGATCCCGCTGGCCGTGTACAGCCTCGTGGTGCTCGTGCCGGCCATCGTCGACGGGGTGCGGTCCGTCCCGCAGGAGACCCTGGCCGCGGCCACCGCCATGGGATTCGGCCCCGTACGCCGTTACCTCCAGGTGCAGTTGCCGATCGCCGTGCCCGCCATCATCGCGGGGCTCCGGGTCGCCACCGTCTCCAGCATCTCCCTGGTCAGCGTCGGTACCCTCATCGGCAACCAGGGCGCCCTCGGCAACCTGCTCGCCGACGCGCAGAAGTACGACCGGCCCGAGCTGGCCGTCAACTCCGTGATCACGACAGCCGTCCTGGCCATCCTGTGCGACGCCCTGCTGGTGCTGCTCCGCGTCGTGCTGACCCCGTGGATGCCGAAGGGCACCCGCAGGCGCCCGAAGACCGGCCTGCGGCAGCAACTGCCCGCCCCCCAGGACGTGACCCGGTGAACGTACTGAACTTCGTCAACGCCTTCTTCAGCGACAGCGCCCACTGGCACGGCTACGACGGCATCCCCCAACGCCTGCTCGAACACGTCCAGTACGCGGCCCTCGCCCTCGCCCTCGCCGCCGCGATCGGCCTGCCCGTCGGACTGCTGACCGGGCACACCGGGCGGGGCGGCAACGCCCTCGCGTTCATCGCCACCGCGGCCCGCGCGCTGCCCAGTTTCGGCCTGCTCGTGCTGATCGTCATCATGATGGGCTTCGGCCTGCTGCCCGTGATGATCCCCCTGGTCATCCTCGCCGTGCCGCCGATCCTGGTGACCACCTACGAGGCCGTCCGCACCGTCGACCCGTCCCCTGTGGACGCCGCCCGCGGCATGGGCATGCACGAGTCGCGCATCCTGTTCCAGGTCGAACTGCCGGTCGCGCTGCCGCTGATCCTGAGCGGCCTGCGCTCGGCGGCCATCCAGATCGTCTCGACGGCCACCATCGCCGCCTACGTCAGCCTGGGCGGCCTCGGCCGGTACATCGTCGACGGGCTCTACCAGCGCGACTACGAGAAGGTGGTCGGCGGCGCCACCCTCGTGGCCGTCCTGGCGCTCGTCACGCTGGCGGTGTTCTGGGCGGTGGGCCGCCTGGCCGTGTCGCCGGGGGTGCGCCGACGCTGACGTCCTGACGGTGTCTGTCATAAACCGTGACCAGGCTGTTCTTGACTGATCGTAAAGCGGCTGGATTGGATCGGTGGATGACTTCTACCGCGCAGAGCAGCTGGTCCAGGACGAGGCACACCGGTGCGGCGGCCGCCGCGCTCACCGCCGCTGCGGCACTGCTCGCGGGCTGTTCCTCCGGCGACACGTCCGACAACCCCCTGGCGGGCGAGAAGGCGAAGGCGGGCACCGTCGTCGTCGGCTCCAACAACTTCGCCGAGAGCACCCTGCTCGCCGACATCTACGGCGAGGCGCTCAAGGCCAAGGGCGTCAAGGTCACCTACAAGCACAACATAGGCAGTCGCGAGACGACGTACGGCCTCATGAAGAACGGCTCCGTCACCGTGCTGCCGGAGTACAACGGCTCGCTGCTCGCCTACCTGGACCCCAAGGCCGGGCAGAAGTCCACCGAGGCGGTGAACGAGGCCGTCAAGGCCAAGCTCGACAAGAAGCTGACGCTGCTGAAGTCCTCGCCCGCCGAGGACAAGGACTCGGTCACCGTCAACGCCGAGACCGCCAAGAAGTACAAGCTCACCTCCTCGTCCACCCTCGCGGACCTCAAGGACGCCGCCCCGGACCTGGTGATCGGCGGCTCGCCCGAGTTCCAGACCCGGCACCAGGGCCTGGAGGGCCTGAAGTCCGTGTACGGCCTGGAGTTCAAGTCCTTCAAAGCGCTCGACGCGGGCGGCCCCCTCACCAAGGCGGCGCTGACCAGGAACACCGTCCAGGCCGCCGACGTCTTCACGACGGACCCGGCCATCGTGAAGGAGAAGTTCGTGGTCCTGAAGGACCCCGAGAACCTCTTCGGGTTCGCGAACGTGACCCCGCTGGTCCACAAGGGCGGCCTCTCCCAGAAGGGCGTCGACGCGCTCGACGCGGTCTCGGCCGAGCTGGACACGAAGACGCTCCTGGAGCTGGACGCGCAGGTGCAGCTCGAGAAGAAGGACCCGCTGGACGTGGCGCGGGCCTGGCTGAAGTCGGCGGGGCTGATCTGACCCCAGGGCCTGCCGCTCGACGCCACCTTCGCAACAGGCCCTAGAAGGCTGATGAAGATCTTGGGTTCTGGCCCTGCCGCGTCAGCGGCAGGGCCAGACTCGTCATGTGGCGATGGGTGAGTGGGTCGGCGAGATGGTCG